>MVRA01000076.1 GCA_002067315.1 Methanocella sp. PtaU1.Bin125 | reverse complement strand
CGTTTCGTTGCGATCGTCGCGAGTACTGGTACGACAGGCCCCGAAACGAAGCCCATTTCATTGAATCGGCAGATCGAAAACACAGAAGAACCAAAAAGAGGAGATCACTTGCCCCCGCCGATCTCCCGGGCCGGCGACCTGACCTTTGCCGGGCTCTCGTACGGGACCTTGTTCTCCTTAGCGCTCTCCTCTTTACTCATCAGCTCGTCCAGGGTCATGCGGTCGCTGCTGAACGACTTTTCCATCGCGTCCGCGGACCCCTTCATGAGGCTCTCCGTGAACGTCGGGTACGCGTCGATGACGGCAAGGTTGCGGTCGCGGGAGTAGACGATCGTCACGGGCTTCGCGAGCTCGTACTCCTGCATCTGGCCGTCGGGCTTCATCATGTATACTTCGCTGAACTCCATGAGCGAGTAGTCATCTCCCTTGTAGAGCGGCTTGATCCCCTCGAGCTTGACGATCGCCTTCGCGTCCGAGGTGCTGAGCGCCAGCTTATCGGCGCTGTTCATGCGCACCTGGGCCGCCTTGAAGTTGACCGTGGAAATGTATCCCATATCGTCGGACCCGTCGTACAGGCCCTGCAGCGGCTTATCGAAGCTGAACACCGCGCCTTTGCCCTCTTTGCCCATGATCGCTATCTCGGTGATGTAGAACGAATGCTTATTGTCGGACACCTGGGCCTGATCCGGCTTTGCCATGACCAGGTATACGCCGTCGATCATGGCCGACTTGCTTTTTTCGCCGCTATACCTGTCCATGCCGCCCGACTTATAGTCCCCGCTGGCCATGGCCACAGGCAGTGACGCCAGCATGATGGCGATAACGGCTAACGCCGCCAGTATTCTTTTTAATGTTCCGCCTTTCAAACTATATCACCCATACAGGGCAACAAAAAATATTCTTAAATACGTTTAGCTCACATCGGGCGTATCACGCGGGCCGAAACGGAACAAAACCGGGCACGTGCGCTCACTCGAGCGCCATTATTCCAGAAAATTTCACAGGATATAGGCGTAGACCAGCCAGGCCAGCACGAGGTTGATGACCCATAGCGTAAACACGCCCAGGACAATCAGGGCCACGGCCGCGAGACAGATAGCCACGTCGATCCCGAGCTGGAAGATGTTGTACAGCCAGAAGACCACCCGGTATATCCACCGCGCGACCTCGACCAGCGCCTTTCCGTAATCCGACGTCTTCCCCTTCGACTTCTCCTCGGAGTACTTCTTCAGGTAGTCGAGCAGGTCGTGGACGAGCTTGTTGAGCATCAGCTTGACGAAGCCCGTGAACACGTTGAACGCGACGTAGGCCACCAGGAAGAGGACGAGGAGGATGATGCCCGCTACCAGCAGCAGGTCCGCCAGCAGGATGAGGGCGATGAAGAGGTATACCGGCCAGATCGGGTCCATATCAGAGTACAATGGCCTGTCGCAGGACAAATAGTTTTATCTTATTCTTTAAAGCAGGCAGGGCCGTCGCCCGCTGGCCGGCGGCTCGCGCGTGCACGTGGCCGCCCGGGCGAATCGCAGTCCGGGGAGAAACGGCACACGACGATTACATGACCGCGAGTGAAAAATTAATCGGCCGGGCGCCTTTCCTCGCTCATCTGCAGCACCGTCATCCGCGGCAGGAACCCGAAGCTCTCGTAGAACGGGATGGCCGCCTCGTTGCCGGCCGCGACGGCGACGATCTTTTTTCGGGCGTTGCCGGCGTCCAGCCAGGCGATGGCCCGGCGCATCAGCTCCTCGCCGATGCCGCTGCGGCGGTACGCCTCCTCGACGAAGATCGAGTCGATCTCGCCGGTCTCACCATCGATGGTACAGACACAGTAGCCGATCGGCCGGCCTTCTTCCGCGGCCAGGATAACGCGCAGCTGCGGCTTCTTCAGCAAATCTCTTTTCCGGACCTCGAAGGTCATCTGCTCGTAGTGCTGGCGGAAGTTGGGCGAGCGGACGAGGTGATGCTCGTTCAGCCCCTCCCACAGGGGCCTGATCATGTCGAGGTAATCGGCGCCGAGCTCGAGGTACATCACGTCAGCCATAAAGGTCAGCAGGTATTATTCACTTTATGCCTATGTGCTTTGCGCTGCCGGGCTGGCCGAGAACTCTAAAATATCTCTGCGCCCCTATGAAACGCCGATGTGCCTGATGCACAGGCATATACGATGAAAATCCTGAAAGTCTTTCATACTAAAAACTATTGTAAACGGGCCACCGGCGGCGGCCTCGCGCGCGCACGCACGGGCGGCGGCAGGGCATGCGGCGATTGCCCGGCCTGTTTTTTCATCGTCTTTTACCTGGCCAGGGCTCCGGTCATCCGCCGACTCTCTGTGCCTTCTCTGTGTTCCATGAAAATTTTCCTTATATAGGCCATGCGACCCCTGTCACGCTCGCCAAGAGCGCCAGGAAGCCAGGAGCGCCAGGCCTATACATATATTGTGATACAGCTTTAACTAATCAGTCCTTGGCGCTCTTGGCTTCCTGGCGCTCTTGGCGAGCGTGACAGGGGTCGCATTGCATTGACAAGGCCTGATTTTCATAAGCCTATACATGATAATACCCGTTTTCATCCATCGAGTACTCTGCGAGCATCTAGCGCTACGAGAGCCCATCCATGGCTGAATCCCAGAACGTTATCAGGACGATCCAGTTATGCCATGATAATTCTCATGTGAACATACAGTTTCCAGGCATACGCAGACTGGATACTCGCAGAGTCCGCAGAGACTGGCGCGAGAACGTAGAGAAACGTTGCGCCCGTCGCGTTTCGTTGCGATCGTCGCGAGTACTGGTACGACAGGCCCCCGAAACGAAGCCCATTTCATTGAATCGGCAGATTCGAAAAACCCAGAAGAACCAAAAAAGAGGTAGTTATTGCTCGGGGCCTTACTTCGTCTTCCGCACCGCGCTGCGCCAGTTGGCCGACAGCTCGATCTCGCCGCGCATGTTCACCCGGGCCTGGACGTCTGTGACCAGGATCTCGTCGCCGACCGACAGCGCTTCCGCGAAGTTGGCGTGCTCGCCCCAGAAGACCACGCGGATGCGGCCGGTCTCGTCGGACAGGAACACGCCGCACAGCCGCCCGGGCTTGCCGTCCTTGGTGGTGAACTCCTTCACGCCGTCGACGCCGGTGACGGTGCCCTTGATGTTATAGGACTGGTCGGCCGTGATGTCGCCGATCTTCGTCGTCTTCTCTTCGTACGTAACAGGGGTCTCGGACTTGCGGACGATGCCCCGGCTGCCGACGTTGATCTCCACGCCGCCGTTGAAGCCCTCGCGGGTATAGCCGTGCAGGATCTCGATCGACTCGCCGGGCTGTAAGGGGTCGATGTCCGCGATCTTGTTGTCCCAGACGGTCACCCGGATCTTGCCGGTCTCGTCGCCGATCATCAGGCTGGCCAGCGAGCCAGTCGAGCCGTCCTTGCGGCTGAAGGTGCGGGGCTCCTGGCGGGAGAGGATCATGCCGCGGGTGCACATGTTGCCGTTGCCCGCCGCGATGTCCGCGATCTTGAGCATAGGGTCCTTGAGCGTGATCTTGACGCTGTCGTCCTTCATGATGCCGCCGCCCCGGCCGATGCTCACCTCGAGGCCTTTCTGGCCCTCCTTCACGTAGCCGCGGATGCGGAGCGTGTCGCCTTCCTTGATGTCGCCCGTCTTGACCGCATCCGCTAAGTCGTCCCACAGCGAGACCCGGACCTCGCCGGTCTCGTCGGCGACGGTGATGTTGGCAACGCTGCCCGAGGTGCCGTCCTGCCGGCTGAACGTGCGGGGCGGGTAGGCCGTGGTGATCTTGCCCACGAAGTCCACGTTGCGCCGCTCCACGGTGATGTCCTTGATCTTGATCAGGACGCCCTCGGCCGCGACGGCCATAGCAGAACCGCCGTTGGCCGCGGCCCCGGCGCCGCCCGATTTTTTCATGGCCGTGAGGTCGTCGACGCCCAGGTCGTGCGCGACGAGGAGCGCGGCGGTCCACTGGTCGCACAGCCCGTCCATCGCGTCGATCTTGTCGTCGATGAGCTGGCTGAACTTTTCCCGGGTGATCTTGCCGTTTAGCTTTGCGTAGATTTCGTCAATGTCGGACATGCTCCAATCCCACGCCACAAAGTAAGGGTTAGATGGTTATAATGTTGTCGATTTAGTACACAGAGGCCCGGAAAAATGTGAACTGGCAAAACATGGAGGAACGGAGAACCGACAGGCCGGGCAATGAGTCACCGGCTGACACTGGCAGTCGCACACGCGCGCGCGATCGGCCGCCGGCGCGATAAACTGCCAGGCTCCTTGTCCACCGCTCAAATCCACCCGGAATCGATGCTCTCGAGGGGTTTGCCCGGCCGGTGTTCGATGGCATGCCTGAGCCTGCTCAGCGCGAAGTACACGACTTCCTCCCGGGCCGGTTTGATGCCGCCGGGGGAAGCGGGCAGGAGGGGCGTCCGGATCATCGCCCGTGCGGACTCGATCAGGAACGTCGCCGTCTTGTGCGGTTCCGCTTCCGGGTCGATGGTGCCGTCTGCGACCCCCGATCTCACCGCGTCGGCCGCGATCTTCGTGCAGTCGGCGGCAAGGGCGGCCAGCTCCTGCCGTATGGCGGAGTCGCCCGGACGGCCGGCGGGCCCGGCGTCGGTCAGCACATGGAAGTAAAAGGGGTGCTGTTTGGAGAACTCGTAGTATGCGACGCCGGTGGCGCAGGCCTTGTCGATCCCTCTAACCTCGCGGGCCACGCCCCTCGCCATCATATCTCTCAGGATGACAGCTCCGCGGACAGCTACCGCCAGGTACAGCGAATCTTTGTTATCGAAGTACAGGTACAGTGTGCCTTTGGCCAGCTGGGCTTCCCGGGCCACGTCGTCCATCGCGACGCCGCCATATCCTTTAGAGGCGAACAGCCGCTCCGCCGCGTTGACGATGGCCGCCCGCCGGGCCGTCTTTTCCTTTTCCTTTCTTTCTGCCGTCGACATGCTGACCGCCCGTCCATGACCGTGAGTCATCATGTGACTGATGGTCATATGATGGCTTATGGTCATTTAAGTATTAATAGGTTTGTGTATGCCTGTTTTAATTATTACTCCCGATGAGCGGGATTTTTAATGCCGGGCTCATGAGGTTAGATTTATAAGGTGCCGCAATGATCATGGCTTGTATCATTATGTCCGGTAACCTGACCATCACGGAAAAAATCTTCAGCCGCGCGGCGGGCAGGCCGTGTCAGGCGGGAGACTACGTTCTCGCGGACATCGACCGCGCCATGACCCACGACATCACCGGGCCGCTGGCGGTCGAGGGCTTCTACGAGATCATGAAGAACCAGAAGGACAAGAAAGTGTGGGACCCGGAGAAGATCGTCGTGTTATTCGACCACCAGGTGCCGGCCGACTCCCTGAACGCGGCGCAGAACCACATCATGCTGCGCAAGTTCGTCAATGATCAGGGGATCTCAAATTTCTACGACATCTTCCAGGGCGTCTGCCACCAGGTCATGCCGGAGATGGGCCACGTGACCCCGGGAATGCTGGTCGTGGGCTCGGACTCGCATACGTGCGCGTACGGCGCGATCGGCGCCTTCGCCACGGGCATCGGCTCCACCGACATGGCGGCCGCGTTCGCACTGGGCAAGCTGTGGTTCCGGGTGCCCGAGACCCTGAAGTTCCAGGTGGACGGCCGGCTCGGCGACCGCGTCTACAGCAAGGACGTCATACTGAAGCTGATCGGCGACGTGGGGGCGGACGGCGCGCGATACCAGGCCTGCGAGTACGGGGGCGAAATCGTCCGGGACCTCGACGTCTCCCAGCGGATGACGATCAGCAACATGGCCATCGAGATGGGCGGCAAGGCCGGCGTGATCGAGCCGGATCGGAAGACTGACGACTACATCCGGCAGCGGGTGCCCGAATATCATCCCGACCGGGACATGAAGAGCGACGAGGGCGCGCAGTTCTCGGCCGTGCGCAAGTACGACCTTTCTGAGATGCCCCCGCAGGTCGCCTGCCCGCATAACGTGGACAACGTCGTCGACATCGACAGAGTCGAGGGAAAGAAGATCGACCAGGTCTTTATCGGCAGCTGCACGAACGGCCGGTTCGAGGACCTGAAGATCGCCGCGGACGTCATGGGCGGCAGGCCGGTCGCGAAGGGCGTGCGGATGATCGTGATACCGGCCTCGCGGACGGAGTACATGAAGGCGCTCAAGGCCGGGCTGGTCGAGCAGTTCATGAACGCCGGCGCGATGGTCGAGGCGCCCTGCTGCGGGCCCTGCATGGGCGGCTCCTTCGGGCTGCTCGGGCCGGGCGAGGTCGGACTGTCGACCTCGAACCGGAACTTCAAGGGCAGACAGGGCAGCCCGGACGCGTTCGTGTACCTTGGCTCCCCGGCGACGGCGGCGGCTTCGGCTATTAAGGGCTGCATCACCGATCCGAGGAGCGTGTGATCATGGCCGGGCGCGAGACCCTGCCTGGCAGGGTATGGAAGTTCGGCGACGACGTGGACACGGACGCGATCATCCCCGGCCGTTTTTTGATACTGAACCGGCCGGAGGAGCTGGCGAAGCACGCCTTCGAGGGCGTGCGGCCTGAGTTCAAGGACCAGGTGAAGCCGGGTGACATCATCGTGGCAGGCGAGAACTTCGGCTGCGGCTCCTCCCGGGAGCACGCCCCGCTGGCCCTGAAGGGCGCGGGCGTCCGGTGCGTGATCGCGAAGTCGTTTGCCCGCATCTTCTTCAGGAACTCGATCAACATCGGCGTCACGCTGCTGGAATGCCCGGACACCGACCGCATCGCGGAGGGCGACGTCCTCGAGATCGACGAGGCGCAGGGCATCATTACCAATCAGACGAAAAACGAGATATACCGGGCGAAGCCGCTGCCGGAATTCCTCATGGATATCGTGAGGAGCGGCGGGCTGATCGACTTCGCGCGCAAGATGGTCGAGCGCATGAGCAGGGAAAAGACACGGGAAAAGGGCAGGGAGGCGGAGTAATGGAATACAAAGTGCCGGTCATTGCCGGTGACGGGATAGGGCCCGAGGTCATCGCCGAGGGAAAAAAGGTCGCCGAGGCGGCCGCAGACGTCTATGACTTCGATATCAAGTGGATCGACATGCCGTTCGGCGCCGACCACTATATCAAGACGGGCGAGACCATCAGCGAGGCCTCGCTGAAAGAGCTGGCGAAGTACAAGGCGATCTACCTCGGCTCGCTGGGCGACGACCGGAAGGTGCCGCCGGGGATACTGGAGAAAGGCGTCCTGCTGACCATGCGGTTCTACTTCGACCAGTACGTCAACCTCCGCCCGGTACGGCTCCTCGAGGGCGTCGAGACGCCGCTGAAGAACAAGACGGCGCAGGACATCGACTTCTACGTGGTCCGGGAGAACACCGAGGACTTCTACGCGGGCATCGGCGGCCGCGTAAAGAAAGACAACTGCTGCCCGCAGGAGCTGGAGGTGATCCGGCGGATGTACGCGGTCCGGTTCAACCTAGACATCGCCACGGACAGCGACGAGATCGCCTACCAGATCGGCCTGATCAGCAGAGAAGGCACCCGCCGGGTGATCGACTACGCGTTCCGGCTGGCCGACTCCCGACCGAAGAGGCACCTGTCCAGCGTGGACAAGGCGAACGTGATGACCGACATCTACGGGCTCTGGCGGGAGGTCTTCAAGGACGTGGGACAGAAGTACCCCGCCGTGAAGACCGACTTCAACTACGTCGATGCGGTGACCATGTGGTTCGTGAAGAACCCCGAGTTCTTCGACGTGGTCGTGGCCCCCAACATGTTCGGCGACATCATCACCGACCTGGGCGCCATGATCCAGGGCGGCCTCGGCCTCGCGCCGGGCGGCAACGTCAACCCGGAGGGCACCAGCATGTTCGAGCCCATGGGCGGTTCCGCGCCCAAGTATAAGGGCCTGAACAAGGTGAACCCGATCGCCACGATCTGGGCCGGCGCCATGCTGCTGGAGCACCTCGGGGAAAAGCAGGCGGCCGACGGTATCGTCCGGGCCATCGAGACGAACCTGCGGGAGCGGAAGGTCCGCACGTACGACCTGGGCGGCACCGCGAAGACGTCGGATGTCGGGTCGGACATCGCGAGGATAGTGAAAGAGCAGGGGCGCAATTAGACGCTGATAAGGTACGGGCCGGGCCGGTATCTGGCCCGTACCTCCTTTTGAGTAAGTTTCTTTTATTAAAAGAAACTTTTTTATATTACGAAAATAAACATAGTTTCGTGCTTCTGAAAGATACCATCAAAGAGATCGCAGAAATACAATACCAGGAGGTCGTCGACCTCGACCAGGGCACGAGAAGGGACCTCCTCGACTCTGTCGACATCGATTCCCCGCTGGCCGTTATTATCTCCGGCGTGAGGAGATGCGGTAAGAGCACTCTTCTCAGGCAGATAATGAAAAAGTCAGGCCCCTTTAATTATTTCAACTTCGAGGACGAACGAGCGATCGACTTCGAGGTATCGGACTTTGAGAAACTCGATCAGGTTTTCTCAGAGATGAACCCGGAAGCGGATTGTTATTTTTTCGACGAGATACAGAACGTCCCCGGATGGGAAAGGTTCGTCAGGAGAAAGCAGGA
Organism: Methanocella sp. PtaU1.Bin125; assembly: GCA_002067315.1. Lineage (GTDB taxonomy): Archaea > Halobacteriota > Methanocellia > Methanocellales > Methanocellaceae > Methanocella_A. The sequence goes on along the minus strand of MVRA01000076.1, from coordinate 42,663 downwards.
TAAAGGGAAAAAGTTCTTCATAACGGGCTCCAACTCGTCGCTTCTGAGCAAAGAGCTCGGCACGAAGCTCACGGGCAGGCATTTGACCTACGAGCTGTTCCCGTTCTCTTATGCAGAGACGCTTCGGTTTAAGGGGCAGTCTTCGTCGGCCGCGACGTTCGAGGAGTACGGGATAAGCGGTGGATTCCCGGGGTACCTTAGATATGATAATGACATGATGCTCCAGCATATCTACAGTGATATCGTTGTCAAGGATATCGTCGTCAGGTATGGCCTGAAAGAGCCGGCACTCGTCAAAAAGCTGGCCATATATCTGATGACTAACGCGGGCAGGGAGTTCTCGTACAACGGCCTGAGAAAGGCATTCGAGGTCGGCACCGCGACGACGATCTCGAACTTTATCTCGTATTTCGAGGATAGCTATTTGCTGTTCGCTGTACCGAAGTTTGCGTATTCATATAAGTCGCAGGTCATGAATCCCAAGAAGGCATACGCCATCGACCATGGCCTGGCAAGAGCGAATAGCGTCTCTTTCTCGGCCGATAAGGGCAGGATACTCGAAAATATCGTATTTTTACATCTGCGGCGGCACTATCCTTCGATATACTATTTCCGGGAGAGATACGAGTGCGATTTTATCGTGAAGGACAGGGCAGGAAACATCCGGGCCATGCAGGTATGCCACAGGCTGGACGAGGATAACCTTAACAGGGAGACAAGGGGGTTGAAAGAGGCTATGGAAACTCTGAAGATTGAAAAGGGCACGATTGTCACCCTCGACCAGGAAGATACGTTAGGAGACATAGATATCATCCCGGCCTGGAAACTGGTGACGGGTCGCCAGCATCCTGTAGAAGGCCATCGAGACGAACCTTAGCGTGGGAAGGCGCGGATAATCCCATCCAGGTTTTATCTCCGTGTGGATTGCCCCGGGCTGAATCTGCGCCGCCTGTACCGGCCCGTGAAGATATAGTTTTTAACAAACGAGCTAAGGGCGCAAGCGGCCGTCAGGGCCAGTATTATCGTAGCCCCCGAGGGCAGGTCCAGGACGTACGATAGCCATAGCCCGAATAAGCTGAAGACCGTACACGACCGCGGCAAGGGCATCGACGGCGGCAGAGACGGTCTCGACTGCCACAACTCCGTCGGGGCCTACACCCAAGCTTATTTTACGCGGGTAATGGCCGCAGCCATCGTCGATGCAGCCATGCCGTACCGCAGAAAACTGCCCGGAACCGGATGCGGCCTGTTCACACGATTGAAAATATTGTGTGATTTTATTTGTATAAATTAAATTTTATTATGCTTGGTTTGCAATTACAATAGGTATAAATACGATAATAAGTGTTACATATTTTTAAAAGAGTATTACTAAATAATTAAATGAGCGGGAGGATTATGAGGAATATAAGAAATATTTTAGCAATTGCTGTAATATTACTGTTAATTGCCGTATCGATCTCGGGCTGTACCAGCCCGACGCCGGCCGCGTCCCCGACGCCGGCCCCGTCGGCCACGCCCGGGGCCCAGAAGACCGTGACGATCACCGACTACCGGGGCAAGGAGATCACCGTCCCCTACCCGACCACCCGTGTAGTGTTCCTGGTCGAGAACGCCATGAACACCATGTACGCGGTCGGCGGCAAGGACGCCATCGTCGGCATCGGCGACATCTGGATGCCGCAGTACAAAGAGGCGTTCTTCCGGGCCGTCGACCCCGGTTACGACTCGAAGCTGCGCGTGGCCTCGAAGGACGGCGCCGTAGACCTCGAGTCGCTGGCGAAGACGAACCCGCAGCTCGTGGTGCTCTGGTCAGCCGACTGGGACGACAAGGACACGAAGGCCATCGAAGAGACGCTGAAGGTGCCGGTGTACGGCGTGTTCCTGGACAGCTTCAGCGACCTGGACAAGCTTCAGACCGACTTCGCGAAGATCATCGGCAACGACGCGCGGGGCCGGCAGGCCAACGACCAGATGAACGCCGAGATCAAGAAGATCACGGACGTCTCGAAGACGATCCCCGAGGGTCAGAAGCCGACAGTCTACTGGATGTGGGGCGACATCTACGGCACGGCCGGGCTGAACAGCACCGCCAACGACCTGATCAACGCGGCAGGCGGCGTCAACGTGCTCTCGAAGTGGGACAACAATACCAAGTACGATGAGCACCCTGTGCTGACCATGGAAGCGATCGCTGCGCTGAACCCGGACGTCATCTACATGTGGTACAACGACAAGCTGAGCCCGCAGGACGTCATGACCGGCGCGGACTTCCAGGCGTGGAGGAACCTCAACGCCGTCAAGAACGGCCGGGTCTACGAGCTCGACGACCCGTTCATGTACGACTTCATGACGGCCCGGCTGCCGGTCGCGATGATGAAGGTCGCCAAGGACATCAACCCGGAGACCTTCAAGAGCTGGGACCTGAACAAGGAGTACGACGCCTACTTCGTCGAGATGTACGGGGTGCACTACCCCGGCTTCGCGAAAGCCTAGGTGAGCGTGCGATGGTCAAAAACCTGGCCGCCGGCCTGCGGAAAGCTTACCGACCGGCGGCAGGCTGGCGGACCGTCGCCATCCTTATTTTTTTATTATCCCCTGTCCCGGTATTCGTCCTCTCCATGATGCTCGGGAATTTTCACCTCTCATTTGCCGACACCATCGGTGTCATAACCTCGAAGCTCATGGGGACGGGCGGATACCCGGACATCTATTATTCCGTCATTTTCGACATCCGGCTGCCGCGGGTCCTGTGCGCGATGATGGTGGGCGCCTCCCTGTCGGTATCGGGAGCCGCGTTCCAGGGCATTTTCCGGAACCCGCTGGTGGACCCGTACATTCTCGGGCTGTCCTCGGGGGCCGCCTTTGGCGCGGCGCTGTCCATCGCGGTCCTGCCGTGGCTGTCGATCCAGGTCGCCGCATTCGCGTTCAGCCTGCTGGCGATCGGCTTCGCCTACCTGATGGCCCGCACCGGCGGGCAGACGCCGGTGGTATCGCTGGTGCTGTCCGGGGTGATCACCTCCTCGATCTTCACGGCGCTCCTCTCCATCGTCCAGATGATGGCCCACGAGAAATCGCTGCAGAGCATCGTCCTCTGGATCATGGGCAGCTTCAATGCTACGGCGTGGTCGTACGTGTACGACTCGTGGTACCTGATCGCCGGGGGCTGCGCGGTCATGATCCTGCTGCGCTGGAGGCTGAACGTGCTGGCCATGGGCGACGAGGAGGCGCGGGCCGTGGGCATGAACGTCGAGCTCTACAAGGGAATCTTCATCGTCTGCGCCTCGCTCGTGGCGGCAGTCGCTGTCTCGATTGCCGGAATCATCGCGCTGGTCGGCCTCATCGTCCCGCACATGCTACGGATGATCTTCGGGCCGGACCACCGGCTGCTGATCCCGCTGTCGGCCGCCTTCGGGGCGACCTACCTGCTGCTGGTCGACGACGTGGCCCGGGCTGCCTTCGGCTTCGAGATACCCGCGAGCATCATCACCACCCTGGTCGGTGCGCCGTTCTTCCTGTACCTGCTGCGGAAAACGAAGGTGAGCGGATGGGAGTAACGGCGCGAAGCTGCGATGACAGGCCCTGCAGTATCTCGGCGAGCGGCCTGGCGATTTCCTTCGACGGGTCCCGGGTCCTTGAGGAAGTCGGCCTCTGTGTCCGGCGGGGTTCCATCGTGTCCCTGCTCGGCCCCAACGGGTGCGGCAAGACCACACTGCTGAAGATCCTGGGGAAGCTCCTGAAGCCTGACGGAGGGGCGGTGTTCATCAACGGGAAGAACCTCGAGAGGACGGGGCTCGCAGAGCTGTCCCGGACGATAGGGAGCGTAGCGCAGTCCCACCGGCCGTCGTTCCCGTTTACGGTGCGGGATGTCGTCCTGACCGGCCGGATGCCCTACGTGTCGGCTCTGGCGGTCCCGGGCCGGGCCGACGTGGAAAAGGCGAATGAAACGCTGGCATCGCTCGGGATCGCCCACCTTGCGGACAAGCCATACACGAAGACCAGCGGCGGGGAGAAACAGCTTGTCATGATCGCGAGGGCTCTCGCCCAGGAGCCGGCGGTGCTGCTGCTCGACGAGCCGACGACGTACCTCGATCTGAAGAACCAGGTGGGGGTCCTGGGCATCATAGCCCGCCTGTCGCAGGAGAATGGCATCACGGTGCTCATGACGCTCCACGATCCCAACCAGGCGTTCATTTACTCGGACGAGGTCATCCTGATGAAAAAAGTAGAGCCTGCTTCTTCCGGTACTTTCGATGCCGACGGCGGAGACCTGTGCAGTGAAAGCGTGATAGCGGCAGGCAGCCCGGCGACGGTGCTCACGCCGGAGAACGTGAAAAAAGCCTACGGTATCGACGTAGAGATCATCGATCACGGGGGTCGGAAGATCATTGTACCAGTCGCGTGAAAACGAAGCGCCCGCAGGCAGTGCATTGAGCGGTACGGGGAAGGCTAGGCTGTCCCTGACAGAAGCTCCTCTCAAGGACATGGTGAAAAACCTCAGGGCAGTGGCGAATGGTTTCGAAACGGGGCAGGCGTTCTACACGGCGCTGGAGCTTGGGGTCTTCGACAGCTTGCGGACGGAAAAATCGGCGGCAGAGCTGGCCGCGGAAGTCGGGACGATCCCGGACATGACCGCCAGGCTGCTCGACCTGCTGGCGGGGCTCGGCCTGCTCGAGAAGAACGGGAACAGGTACGCTGTCAGAGACGAGTACGTGCCGTTCCTCGTAGAGGGAGAGCCTTACTATGCCAGCTACCTCCGATATTCGCTGGACCGGCGCCATTACTGGATGAACCTGGGCGAGATACTGAAAAACGGGCCGTCACCGGGTATGAACGCCCCTGGATATGATTCTGGGCCGGGCCCCGGCGCTGTGGAACATATGGCGAGGAACGCCGTGCTCGGGCGACTGCAGGCAACGCTGAAGATCGTTTCGATGCTGCCGGAGTTCAGGAGCGCCCGCCGGATGATCGACCTGGGCGGAGGCCACGGGCTCTTCGGCATCGGCTTCGCCCAGGAGAACCTATCACTGGAAGTGGACGTTTTCGACCGGCCGGGGGTGACGGACGTCGCCAGCAGGTACATCGACGAGTACGGGCTGCAGGACCGGGTAAGGACAATCACCGGGGACTATAATGCCGACAGCCTGGGCGCCGGCTACGACGTGGCCCTGGACATCTGCTCGTTCGGCGGCAGCCGTCCCGGTGCGAAGGCGTTCTACGAGAAGGTGGCCGGATGCCTGAACGAGGGCGGGCTGTTCGTCAAGTCGACCTTCACGCTCGACGACGACAGGAAAGGGCCGCCCCTGACGCTGATGTTCGACCTGGAGGAGCACATCACAGGGCACGGCCATTTCCACGTGACCAACCAGGAGCTTTTCGAACAATTTGCAGCGGCGGGCCTGTGCGGCGAGAAGGTCATCGACCTGTCCCCGTTCGTGGACGTGCCGATGAGATTGATCATAGCAAAAAAGGTCTGTGAGGAAACTCTGGACAGAGGGGAACCATGGCGCAGCGCAGACGGCTGACGGCAATCTGAAGGCCGCCAGGGCCAACTGCCGGATCGAGATGCAGATCCACGAGCCGGGTAATTCTGTGAAGACGACGGCACGGGCATAAACATCTCCCGCACTGTACTGCCGCAGGAGCACCAGCAGGCACACTATCGCTTACCTTTTCCGGGGACTGATCATGTGTGTGTTTATCAATAAACCATTGTTCGTCGTGTTACGATGATCAATATTATTCATAACTGAAAATATTTAAACAAGCGTTTGCAAAAACGATCTGCGGAGGTAACTTCGATGTGTGACACCTGCGCGAAGCACAACCCGAAGAAGAGGCCAAAAGCGTAAGCAGCATCCCTGTTGCTCGTCCTTCAAACCTTCCACATTCCGGCAGACCGGGAATTTTCTATTCATTTTTGTCGAGGCCATCGCATCCGGCGACCGGAGGCGCCCGTATGCCCCCTGCTACATTTAGCGGTTGAACCGGTACGACTGCAATTGTGCCATGGCGGCTGCGTGGTATTGTTCCCGGCTAACATTTGCGTACTGCGCATCTTGTCTCATGTACCGTTCAGGGGTAGTCGAGAACCTCTGGAGGAACGCGTGTAGTATGGCAGGGGCTTTGCCGCCGTGGTGCCGGAAGCGCAGCACGTTTCTTATCAGGTGTATGTAGCTTATCTCGATGTTCATCGATCATTGAAAGGAGGGAGAAGATATTGGAGCTATAGGTAATTTTTTTATACCGTCCGGTTACCTGTGAGGGTAATAATATTACTTTCGCCGCTCGCTGAGGTAAAAATTATATACTACCGCGGCAGACCAGTGATTGATGAGGAAGGACCGTATCGAGGAGCGCATCACCGGCATCGAGAAGGATATGAAAGAGCTCCGGTCGGAGATCAGGCAGGAGCTGCGGTCGATGATCGACGAGCTCAAGGAGTTCCAGGCGCTCATGATCGAGGACCGGATCAGCGAGGTGCAGGAGACCACGTCCCGGCAGTACTGTCAGATCGCCTACGACAGCGCCCTGGCCCAGGCGCGAGCCACGATGCAGCAGCGGATGAACAACTGTCCGCCCGGCGCCGAGAAGGACGAGTGCATCGAGCACCTCATGGAAAAGCACCTGCGGGCCGGGCTCGACGAGATCGAATGCGCCCGGCCGGAGGACGTCCCGAAGGCCGTCCAGGGCATCCTGGACCGCGACGCCCGGGAGCGGGCCAACGACATCGGCACCAAGTGTGAGACCTGTATGATGGTCTACGATGGCGAGCGCGACCGGCTTCTGGCCATGGGCCAGAAGTTCGTCAGGTACCGGCAAAGCCTCGCGCAGGCGCGGCCCGGCCTCTTCTTCAGCCAGTTGCCCGACGACCTGGCCGTGTCCGAGATCGTCGAGCCGCTGTCCCACAAGGCCCGGTTCGCGATGCTGAAGAGCCTCACGTCCGGCGACCGGTCGTACAAGGACCTGGGGGAGATCACCGGCTATACCGGCGGTCACCTGTTATATCATTTAAACAAGCTGACCGACGCCGGCCTGGTGCAGAAGGACGGGGACACGGGCCAGTACAGGATCACGGAAAAGGGCACCGGCGTCATGGAGATAGTCAAGCGTATGTACGCCTGCTAACGCACAGGCTTGCCGTGAGTGATCATATTCATCAGAATTACCCGCGGCTCCCGGTAAAAACCCGCAGATACCCGGTATAAGCTTTATGTGCTTTTTTTCCGAGAGCCTCGCATGGAGAATTTCATCACCGGACACCTTCTCTGCCAGGACGTGGACGTTTACTGCGGTGGGCAGGACAGGTTCAACGGCAAGGTCGTCGGCTGCGCCGACGGCGCGCTCACGCTCGAGTCCGGGCCAAACGTCCTCACGCACGTGGCCGTGGACAAAATAATCTCCGTCTGGCCGAAATCGAATGTCGCCGCTGCCGGGGCAGAAGCCCGCCGGTAATTGCTGGCGCTCGCCCTGATGCACGCGCCCGAAAGCATCGCAAGCCTATTTTACCGGGCTACGAATGGAGCATTCGGGTGATGTAAACATGGGATGGAAACTGATTCTGCTTCCTTTGCTGGCGTTATCGCTGCTGGCAATGACGGGCACGGCAGCTGCTGACGATATCGAGGTAGACCTGGATGCGCCGGATTACGCAAGATCGGGCGAAACCGTGCCGGTTACGATCGAGATTGAGCACGAGGACACAGCACCGGGAAGATATGTCGACACGGTGAGGCTGTACGACGGGGATACTCTGCTGAAGGAATGGAGATATGGGCCAGATGACTACGTGAAGGCAGAGGAATGGACGCTGTCGTATTCCGGCGCCTTCGACAGGGACGCTTACCTGAGGGCCACGGCTCACAGCACAGTATACGGGGACGACACGGACACGGAAAGGATCCGGATACGTTAAACGAAGCATGATGGCGGGTCATATCATACATCCGGAACAGTTCAACGGTCCTGTAAAGGATTCCGGAAATGATCGATAGCCCGCCCAGGATTTTTTAGAAACTATTAATTAACAGCATGGATACCTCTTCTGTGGGATACCGATGCACGATGAACCGCGCATGCACAGGAAGAAAAAGATCGCATCGTTTGCCGATGCTGTCAGGTTCCACGGCCATACCTGCCCGGGCCTGATGCTCGGCTACAGGGCGGCTGAGGCGGCCGTTCGAGAGCTGGCCACGGAGAGAGACGTGGACGAGGAGCTCGTCGCCATCGTGGAGAACGACGCGTGCGGCGTCGACGCTGTACAGGTAGTCACGGGCTGCACACTTGGCAAGGGCAACCTGATCTTTAAAGACTACGGAAAGCAGGCTTACACGTTTATCAACAGGAACACGAACGACGCCGTCCGCATCGCATTAAAGCCTTCGTTTAACATTGACGACCTGGACCCCGAGCTGGGCAGGCTTCGCCCCCGGGTCGCGGCGGGGAAGGCCACGAAAAAAGAGACGGAAGCGTTCCGGCGGCGCATGGAAAGCATGACGGAGGCGATGAGGAAGGCGCCCGTCGAGACGATGTTCGATATCCGGCGCGTCGAGGCGGCGATACCCGGGAAGGCCCGGCTTTTCCAGTCGGTGCAGTGCTCGAAGTGCGGCGAGATGGTCGCCGAGTCCCGCGCCCGGGTCCGGGACGGCCGGTTCGTCTGCATACCGTGCTTCGACGAATATGCCCGCGGCTGGTGACAATGGCCCGGCGTTCGGGCACTATAACAGGGAAGACGACACATGCATGGCTTCTGTAGCGATATCGACTGGAACGAGGCCTGGAAGCTCGCGATGCGCGGAAACCGGGAGGCCGCCGGGGTCACTGGCTGCGCGCAGTTCTACGTGAGCGTCGAGGAGGCGAGGAAATACGACGCGCGATCGCGGGAGGAGCGCAGGGCCCGGACCTCGCAGATGATCCGGGGCATGGACATCCGCCCGGAGTCCCGGGTACTGGATATCGGGGCGGGCCCCGGCACGCTCGCGCTGCCGCTGGCAGGCCTGGCCGCGCACGTCACGGCCGTGGAGCCCTCGCCGGGCATGATGGCCGTCCTGGCGGAGCACATCCGTGACGGGAACATAGGCAATATCCGGTGCGTGCAAAAGCTGTGGGAAGACGTAGATGTCGGGCGGGACCTGGAAGCGCCATACGATGTCGTCATCGCCTCCTTTTCGCTCGGGATGGACGACCTCCGCGCCGCGCTGGCGAAGATGGATGCCGTCTCCTCGGGCTACGTGTACATATACTGGTTTGCCGGCCTTCCATTCTGGGAAAGAAACCTCGCGGCACTGTGGGAGACGCTCCACGGGAAGCCGTACGCGGCACGCCCGCAGGCCGACTGCGTATTTAACGTCCTGTACGGCATGGGCATATACCCGAACGTCGAGATTTACTCCGATCTACATGTCAACAGGTACGACAGTCTGGAGGACGCCGTCCGGGACCAGAAAAAAAGCTTCTCGGTCTCGTCGGCTGGACAGGAGACTGCTTTGAGGGAGTTTCTCCGGGGACGCCTGCGGGCGGAGGACGGAAAGCTGGTTCTCAAGGGCGCTTCGAAATACGCGAAACTGTGGTGGAAGAAATAGGCGGCCGGGCACGCTCTCGAAGAGAATGCCCGGATTGCGCCGCAATATGCCTTGCGGTATCGAACAATGCCCTGATGCACCTTCAGTCTTTTCTCGCCCGGTACAGGACGAAGGCGGCTCCGATCAGCAGGCCGGCCATTAACGGGAGGAAGCCTGCCGGTGCCGGCGCCGGGGTAACAGCCTGAGTGGGCGCTGCGGTGGGGGCCGCCACGTTCTGCAGGATCAGGTTCTTGTTGTACTTGAGCACGTCGGGCAGGGTGTCGGCGCCCTGTACGGACTTCGGGAAGTTGGTGAAGACGACCCGCTTCACGTTGATGCCCTTGTCCTTGAGGGCCTCTTCCACGCCCTTGGCCAGCTCGCCGGACTGCATGTTCTCGATAATAAAGCTCACGTTCTGGTACTTGCTCGTATTGGCGTTGATGTCGTCGATCAGCTTCGCCGGGGTCTTCGTGCCGTTCATGGCGAACTCCGGGGCATAAATGTTCACGACGTTCATTCCCAGCCATTTCTCGACGGCATCCCTCTGCCACTGTATCACGATGACGTCCTGCTGGCCCAGTAGCTCCTTCTCCTGTGCGGTCGGGTTCGCGGCTTCGATGAGCTGGATATACTCGTTGTACCTCTGCTCGTAGTACGTCGCGTTCGCCGGGTCCTTCTGGACGAGCCAGCCCTTCACCTCGGCCGCGAGCAATTTCGCGGACTCGGGGGTGTTCCAGACCATCGAGGGGTTCTTGAGGGTGTACCACTGTACCGTGCCGTAGCCGTTCGCCCTCATGAAGTCCGATACGAAGGGCATGACGTAGGTCGCGTCGATCGAGCCGTTGTTGGCGACGAACATGTCCGCGGTGCTGATGAAGTCCTTCTTGAGCTGGATGCTATTGGGAATAATGTCGGACTGCAGGTGCGGGCAGATCGTGGGGTCGGAAACGTAGATGGCGTTGACCCGGTCGCCGCCGATGTAGCTGACGGGTTCCCATAGCACGCTAGTGGTCGATACGACGTCGATCTTGTCGGAAGCTGCGCACACGGGGGCGATCATGAGCAGCAAAGAGAGTATGCAGACAATAAATAATCGTTTGAATATCATAGTTAACCACTTGTGCTACAAAATATTTAAGATTTATTACTTGTTATCCTGCGCTTTGGAGACAGTATTACCGCCAGCGCGAAGGCAACGGTAAACAGCACGGCGATCAGAGGGCCGACCGGCAGGGTATACTCGAACCCGGCCCAGACGCCGAAAGCGCTGATCACCGCCGCAATAGCCGGGGCGACGATGAACATGTTCCTCATGCTGTAGCAGAACTGGTAAGCGATCGCCGCCGGGGTCACGAGCCACACGTAGATCAGGAGCCCGCCCACGATGTCGATGTTCAGGGCCACCGATACCGCGATGATGAACAGGATCCCGTAGAAGACGACCTTCGTCCGGATGCCCGAGGCCTCGGCCAGCTTGACGTTGAACATCAGGGCCAGGATCTCCTTGTAGAAGAGCGCGATGAAAGCCACCGTAACGATCGAGAGGACGGCAAGGGCGTAGATCTCCTCCCGGTAGAGCGACATGACGTCGCCGAACAGCAGTCCGCTCGCCGAAAAGCCCCGGCCCAGGTACTGCATGTAGGAGATGAAGAAGATCGCGACGGCCATGGACATGGCGAACATCACCCCGAGCGTGGTGTCGACCGACATCCGGGTCCGGTCGCTGACCGGCCCCAGCAGGGTGGCGACGAGGACGCTGAACAATATGCCGGTGAGCAGCGGGTTCAGCCCGAGGAATATGCCGGCGGCCGCCCCGGCGAACGCCGAGTGGGACATCGTGAAGCCGATCGACGAGATGTTCATCCGGGCGATGACGACGCCCAGTATCCCGCACGAGATGGACGCGAACAGCATCGCCTCGACGGCGTGACAGACGATGTTGTTCGGGATTAAAAACTCGAGCATTCAGTTCATCCTCGACGTTTTCCGGACGATGGCCTCGACCTCGCAGGAGTCACAGGTATCGTCGTAGGTGATCTTCCCGTCGTTCATGATGGCGATCCGGATCTTGCGGTCCGGCAGGTCGTCGAAGGCGTGGGAGACCATCAGTATGGGCATGCCCTTCGCCGCGAGACCTTCGAGCACGCGGGTGACGAACTCCCGGGTGCTGAAGTCCAGGTTGCTGAACGGCTCGTCGAGCAGCATGATATCCGGCTCTTTTGCGATGTTCTGCGCAATCATCGCCTTCTGCTGCTGGCCGCCACTCAGCGTGCCGATCGGCCGTTTTCGAAGGTCCTCCAGGCCGAGGAGCCCGATCGCCCGGTCGACGACCTCGTGGTCGGGCTTCTGCGGCCTCCGGAAAAAGCCCATCCGGCCGTACCGTCCCATCATGACGACCTGTTCCACGGTAAAGGGGGTGAAAGGGTCGAAATAAAAGCTCTGGAGGACGTAGCCCACCCGCTTCCGGACCTCGTGCCCGGCCTTCCTCGCGTCGATGCCGCACACCCGGACGCTGCCGTGCGTGACCTTCGCCAGCCCGTTGATCGACTCGAGCAGCGTGGTCTTCCCGGCGCCGTTAGGCCCGCCGACGATGACGTACTCGCCCGCCCTGACGGTCAGCGACAGGCCCCTGATGACCGGCCGCGCCCCGCCCTCGTACGCCGTGTAGATGCCCTCGAGCTCGACCTTGTTCACCGGTATTCCCCTATTTCGAGCTGACCTATTTCGAGCTGACCTCGAAGAGCTCCGACTCGTCCGCGCGGTACATGTCGATAGCCAGCTGCTCGATCTGGTGGAAGTAGTCCTCACTCCGGGGCGGGAACGGGATGGGCTTCGGCCGGATCACCATCTTCTTCCCGCCAGAGGTGAATTCGCATAATATGGAATCGCCGACCTTCAGGTCGATGTTCCGCTTGCCCAGGGTGCACCCGCTGCCGATCTGCACGCCGTCCAGGATACAGGACTGGGGCGGGGTGCCGGAGCACTGGACGACGGCGGACATTTCGAAGGCGTCGCTGCAGAAATATTCCCTGGCGTAGCGCCCGATCCGGTAGCCCAGCACGATGTACGGGCCGAGGTGCCCGTGGAATGCGGCGAGGTCTTCAAACGAGTATTTCCGGTCCAGATGCGAGTATTTACAGCCAGGCATATCATGCATGACTGGCACTTGTATCTCAAAAGTATTAAATGTTACCATTTTCATATCAAATAACACAAAAATAAGAAAAGTGTTAACAGATCAGACAAACCAGGATATGGTTACATGAAATTGTTCCTTTCGGGGCCGTTTTTCACGGCGGAGGAGGTCGCGAGGCTGGACAGGGTCAAGAGTGCCCTGGAAAAGGCGGGGTTCGAGGTCTACAGCACATATCACCGGAACTCCCGCATCGACCTGGGCAGCGCCCGGGCAAAGAAGCAGCGCTTCACCATGCTGTGCAAGGAGATAGAGGAAAGCGACGGCCTGTTCGCTGTGCTCGACGGCAGGGATCCCGGGACGATATGGGAGATAGGCTACGCGTTCGCCGCCGGTAAGCAGGTGGTCGCGTTCTGGGAGAAAGACCCGTACTTCTCGCTGATGATCGACGGCTCGGCAGCCTGCCTGATCGGCTTCGACAGCATCGGCAGGCATATCGGGGACTGCCTCGCCGGCGGTATGGTCAATCGTCCGACAGGGATCAGCCCCGGCGGTAAGGAGGACTATTGATTATTACCGATCCGGCGGTAAGGAGGACTATTGATTATTACCGATCCGGCGGTAAGGAGGACTATTGATTATTACCGATCCTGTAAGTTCGAAACGGTATTTCCCTCGGGTAATGGAGATGACAGGTGTGACAGCCGGCCCCATCGTGCGTGCGCGCGCAAGTACGCCCGAGCCTCCCGGGAAAATATTCTAAAACCTTTCAAGAGCTACGATAATTGATCACTGCGAAGGAATCGGTAGCAGGACGATGACGGTAGCGCAGCACGGTTTATAGCCCGGCGGTCGAGTCGCTGCGGTAGACCGCCTCGATGACCTTCTTCCGTATCAGCAGATCGCTGGACACGATGCGCGAGGGCAGCGTGTAGAACGTCTCCCGCACTTCCGGCATGCTCTTGAGCGAGCGCAGGTCGTCCTCGATGTCCCTCCGCGTCTTGCCGTAGACGTCGATGATCGCGCCCTGCGGGTGCTCGAGGCCGATCACGTTCCACTTGTTCTTGATGCCGTCGACGATGCCGGTGCGGGCCCTCTCGCTGCCGTCGTTGAAAATGATGTACAAACGATTGGAGAACATGCCCTCGAACATGCCCGGCTGGATCACCACCGTCGGGGCCATCACGCCGCCGGAGATGAGCTTTTCCATGCGCCGCTCCAGCGTTTTGGGGGCGATCTGCAGGTCGCAGGCCATGTTGTCGACACTCGCGCGCGGGTCGTCCATCAGGTGCTCGATAATGCGCCAGTCCTGGCCAGACAGCTTCACCGACGGCGGCGCCTCGCGGGGGAACACCACGTTCGTCACCCGGGACGGGGTGATCTTCGCCTTGATCTGGTCCACCAGGCCCTTCAGCTCCTGCTCGCCGGTGTGAAGCACGTAGGCCGAGTAGATCTTACTCGTGGTCTCGACGACGGCGGTGACCCGGTCCATGGTCCGGATCGCGCGGATGTCCTTCTGCTTGCAGTAGTTCCGGTACGCCTCCGCCAGCACGATCGCGGTCTTATACCCGAACAGCGACGGGTTCACCTTGATCCGGTACTCGCTGATCACGCCCACGTCCCACATGCGGAAGATGCGGTTGATCGCCGTCTCCGCGGGCACGTCCAGCGCGGCGGCTATCGTCTCGTAAGAGACCCGGGAGTCCCGGATCAGCATGCCCAGGATACGGAAGTCGAGGCTGTCCACTGCGATGCACCGTATTGTTTCAGGTAGCGCCTCAAGGTATAAAAAGGTAATGAATAATCGTTAATAAATTGAGGGGCCGGGGCTTACATCGGCTTGCCCGCGTTCGGGCCGGGGCTCTGGTTGATCACTTCGATCGGCTCCAGCAGCCAGACGCCGGCCGCGGTCATGCCCCGCGCCTTGAGCACCTCGCTCATGCGGTCGTAGGCCGGGCCCGAGGTCATGTACGTCTTCGCCTTGCACCGAACCTGGTAGGCCTCGCCGCCCTTGATGGCGAGGGCGCTCACCCAGCCGCCCCGCTTCAGCGTCTCTTCCATGTTGGCGTGCGTCTCTTTCGCCAGGATGTTGGCGAAGATCAGCGTGTTCGGCGCCAGGGCCCTCAACGAGCCCAGCGGCACCGCGTGAAGCATCCCGTTTTTCGCCTGCGTGGCGAGGACCTTGACCGCCTGGTCGTCGTTGAACAGGTCCTGCACCTTCTTAGGGAGCTCTTTTACCGTAATGATCACCTGATGCCATTGCACGACATGCAACAGCTATCACGTAGATATGTCACGAGGATGTATTTGGGGTTGTTGGCCGGCGCCGGGCTCCAACACTTTTTTATGCTCCCGCGCGCAACCCATCCATGTATGACTACCACAGAGACGCACCGCTTCACTTGCCCGCTGTGCGGCAACATGTTCGACTCGCAGCTCATCACGTCCACCAACTCGTTCGGCCCGCTGCACTCCGACTTCTACCGGGAGGCGGCGGGCGCCCAGCCGATCTGCCTGTTCGTGCACACCTGTACGAACTGCGGCTACACCGGCTTCGAGGGCGACTTCGAACCTCAGACCTTTTCGCCTGACTTTACCCGGCTGGTAACGGAGACTATCACGCCGGAGGTGAAAAAGCGGAAGATCGAGGTCAACGGCAACTACTACCTGGCCGCGCTGTGCGCCCAGTGGCGCGGGGCCTCGGCGCAGCAGCTCGGGCGTATCTATCATATGGGCGCCTGGTGCTGCCGGATGCGCGGCGACAAGGAGAAGGAGAAGTTCTACCTGGCAAGGGCCGTGGAGGACTTCGAGAAGGCGCTGGCCGCCGGCCAGCCGTCGCCGGACACGCGCGCCATGTACGCCTACATCATCGGCGACATCTACCGGCGCCTCGGGGACTCCGGCCGGGCGAAGGAATGGTACGGCCGGGCAGGAGAGATGCTGAACGCGTTCGGCGGCGAAAGCCAGATCCGGGAGTACGCCGAGCGCCAGATGAAGGAGCCGAAAGACGTCTTTTAAAATCCATCCGCGCCCGGGCCGGGGAAAGGCCCGGTGCGCGGTTCCCATCTACCTTAACCTTCGTACTGGCGGTCCGAAGGCGCCAGTCTGTAAACCGTTTTATGACAGCGCAAACGCCGCCCGTTTTTATGATCGTAAGATTGCATCAGAGGATTGCCAGCCGGGGGTGCATCTAAGATGCGGTTGGGGGGGTATGTAGTGACTGTCAACCCTCTGCGCTACAAAGCTATGAAGGCCGGATGAGTATAAAATAATACTTGCAGGACGATGGCGTTTGAAGCTTTATCGTAAGCCTGTTTTTAGTTTATAGCTTTATAGTGCTCCAGATTCCTTTAAAGTTTAAAAAAATAACGTGTCATGCAATTCAGGTAATAAATGGCATATATATGGAGTTAATATACAACTGCCTGCAACTCCGGAAATGATGGCGTAAGCGCGGGCGGCAGGTCTTCCAAACGGGGGCAGGCACGACCTGGTTATTGATGAAAAGGGCGCTATCGAGGCGATAGACGACATGCATGCAGGCTGCTACGCGGCCGGAGCCGCCGGCCCTACAACGACAAGAAAAATGGAGCGCCCCGACTGGGACTCGAACCCAGGTCTAGAGCTCCGCAGGCTCCAAGGATATCCACTACCCTATCGGGGCAAATCTCAATGCCGCGTCATGCGACGCGTGGACATAGTATACTTTCCATCAGATAAACTTATCGGACTCGTATGCCCGTGCGAACGTGCCAGCCCGTGCCATTGCCGGGGCGCATTATATCCGGATCGGGCCCGGCGCAACGGTAAAGCACCGGGCAAAGCTTCTTCGGCTGGTGCAGCGGGTGCAGTGGCGCTCCCGCCTTCGTCGTCCCGATGCAATGCAAATCCCTGATGCCCGCGACGAGCCTTTGCACGGCGAGGTCGCGCCCGTAGAGCCTGCCATGAACGCCCCACGCCGCCACGGCCAGGTCCGACTCCAGGACTGCCTGGAGGATGGCATCGTCGTTTTCCGGGCCGACCGGGTCGCGGGCCTTCTTCAGCTGCTCCGGGTACGTCGACCGCAGCGCGAACAGGTTCACCACTTCCATGCTGCCGAAGCCCCAGTCCCGGGCGTACCCGAAGCACCGGCGCACGGTGGGGTCGAACGTTTCGGCGTCCGCGGTGGAGGGGTTGAGCATGATGAACGCGACCTTCCGGCAGGACGCGCTTTCCCACCGCCGCCAGAGGCGGTACCGGTACAGCCTGTCTTTGCTGAACGTAGCTCCCTGATCGAAAAATAACGTTTTTACGGCCATTAGTCCCTCTTTTTAACAACGATAGAGGTGACTACACACGAAATACTTGACGTATTGCCGCAATGCTGTGGATCATTCTACCGGTATTTCGCGAGGCGTTCCTTGAACTCCTTCCGGTGGCGCTTTTCCTCGTCGATGATGTGCCGGAGCACGCCGAACTCCAGCGGCGGATGGCTCATGTCCGGCTCCCCGCCGCGCTTCGTGATCAGGTCGGCGAGCCACCACATGTGCCGCATCTCGTCGACGGCGATGGCCTCCGTGAGCCGGCTCGGGTCGCAGTCCCTCATCATGAACGAGTTCCTCACGTAGACGAGCGACGCCTCGATCTCGTGGATGAAGTCCTCGTTGAGCATCCTGACGATTTCTTTCTTATCCATATTTGAGCCCCGTTAAAAAAAGGAAAATCTACTCGTTGTGCACCGGCACGTCCGGGAACGGCAGGGTGCTGAACGCCCGCGCGACCCGGTAGTTGACGGCCCGGGAGAAGACCTCGGCGTACTCGATCTCCACCTGCATGCCCCGGAACTTCGCGGTCGCCTCCTCGCGCTCGATGAGGTGCTCGATGCTGCCCAGGTGCTCGACGCCGGCCTTCATGGACAGGCTCTTGTGCTCCTTCAGCGCCTTCATTTTGACGGGGAAGGTGCTCTCGATGTCCACGTAGATGTCGCCGGCCGAGTTCATGCCGCTGGACGTCTCGGAGTAGTACAGGCAGGGCACCTTGTATGGCTTGTGCTTCGTCTTCACTTCGCCGACCCGCGCCAGCAGGCACGCGCCGAGCACCGCCGACGACAGCTTCCGGTGGTCCGGGTTGTAGTCGGTGGGCTGGTGGGTGATCACGATGTCCGGCTTCACCGAGCGGATGAGCTCGACGATCTTGTGGACGGTCGGGGTGTCGTCCTCGATCTCGCCTTCCTCCAGGTCGAGGAACATGGTCTCGCAGCCGAGCGCTTTCGCGACCCTCGTGGCCTCCTCCTGGTTCTCCTCGCAGGAGGACACGCAGATCACGCGGTTGCCGGCCTTCGCCATCTTCGCCAGCGTGCCGCCGCACTGGTACGGCATGTCGAACGGGTCCGCATGGGCCCCGATCGCCAGAACAGTAAGCTTTGCCATATATGATACTGGGGATGATAAATATAAAAAAATTTGCAATTTTTTGCCTGTCAGGAGCCGCGATTATCCCCCGGCTGTCGCCGGCGCTGCTGCGCCGGGGGACGCCAGGCCCGCTTCCGCCCGGGCGATCATCGCGGCGGCGAGCTTCCCCAGCGCGTTGAGGATGTCCATGTCGCGGTCGCCCAGGCTGCGCCGGTCGAGGGTCGAGTCGATGATCATGGAGCCCAGGAACCGGCCTTTGTCTATTAACGGGAGCACGATCAGGGACCTGACCCCGAGCTTGTTCGCCAGGCTCTCCGGGGCCGTGCAGAGCGGGTGGTCCCGGGTGCCCTCCACGACGAGGGGGTTCCGGGAGTCCATGACCCTGCGGGCATATAACGCCTTGTCTTCTTCCGAGGCGCAGTAAGCCCTTTTTTCCGTGGCCGTGCGCTGCCATTCGCTGGCGGCGGCGGTCGACCGGAAGATGCCGGCGCGGCCGTCATATAGCAGGATGTCGCAGCCGGTGGCCATGACCGCTTCGGGCACGCTGGCCGATATCAGCCCCAGAAGCGAGCCCAGGCCCGGCATGATGCCCGCTGCAGCTTTCCGCCCGGCCTGGCGGCGCACCGTGACGACGCTCATGCCCGGCTTCCCCTCCGACTTCAGCGCGGCAGCATCATAAACGCACGGTATCTCCCGGCCCGTGGCCCGGTCCTTAAACGTGACTTCCTGGTCGCGGAAGGTCTCGCCCCTCGCGACCCGGGCCATCGGCCAGCTCTCCGGCGGCATGGGTTTGCCGCCGGCATCCGTGACCTCGTAATGGCTGATATCTTTGAAGTAGCGCGTGCCCTCGTCCGGGCTGCGCAGCCCGAACATGTCCATCGCCGCGCGGTTCATGCAGTCGACCCTGCCGTCCCGCCCCACGACGATGACGCCGTCGCCCATGTCCCGCAGGACCGCCTCCAGGTAGCTTAATCGCTCCTCGCAACGCCTCCCGGGGCGGGTTTCCACCCGTTCCGCACTCACGGGAGGCGCCCCCTCTTTTACCAGGTCATCCCGTTTCTCGACGTCGAATTTCATACGATAACACACCCGGGTTTTTATTTCATTTGCTATTATTTTTAGATCACCGCCTTTTATGCCCGTAATTGCCCCGGACCGTCGCAGATCGTCCTGAATCACGGCACAATCGGTAGCTTTAAGAGAGGTTAACGAACTATCGAGTTCTATCCGCCTGTTGTATTAACGGCAGAAATCAATCGCTAAAACAAAACGGCATACAGATGGCCGATCATATATCGCAAATTATTGTCTTGCATTTTATAAAATAATAAATATATTAAATATTCGGCCGCCGCAAGCCGATTTTTAAAAAAAGGCATGCTACACGGCCATATTTACGATTTCCCCGGAAACCGCGGGTAAAACCGGCGACATCAGCGGAGCGAACGCATTTTTTCCGTCACCGGTCAGCCGTAGTTTAATGTTCATGCGGATACACTTATGACTAAAAATCTATAAAAGAAAAATCGATGAAGGGGGAAGCTACAACGGCTGATTTTAATAATAATCCCGGCACAGTACTTGTCTTCAACATAACTGAAAACATACGGAAAAAGCTGGGCCGGAACGGCAAGCGGATCGAGAGCATCAAGGTAGTACGGTTCTCCGACAGGCTGAACACGCGCGGCGTATACGTCTGTACGGAGGACGATGACGTCCTCGAGGAGATCGCCCCGACGCCGCTGCAGGCGTGCGGCCTGGTCACGATCATGAACGGCAAGTTCGTGCTCATAGAGAGTGGCGGGGAGACGTCGCTCCACTTCGCCAACGCTTCCAGCGAGGACGACGTCATCGACCTGGTGCACATGCTCTCGGAAGAGAACGGGCTCGCGGACGGCATCAAGCGCTACAAGCAGATGACGAAGAAGATTTCGCCGTTCAACGACCGGATGATGGCCACTGCCATGTAAAACGTCCCGGAGTTCCCGATCATCCCGGAAAGCCGCACCGGCCCGACATAAGACCACAGAATGGGGGAGGTCAGGTCGCGACGCGTCCGTCGTGCCGGGCGGCCCGTCAGTACCTTTTATCATTCGATTTTTTGAGAGGACCATAAAGCCTATCCCGTCGGCGACCAGTTTTTCTATTATGAAGGTCGCCGGCGTTGCTGCCAGCCCGCGAGGGAAGAACAGCATGACGCTTCGTCTCGTAGAGACGGCCCTCGAGGGCGCGAGACAGGCCGGCGCCGAAGTGGAGGTCGTGGACCTCGCGAGCCTCCGGATCCACGACTGCAAGGGCTGCGGCGCCTGCTACAAAACGGGACGGTGCCCGCAGGACGACGACTTCGGGTATGTCATGGGCAGGATCGCCGCCGCGGACGGCGTCGTCCTGGGGAGCCCGGCGTACTTCGACAGCGTCACGCCCCGGATGATGACGCTGATGGACCGCATGAGCGACGCCATCCACTGCCAGCGGCTGCGGGGCAGGTACGGCTGCTCGGTCTGTCCGGCCGGGACCGGGGGCGAGGGCCGGGTCGTCGGGTACATGAACGGCTTCCTCGTCGCCTGCGGGGCCTCGGTCACCGGCGGCACCGGTGCCGCCCTCGGCAGCGACCCGGGCGCGATCGATCGCGCGGCTGAAGCGGCGCATGCGATGGGAATGGACCTGGCCGCCGCCATCCGGGAAAAGAGGGTCTACCCCGATCAGGCTGACCGGCACCGGGCGATCATGAAATGGCTCAGGTGCCGGATCGTCGCGAACAAAGAGCCCTGGGCACACGACTATTTTTACTGGGCGCAGCAGGGCTGGCTTTTGTCAGATTAGCGAGCGCAGGTAGCCAAGGTAGGGCACTTTGTACCGCGCGATGCCGTGTATCCACTCCGGCCTCACCGGCTGCATGAGGCAGATGTCGGACTGCTGGTCGAGGATGCCGCCGTTGTTATCGCCGAGCGTGATGTAGCCGGATGCCGGCGCGGCCGGGCCCCCGGGCCACATGGGCTCGCTCTCGTTGACCCACCGGATGGCCCGGTGGATGACCATGGGCCGGTCCCGGTTGCCGTACGGATAATACACGATGACGTCGCCGTAATCCCCGAACATGAGGTAGCTGGTGTTGATCATCGCCTCGCAGGTCCGGACCGCCCCGCGGTTCAGCCCCTGCACCAGGACGAGGTCGCCCTCGTGCATGTGGTCGAGCATGCTCGTGCCGTCGACGGCGACCACCGGCGTCCAGACGCCGGCGTAGACATACAGGGCAAGCGCGATGACTGCGACGACGATGATCGAAAAGATCAGGTCTTTAATAAGCTGGTATACTTCCGGATGAGCGGAAAAATATTGCTTCATTTTTTCGAGCGGGGCTGTCACGGGTAAGCTCCTGAACACAATGGCCCGTAAAAATATCCGCAGGGGTTATAAATAATTTGTCCGCTTTTCCCCTCCGGGCACTTGATGAAGGGGGGCGCAACAGATTTATTTTTACCACTTAAATAAAAGTTGTATAAAACAGGCATCACCGCAGTATCACCATCAGTATTTTTATTGACAACCGGCGTACTACGGGCCTATTTTTACAGCCGTGAAGGAAGCCAGTCCGTCGATGTACCATTCTCCGGACGATTTAATTGCGACCGCCGGGACTAAATTTTTATTTTTAATATTAACCGGTCAACCTAAATTTTTATATATATTATAAAGCGATCAATATTATAGATAGTTATGGCAGCTAAATCGAAAGCGAGACGAAAGGTAAGGATTGGCGGCACCGTCGACAGCGACGTGGCCGACTGGCTGAACCGGACGAAGGGCAAGGAAAAATTCTCCAAGCATCTGAACTCGGTCCTGCGCAGCTCCATGGAATCCGGTGGCGGAGCACAGCCTTCCATGGATAGCTTCAGGAACAAGCTCGATAGCATCCTCGAAAAGATCACCGCCCTCCAGGAGAAGGTCGAGGGCCCCGGAAAGGCCGCTGCAGAAGCGCCGGCAAAGCGCCCGCGCGGCAGGCCCCGGAAGCTGCAGAGCCTGGAGCACATCCGTGTCGGCGGCAAAGAGATCGACACGCTCAGCACCGACTATGACGTGCGGAACGACCTCCAGTGGTTCCTGTCCCGCGACCGGTACAAGAAGGTCAAGGCCGAGCCGCTGGTCAACGCGTTCGACATGGTCGTCAGCAAGCTGGACACGGGCAAGAACCTGACCGTGGGCACGCTCAAAGAAGGCTACGACCGGGCGGCCATCGGCGTGCCATACCCGACGTTCCGGCTGTTCTACTTCCCGCTGATACGGGACCGCCTGCTTGAGAAAAAGATGATCGAGAAGGTTGATCGCCCGGGGAAGAAAGGGGTCTACCGGAAGCGATAACGGAAGCAATAAAATATTATTGCTTCAGTGTTTTTTATTCTTCCATCGACTCGGGCGAATCGTCGCCGAGGGAACCTTCTTTTTCCAGCTCTTCGCCCACCTTGATGAGCTCTTCGCCGAGCTTCTTCGCGTACCGCGGGTTCAGCTTGAACCGGCCGATCTTGCGGTCTTTTCGCACCTTAGCGATCTCGATGAACTGCTTGTCGTACTTGTCCACGTCCATGCGGATGGTCATCTTCCAGCCGCTTCCCATGCTTATGTCTCGCTCTTCCATCAGAACCACCATAGCGCTCTGCCAAAGGATAACGTTTTGCATCGGTCCTGCACCGGGCCCCGCCCGGCCACGCCGCACTTCCGGGATTATTATAATATATTCGCCGGTCATATTTTTATATTGTCGTCACAGCAGCGGGGCGAGGGACTCTGCCGGGCGGGCAGAGCTACGTAGCATGGGGCTTTCCCCGGCACGCGACTCAGCATATCAAGCAGCTCTGCGTGGTAGCAACTATCGCGTATCGCACAGCTCTGCTTGTTACGCGACTCAGCGTATCAAGCAGCTATATATAGATAGCTAACAAATGGGGCGACAGCGTGAAATCATGATCTTCGAGAAGATTGGCACGGTGCCTACGGCGGACGAGCTGACGGATAAGGCATTTTCCCGTGCCGTCAGGGCCGGCAGAGGCAAGCTGGGCGGGGCTTACACCGACAAGAAAGAGGTCGAGGAGTCGATGGTGATCACCGCAGGCAACATCCTGGCCGACAACCTGCGAAACGCGACCCGGGAGTGGCCGAGCTTCGACCGGATCGGCCCCTTCTACCGCGAGATCGCCGACATCCTGGCCGGCGTGGACCGGATCAGGATAGCCCTCTCGTCCGTCACCTGGGCCGCTGATAAATCGAAGGACATTTCCCGCAAGTACGTGGCGATGATACGGAAGAGCGAAGACCCGGTTAAAGTACGCAAGCAGGCGTTCGCCCGGATGGCGTCGATCGTCCACGACGTCGACAAAGAGCTCAGGTTCCTGAACGACGCGAGAAACAAGCTCAAGGACCTGCCGGACATCAAGGACGAGCCGACGATCGTCGTGGCCGGCTACCCGAACGTGGGCAAGTCGAGCTTCGTGTCCCGGGTCTCCAGCGCGAAGCCGGAGATCGCCCTGTACCCGTTCACCACGAAGGGCATCATTATCGGCCATTTTTCGATCCGGAAGACCCGGTACCAGGTGATCGACACGCCCGGGCTGCTGGACCGCCCGATGGAACAGAGGAACGATATCGAGCGCCAGGCCATATCGGCGCTGCGGTACGTGGGCGACGTGCTCCTGTTCATCGTCGACCCCAGCGAAGAGTGCGGCTTCACCGTGGCCGAGCAGGAGAAGCTGCTCGAAGAGACCCGGCAGACGGTGAAAATCCCGGTGCTGGTCGTCGCCAACAAGATGGATATGCCCCACGCTGAGGCCCGTGCCGACATGGAGATGTCCACCCTGACGGGCGAAGGCGTGGACGCGGTCAAAGAACGTCTCATCGAGATGCTGCGGCAGGCGCCCCGCCAGAAGCAGCCCGTGGCCGAAGCGGACGCGAAGCCGGAGTACGAGCTGCCGCCGTCCCGGAAGAAATAGCGTGCCAATGCCCGTGGCGCCAACGCCCTACGAAAAAGGTTATCGCATTCGGGCCTGATGCTACTTATGGGACTGCCGTGGACCTTTCGAAAGACCTGAAGTACGACTACACGTACCGGCCGTACGACCATAATCTCTATCAGGCATCCCGCGGGCCGATCGATGACATCCTCAGCCCGGGCGAAAAGGTCCTCTGGAGCGGGCAGCCGTCCAGGAAGCTGCTGGTCTTCCGGAGGGAGGACCTCTTCATGCTCCCGTTCGCCCTCTTCTGGACCGGTTTCTCGCTCTTCTGGGAGCTCGGCGCGCTGTCCGCCGTGTCCGGGCCCGACGGCCTCAACCCGGTCGCGCTGTGCTTCCCGCTGTTCGGCGTGCCGTTCGTGGCAATCGGCCTTTACATGCTGTTCGGGCGGTTCGTCGTGGAGTTCCTGGCCCGGCGCCGTACCTGGTACGCGCTGACCGACCGGCGGGTGGTCGTGCTGACGGCGCTGCGGGACCGGAACGTCGCCTCCATGCCCCTGGAAAAGATCGGCCGCGTAGACATTACCATATACCGTAGCGGCAGGGGCACGCTCATATTCGAGGGCGACAGCGGTACGGGCGGAGACGGCAGGAGAAGCCGCTACGCCGTCAACAGCGTCATGGCTTACAGCGGGGAGCCCGTGTTCGACCGGATCGAGGACCCCAAGAGGGTCTACGATATGGTGCTCGAGGCGCAGGAAGACCGGTGGGCGTACCAGCGGCACAGGAGCGCCGGGACAACCTGAGGCGCTTGCGTTTTTTTATATGCTTGTTATTAATAAATAACTAAAGGGAAAAGATATATAAGGAATAAATAAGTAAATAACCAAATAAACCTTAACCTCTTGACTGCATGTGCCGCGAGGGGTTGTGGCTGTTCAGATGGGGGTAACAGCGGGGGAATACGAATAGCGATATCACCATCAGGCAGACCCGGCGACACCGTCCGGAAAGATTCCTCTGGCCAGACCGGCAGTCGGGTCAGCCAGACGTTTTCGATGCTTCTCGCACTTGCTACCGTTCTATCATGTCTCTACCCGGCGATCGTCATCCCGCTGCCGGCCGTCGCGCAGACTGTGCCGGCCCCGGACGCGGCCCCGGGTAAGGGCCTGCTGCCGGCGCAGGCAGCGCCGGTCAATCCGCAGTTTGCCGCCTACCAGCAGGCCCGTTTGTCCCGGGGGCCCGCGCTGCTCCAGGCCATGGCAACGACGGGTCCCGCCCCAGGCCTGGTCCCCGCCCCGGTGGACCTGTCGTTCCTGAAGGGCAGCGAGGTCGACCTTGACCTGTCAGGGGAGCTGCCGGATACCTATGTACCGGAGGGCGTCGATCTTCTCGGCGACAGCGGGGATTCGTACGATTTGAGGACGCTGGGCCGGCTGACAGGGGTCCGGGACCAGGGCAGCTCGGGAAGCTGCTGGGCTTTCGCGACCTATGCCTCCCTCGAGTCTTACCTGATGCCCGCGCAGGTGGCAGACTTCTCCGAAAACAACCTCAAGAACACGCACGGGTTCGACGTGGGCCCGAACAGCGGAGGCAACGAGTTCATGTCTGCCGCTTACCTCACGCGATGGGCCGGGCCGGTGGACGAGGCGGACGACCCCTATGTCGAGACCTCGCTGTCCTCGCCCGTGCTCCCGGCGGACATGCACGTGCAGGAGGTCCTTTTCATACCCGACCGGGCGAACAGCACGGACAACGGCAACCTGAAGCAGGCCATCCAGGCTTACGGGGCTGTCTACACCGCCTGCTACTGGGGCGCGTCATACTACAACGCCGCCACGCATGCCTACTATTACAACTCCACCGGCGCCAACCACGCGATCGCGCTGGTGGGATGGAACGACAGCTACAGCCGGTCCAACTTCGCTTCGGCGCCCCCGGGAGACGGCGCCTTCATCGCCCGGAACAGCTGGGGCGAGGACTGGGGCGAGGGCGGGTACTTCTACATCTCGTACTACGACCGGATCGTCGGCACCTCGAACGCGGTCTTCACCGCTGAAGCGACGGGCAACTACGATCACGTCTACCAGCACGACCCGCTCGGCTGGACCGGCAACGCGGGCTACGGGAGCGACGTGGCGTGGTTCGCCGCCAGCTATACGGCCGGGTCCAACGAGTCGCTCTCGGCCGTGGGGTTCTACACGCCCCAGGTCAACTCCGACTACCAGCTCAATATTTACCGGGACGACACGCTCAACCGGCAGCAGTCCGGCGCGTTCGGCCTCCCCGGCTACCACACGGTAACGCTCGACACCCCGGTGACCCTCGGCGCAGGCCAGACGTTCCGGGTCGAGGTGCGGCTCCACACGCCGGGATATAATTACCCGGTCTGCATTGAGTCCCGCATCAGCGGCTACACCTCCGGCGCGACCTCCAACGCCTCGGAGAGCTTCGTGAGCGGCAACGGGGTCGCCTGGTCCGACATCGGGGCCGACAGCCAGGGCAACCCCACGAACACCGACGTGTGCCTGAAAGTCTACACGGAGGACGCGGACACCGTGATAGAATCGACGCCCCCGGTGCCGCCGTCGTGGCCGACGCTGACGTTCAGCGGACAGTCCTTCACGGCCGGGGAAAACGCCGGGACCGTCGCGATCACGGTGGTACGCGAAGGAAGCACTGTCGCGCCGGCATCGGTCAGCTACGCGGTCACCGGCGGCAACGCCACCCCCGGCACCGACTACACCGGCGGCTCCGGCACGGTCACCATCGCCAGCGGCGCGACGGACGCCACCTTCAGCCTGGCGATCGTGAACGACGCGGTGTATGAAGGCAACGAGACAGTGGTGTTATCGTTGAGCGACCCGGTGAACGCCACCCTCGGCAGCCCGAACAGTACCACTGTCATCATCAGGAACGATGATGCCGCGCCTGTCCTGCGGTTCGGTGCCGCGCAGTACTCCGGCGCCGAGAGCGCGGGGAAAATCACCATCCCCGTCAGCCTCTCCGGCGGCACCGCATTCCCGGCGTCGGTCAGCTACGCCGTGACGGGCGGAAACGCCACCGCGGGCACCGACTACACCGGCGGCTCGGGCACCCTCACCTTCGCCCCGGGCAATGCCACAGCCTACTTCGACCTCAGCCTGGTGAACGATGCCGCATACGAAGGCAACGAGACGGTCACGCTGACGCTGAGCAACCCTAAAAACGCCACGATCGGCACGCCATCGGCCACGACGGCTACCATTATCAACGATGACGCGCCTCCCGCCATCAGGTTCAGCCTGGCCCAGAACAGCGTAAACGAGAACGCCGGGACGCTGCCGGTTCAGGTCACGCTGACGGGCAGCACGAGCCTGGCTGCGTCGATCAGCTATGCAGTCACCGGCGGCAACGCCACCGCGGGCACCGACTACACCGGCGGCTCGGGCAACCTCACCTTCGCCCCCGGCACAACAACGGCCAGCTTCAACCTGAACATCCTCAATGACGCGGTCGACGAGGACAACGAGACGATTATACTGACGCTGAGCAGTCCCAAAAACGCCACCACGGGGACGCCCGCCTCAACCACGATCACCATCACGGATGAAGACGCGCAGCCGACGCTGCGGTTTGCGGCGGCAACGTACACGGTCGCGGAGAACGCGGGCGCGGCGACAGTGACAGTCAATCTTACGGGAAGCACCGCGCTCCCGGTTTCGGTCAACTATTCAGTAACTGGCGGAAACGCCACCGCCGGTACGGACTACACGGGAGGCGCCGGCACGCTCACCTTCGCCCCCGGCACAACAACGGCCAGCTTCAACGTGAACATCCTGAACGATGCGATGGACGAGAACGACGAGACGATCGTATTCACCTTGAGCAATCCTAAAAATGCCTCTACAGGGACGCCCGCCTCAACCACGATCACCATCACTGATAATGACGCGCAGCCGACGCTGCGGTTTGCGGCGGCAACGTACACGGTCGCGGAGAACGCGGGCGCGGCGACGATCACCGTCAGCCTCTCCGGCAGCACCAGCAAGCCCGTATCGGTCAACTACTCCGTCTCCGGCGGCAGCGCGATCGCGGGCACCGACTACACGGGCGGAAGCGGCATGCTGAGCTTCACGCCGGGCGTCACGTCGGCCTCGTTCAGCGTCAGCCTGATCAACGACGCCGCCTACCGCGGAAACCGGACGATCACCCTGTCACTGGGTAACCTGAAGAACGCCACGGCAGGGACGCCATCGTCTACGACGATCACCATCATGGATGACGAGCTGCCGACGACCGTCGAGACGTATAACTACACGCTGGTCAGCGGCTGGAACCTGATCTCGATCCCGCTGACGCTGCAGGACAACAGCATAACGGGCATCTTCCCGGCGGACGTCAGGGCCGGCATCGTCAACATCTGGGGCTGGGACGAGGACGCGCAGAACTGGGTATACTACTGCCCTGACTCCGGGGATTACTTCTACGAGTACTACCCCGCGCTCACGGCGCTGGAAACGGGCAAGGCCTACTGGGTGGAGATGAACCGGACGGCGACGGTATCGGTACAGGGTACGGTGCCGGCAGGCGCCCCTGCCAGCCCGGCCGCCCTGGTCGACGGCTGGAACTTCGTCGGCCTGACCGGCGAAACGTCTTCCTCGCCCGCCGCCATGTACCCGGACGCGGTCACCGTGTGGGGCTGGGACGCGGCCGCGCAGAACTGGGTATACTACTGCCCCGACCCGGACGACTACTTCTACGAGTACTACCCGGAAATCACCGGCATCCTGCCGGGCCGTGGCTACTGGGTCGAGATGGCGTGACAGTGAAGGGCGGAAAGCAGGATAGAGCCAGAACAACCACCTTTATCTAACCCGGCGCCCATAGTGATTACGTTATGTCCCGGTCAAGCTGGCTGGTCGGTTTCCTGATGCGCGGCTTTCCCCGGCGCTTCGCCCTCGCCCGCGCCACCCGTCTCCCCGTGATCGACAGGGTCGTCGATCGCGCGCTCTTCGGGGGCGACGACATCATGTACCTGCCGCAGGACCGCGTCGTGGAGGTCGGCCGGGTGATCGAGCCCGCCGGGCAGACGTTCCTCCCTTCGCAGGCCGCGGAGCATTTCATCGAGCGCTCCGGCCACCGGTTCATCATGGACTGGTGCATCTGCCGCAAGGCCTCCGGCTGTAAAGACTATCCCCTGGAACTCGGCTGTCTCTTCCTGGGCGAGGCGACGCTGAAGATCGACCCGTCTCTGGGCCATATGGCCACGAAGGAGGAGGCGAAGGAGCACCTCCGCAAATGCCGGGAGGCCGGGCTGGCGCATCTGGTCGGCCGCAACAAGCTCGACTCCCTATGGCTGGGCACGGGACAGGAAGACCGGCTGCTGACCATCTGCAACTGCTGCCCGTGCTGCTGCCTGTGGAAGATTCTCCCCTCGCTGGCGCCTGCCATCGGCAGCAAGGTCACGAAGATGCCGGGCCTCTCGATCGAGGTGACCGACCGGTGCACCGGCTGCGGGGCCTGCGCGAAGACCTGCTTCATGAACGCCATTACGATCGAGGACGGCCGTGCCGTCATCGGCGACCAGTGCCGGGGCTGCGGCCGCTGCGCGGTCAAATGCCCCCGGGGCGCCATCGAGGTGCGCATGGGCGACCTCGACGAGGCCGTCCGGCGCATCACCGCCGCCGTCGACGTCACCTGATGCAAGACGCCAAGGGTCCAAGAAGAGAGTCCAAGACGCCACTGTAGAAACTAAGAGGCGCCAAGGGTCCAAGTGTATTTTTAATATTCAAGATGCCAAGGGTCCAAGGGCCTGATCCATGCGATTCGAACAATCCTGTACAACAACTTGGCCGCTTGGAGTCTTGAAAATAAAAATAAATCTTGGCGCCTTGGCGCCTCTTAGTTTCTACAGTGGCGTCCTGGACTCTTCTCTTGGCCCCTTGGCGTCTTAAAAGAGCGGGTTAACGCCTGCCACGAGACACCCGATCGCGAAGCCGATGATGGCGCCGGTGCAGAGGAACGGCAGCCCGGCCAGGGGTTTGCCTTTCAGCACGTAGTACATGAGCACCGCGTGGCTGACCATCGTGCCGGCCACGGTCCCCAGGGCCGGGACGTTGACGAAGCCGATGACGGGCGCCGCGATGAACGCGTTGGCGGAGACGGCGAGGATGGTGGGCATGACGGCGTCGCCGAGGCCCATGATGAAGGTCTCGCGCTCGCCTTCTTTCAGCTCTTTGATCGGGACCTTGCTGCGGATGTACGAGTAGTTGAGCTTCATGGGCAGCACGAAGATGATCGGCAGGTTCAGGTCGGTGACCCCTTCGGCCAGCTTGAGCATGTGCTTCGTCTTGTAGACGGCGATGTAGTCGTACACGATCAGCGCGACGAGCAGCAGCAGCGTCGGGAGCACGGCCAGCGAGATGCCGAACAGGGCCGCGGCGCCGGCCGCGGTGAGGATGCCGACGACGTCGACCACGTACCACTCGGGGTAGACGAGCATCAGCGCGGTCAGCACGACCCCGATGCCGAAGGCGCCTATCGCCAGGTACTCGGCCGCGGCGGAGGGGAAGAAGAGCGCGCCGATGCCGAACAGCACGTAGACCAGCGTGGCGAACACGGCCATGGCGATGATCAGCTTGAGCAGCCAGCGCAGCCGGTACTTGATGATCAGCAGGACGACGGCCGCGTACACGACGATCAGCACGATGTAGATGATCGGGTTCCACAGGCTCTCGGGGTTCTCGAACGCGCTCATCTGGTACAACTTGAGCGGCGACACGAGGAGCAGGGCGATCACCTGGACGACCAGCATAAAGATCGCCAGGCCGACCGGGCCGATGAGTAGTCGGGAGTTCAGCTTCACGCTATCACGCTACCATGCAATAGGCATGTCGAGAAAATAAAGGTGACCCCTAGGAGCGGCTGTTGTTTCTGAAATGCTCCGTCGCACGCCGCAGCCCGGTGGTACGGAACGTCCGGGCGCAGACCCGGGTGTCGCCGATGGAGAACGGCCGGCGCTTCAGGAACAGGCCTGCAGGGAACGTGTCCTTCAGCAGCGCCATGAAACCCCTGACCGTCTCGCGCTCGCCTTCCATCATCAGGCCGAAGCACGTCTCCCGGGCCCGGAGGGGCAGATGGCACCGGTAGGACAGCGCGATGATGCTGCTGCACCTGACGCCCGCTTCGGGGTCGACGAAGACCATCCAGGTCTCCTGCCCTTCGCCCCTATCGTCGCGACCGGGGCTCGCTGAACATGTTGAACTCATACAGACGCGTGAAATAACACCCGGGACAAAAAGTGCGGATGCGGCGCTCGTCCACGTTCACCTCGTTCTCCACGCAGTTCCCGCAGTTCAGGCAATTGTCCATGTACCCGAAGTTCCAGATATCGTGGGCGTACCGGAAGC
This sequence comes from Methanocella sp. PtaU1.Bin125, assembly GCA_002067315.1. Classification (GTDB taxonomy): domain Archaea; phylum Halobacteriota; class Methanocellia; order Methanocellales; family Methanocellaceae; genus Methanocella_A. Next base: position 11,250 of record MVRA01000076.1, on the reverse strand, counting down.
TCTTATCCTCGAACTCGCCCTTCTTCTCCGGCAAGTCGATCCGGTGTATCGTGTAATGGCGCACGGCCATGCAGTTGGTGCAGGTGACCGTCGCGGCCGAATCGCCGATCTCGATGAGCTGGGTGGCGCCCTTGTGGCAGTTGAAGCACGCGGCCTCCTTCTCGATGTCCCATCGCCTGCCCTCGACCGGCTCGCCCATCATAAAAATCCTATCTCTAGAGATATTTTAATGTTTAAAACCATGTTCCGCTTTTATGATGGATTCCCGCCCCCGGGGCGGCAGGCAAAAAGCGGATCACCCTTTCGGGAGGGCATCGTCGAACGTCGCCTGCACGCCGACGCCCTCATCGGCATCATCGTAATGTCTCGCCGCGCCGCAGTTCATGCAGGTGACGACCGTCTCGCCGGGCTTCGCCTCGATGACCTGTATGGCTTCCTTCCCGCAGTTCGGGCATCGCCCCATCTTTTCGAGATCCCGGAGTTCCATTGATCAACGGTCAGGCCCGGAGAATAAAACGATGATACGCATTTTCGGTGGCCTCCTGAAACCCGGCTGACCTCATTTTGAGCGGCTGAAGAACGCGAAGTCGTACAGGTGGGTGAAGTGGCACACCGGGCACACGATGGTCGAAACGTACTCGTCCACGGTCACCGCGTGCCGGGCGATGGCGCCGTGGTTGGGGCAGACGGCGTCTTTGTCGAACCGCCAGATGTCGTACTTGTGCTTATGCGCGGGCAGCGAGTGGATGGGCGTGGCCACGTAGGTGCCGTGGATGTTGTACACCCGCTCTGCCCCGCAGTTCATGCATGTCACCGTGGTCTTCACGGGGAGCATCTCTATTTTCTGTGCGGCTTCCGCGCCGCAGTTAAAGCAAACCGCCTTCTTCTCGAAAATCCAGTCGATCGACCATGCCTTGCCGGGCATATAATCACCATTCGATCATGGTCGGCAGGGATAATAGCTTTATCCGGCCCGTGCTGGCCGTACTATATACGGTCAGTGCAGACGTACTGTAAATGGCCGGTATCGACAGTACTGTATACGGTCGGAATCCGCCTGCTCTGTGAGTCCGGAAAAATATAATTACCCGGCTGACCGAGTTCATAGTATGAAAGTTCTTGCTCTCTCCGATATCCACGGCAAATTCTTCCGGCTCGACGGGATCATCAAGAAGAGCGACCCGGTGGACGCGGTGATCGTCGCCGGCGACTTCACCCACGGGGGGCCGCCGGAAAACGCGGTGCGCAGCATCTCCATCCTGAAGCATTTCTGCCCGCGTGTCCTCGCCGTGCCCGGCAACTGGGACCCGCCGGAGGTCGTCCAGGCGATCGGCGCCTACGCGGTCAACCTCGACGAGACCCCGAAGATCATCATGGGCCGGGAGTTCATGGGCCTGGGCTACTCGACGCCGACCGGCAACAATACGCCTTCCGAGGTCACCGAGGAGACGATGGCCTACAAGCTGGACGTGCTGCTGAGCCACACGCCCCCGGCAAAGACCGTGCTGGTCACCCATCAGCCGCCCCTGGAGACGCTCGACATGACCGACCACGGCCCCGGCGGCAGCAAGGCGCTCCGCGCGGCGCTGGACCGGGTGGACGTCGTCATCTGCGGGCACTACCACAAGCAGCGCGGTAAAATCAAAGACGGGGCCTGGGTGATCAACCCGGGGTTCGCGGCGGAAGGGCAGGCGGCGATCATCGACCTGGAGACGATGGACATCGTCTGGATAGACTCGGTCATTTAGGCGGCAGCCCTTAACCGGTAGCGGGCTTACGCGGCGGTCCGGCTGCGTCATACACCTGCACTGCGGCGGGACGCTACACCACCGCCGCGGCAGCTTTTTTCTCACTTCCCGGCCCGGGAAAGAAATATTATTTCATCAATTCTATAATTTATAACGGGACACCATGCTTGAGTTAAAAGAGGACATCGTGACACAGTGGATGCTCCAGCTCGCCCGGGAGCACCCGGAGCTGTTCGGCCGGGGCGGGGAGCGGGACGTAGCGGCCCTGCCGGGGCGCGAGGTGGCCTCCCACGGCAACCGTACCTACCGGATCAACGGCCGGATGGTCCACGTGAAGTTTTTCGGCCGGGCGCTTGGCCGGACCGGGACGGCCTACGAGCCGGCGCGGGAGATGGAAGCCGAGTACCGGGTGCTGCGCGAATTCGAACGTCGCGGGTTTACCGCGGGGCGGTACCAGGTAGCACGGGCGCTCGGCTACAATGTGAAAGCGGACTGTGCGCTCGCCACGCTTCACGTGGACGGGGAATCGCTGCTCTCGCTCATGACCGGGGCGATCAAGGGTGAGCGGAGCGAAACGGACCTGTACGGGGGCCTCGAGCTGGCCGCGGGCCTGCTGAAAAGAATCCATACGGTCATGCCGCACAGCCGCTCTGTCGATCAGTGCGAGCTGTTCTACCCCTACCTGAAGTCCGTCATCTACCTCGAGGAGCGGGGGGAGCTCGACGGCTACCACCGCCGGATCATGAAAGGGCTCGCCGGATGGTATAGTTTCCGGCCGCTGTTCAGCCAGCGCGGCGTCACCGTCCACGGGGACGCCAACCCGTCGAACTTCAAGATCAGCGAAGGGACCATCTGCACCTTCGACATGGAGCGCAGCCGTCCCCGGCATAGCCCTTGCGTCGATTTGAGCTCAATGGTCGCCGAGCTGTACCACCAGTTTGCCTGCCTGGCCCATAACGCGTCCGCCGCTGACCCGTTCGTCGGCCATTTCCTGCACGCCTACGAGCCCGACGGACGGGCCCGGCGGGAGATCATGCGCTTGCTGCCGTTCTTCGTTTCCCGGAAGCTGTTCAAGATCGCGATGCTGGGCTACTGGAACCACGGGCACCGGAAGTTCCTCATCGAGCTGGGCACCCGGCAGATCGAGGTGAGGCCGGTATGATTACGACCATCCTTTTCGACATTTATGGCACGCTGATCGACATCCAGACGGACGAGGACAGCATGGACGCTTATGTCATTCTGTCGAAGTGGCTGGAGTACAGGCAAATATACCTGTCCCCGGACCAGATCAAATGGTTTTACCACGAGGAGTTCGCCCGGCGGCTCGGCCCGCCGGAACGGCGGAGGACCGAATCGGACGCCTTCAAGGAGATCAAGGAGGAATGCGCCGCCCGGGCCCACGGCACAGAGCTGTTCCTCGATTCCGACGTCAGCGACGTGTTCCGGACCATACTGACCCGGAGCTGTGGCGCCGCGTGCCCGCCCCCGGGATACCTGCCGGAGAGCTGCTCGCACCTGTTCCGCGCCGCCACACGTAAGCGCATGTTCATTTACCCTACCGTCCGGCCGGCGCTGGACCAGATCAGGAAAGGCTACCGCCTCGGCATCGTCTCCAACGCGCAGGAGGCCTTCACACTGCCGGAGCTCGACATCTACGGCCTGCGGCCGTATTTCGAGACGATCATCCTGTCCAGCCGGGCCGGCGTCAAGAAGCCGAACGCAAAAATTTTTCAGGCGGCGCTCGATGATCTTAAGATCGAGCCGTACCAGGCGGCCTTCGTAGGCAACGACCTGTTTGCCGACATCCTGGGCGCGGGCAAGCTGGGCATGAAGACGATCTACGTGGGCCGGCCGGGCCCCCCGGTGCGGGGCGCGGAGCCGGACGCGGTGGTGCCCGACATCAACTTCCACGAGATCGGGAGCATCGTGGACGGGTGGAACGCGAAGGAGAAGAAGTAGCGGCGCGGTGAAAGCGAATCGCCGGCTCTGCCCGGCTTTTGCATAATTTAAATATGACCCTTCTGCATGGTTGGGATCGAAGGGCGGTGGCCGGATGTCTCTGATGGTTTGCCGTTCAGGCGTCCTGTGATGAGTACGCAAGGGCGCGGGACTGCATACTCGCGACGACGCGGACATCTGCCGATGTCCGGCGACGAAACGCGACGGGCGCGACGTTTCTAAGAATGATAATATTGCGGATTATCCGTTAACCGTCGTCGCGCCCGTCGCGTTTCGTCGCGCCCGTCGCGAGAACTTAGAGAAACGTCGCGCCCGTCGCGTTTCGTCGCGCCCGTCGCGAGTACTGGTATGACAGGCCCCCGAAACAAAGCCCATTTCATTGAATCGGCAGATCCGAAAAACGCAGAAGAACCTTAAATATAAAACGTGACGCATTTCTACGGGAGGGATTCTAATGCCGACGCTTGAAGACGCGATCATCCTGGCCGCGAACGCCCACAAAGGCCAGAGGGACCGGAACGACGAGCCATACGTCATGCACCCCGTCCGCGTCATGGCACAGCTCTGGAAAGAGGACGAGCGGATGGTCGCCATCCTCCACGACGTGGTCGAGGATACGCATGTTACGCTGGACGATTTGCGGAAGGCCGGCTACCCGGACCGCATCGTCGCGGCGGTCGACGCCATCTCCCGGAGGAAGGACGCCGGCGAGAGCTTTTCGCAGTACATCCGGCGCGTGAAGACGAACCCGCTGGCCACGAAGGTGAAGATCGCCGACCTGCGCGACAATTCCAACCTGGACCGGCTGCCGAAGGTCGAGGCATTCGACCTGCGGAGGCTGGATCGATATAACAGGGCGCTGCAGTACCTCATCAACCGGTACGAGTCGCCGGAAATTTTAATCGATTAAAACCAGTGAAGCGCCGGCCCGCCGGTGATAGTTATGGCATGAAGGAGGAAGACTGGCTGACAACCAGGCTCCGGCACCGGCGGGCCCGCGCATGCTGGTACACTTTTACTGTAGTACGCTACCTCACCGGGCATTAATTTTTCTGGCACCTGTGTAACTACCTGTGCATAGCAAGTACAGGCGCGGCGTACGGCACGGTATCTGCCGGTATACGTAGTGAATTACTTATAGAATGACATAGTAGATTCTGGCAGACAGGTCGGATATCATGGTTTACAGGGTATTCTGGGCGGACACCCTCGCGGACGAGGTGATCGAGCGCTACGGCAAGGACCAGGAGGTCGTGGTCAAGTGCGCGGCTTCGCCGTCGGGCGGGAAGCACATCGGGAACATCAACGACATCCTCCGGGGCTACTTCATCAAGGAGTCGCTCCTCGGGATGGGCGTGAAGGCGAGGCACGTCCACACCAGCGACGACCGCGACCCGCTGCGGAAGATCCCGGAGCGCATGCCGGACCGGGAGGGCCGGTGGCACGTGCTGACCGAGGCCGAGCTCAAGAACCTGAACAAGTACGTGGGCATCCCCTACGTGCACGTGCCGGACCCGTTCGGGTGCTGCAAGTCCTGGGCCGAGCACTTCAACAACGTCTGGATCGACGGCGTGAAGATGCTGGGGGTCGAGCTCGAGGACTACAGCAACGACCGGCTGTACGCCGAAGGCAAGTTCGCGCCGCCCATGAGGACGATCCTGTCCGATATCCCGCTGGCCAGAGAGGTCATTTCCCGGTTCCAGACGAACACGCCCGCCGATTACATCCCGTTCAACCCGATCTGCGAGAACTGCGGCCGGATCACCGCGAAGGCGGTCTCGGTCAACCTGGACGACTGGACGGTCGACTACGTGTGCGAGTCCAAGTCGCTCGCGGGCGAGTACGAGGTGCCGGGCTGCGGCCACCGGGGCACCACGTCGCTGAACAACGGCAAGCTGCCCTGGCGGTTCGAGTGGCCGGCGCAGTGGCAGATCTTCGACGTGAAGATGGAGCCGTTCGGCAAGGACCACTACGAGGGCTCCTGGCCGTCCGGCCAGGAGATCTCTAAAGTCATCCTCAAGCGACAGCCGCCGGTGTACACCGTCTACGAGTTTTTCCTGGTGAACTCGGCCAAGATGTCCACCCGCCACGGCAACGTCTACATCACCCAGGACATGGTCGACATCATGGAGCCCGAGGCGTTCCTGTACTTTTACTCGCTCAACCCCATGAAGCAGAAGAACCTGGAAGTCAAGAACATCAACTTCCTGGTGGACAGCTTCGACCGGTTCGAGAAGGTCTACTACGGCGAGATCGAGCCGGCCGACGCCGAGGAGAAGGAGACCGCGGACCGGGTCTACCCCATGCTGCACATCGGCGACCGCCGCAAGGTGCGCATCCCGTACACGTTCGCCGCCATGGTGAGCGTGTCCAACAACGACGAGCACATCCTGCGGACGCTGAAGAAGACCGGGCACCTGCCCGCCGACGCCACGCAGGAGCAGGAACAGGACGCGCTGACCCGCGTGAGGAAAGCGGGCTACTGGGCGCACCACTACGGCCCCGAGGAGTACAACATCGCCGTCAAGGAGACGCTCGAGGTCCCCGCCGACATCACGGAGCCGGAGAAGGAGGCGCTGCGGGAGCTGGCCGACTACATACTGGCGAAGCACACCGAGGAGGAGACCCAGTTCGAGATCTTCGAGATGGCCAAGCGCCGGAACATAAAACCTGGCAAGCTGTTCAAGACCGCTTACATGCTGCTGCTCGGGAAGCCCCGGGGGCCGAAGCTGGGGCCGTTCGTGCTGGCGCTGGACACGGACTTCGTGGTGAAAAGGCTCAGGCTCGAAGCCTGAACAGTGTTCGCAGGTGCTGTCGGGGAGCCTTTTCCAAAACCATTTGGAAAGAGCGTCGGGAAAACGCTTTCCCAAAAAGTCTCCCCGCATGTCTTGCCCTATAAGGGGAAGTCAACCGGGCGTTTATCTTCGTTATCCTGGCAGAGGCACAACAAATTTATTGTTGGCCGATAAAAGAAAAGCTTATCATGGCTATCACAGAAAAAGCGCTGGACAGCGTGGTGAAAATTGCGAACGTAGTAACAGCGCTACTGTTTATTTACCTGATCGTCGGCTCTATTCTGTATTTCACGGCGGAGCCGGCGAACGCTTTAACCGGCCCCGCATATACAGTCTATGACGCGGCCAGCCGGGTCATCACATCCTTTTTCGGCCCTGACGACACCTTCACGTTTTTTGCCTTTATCACGCTGCTCATCGTCGGGTTTGCCCTGTCCATGTCCCTGTTATCGTCGGTAAAAACGATCGCCGGCCGGACGCTGAAGGCCTCGGCAGAGGCCCTGACCTCCGCCAATACCCACAGCCGTAACGGCGAGGCGCTGATGGGCGGCGGCAACTTTACCGGGGCGATCGCTGAATTCAACATGGCCCTGAAAAAACAGCCGGGACTGCCTGGTGTATACGATAACCTCGGGCGGTGCCATATGGCTACGGGCAACTACCCCGTGGCGCTGGATATGTTCCGGAAAGAGCTTGAGACCCGGCCGGATAACGTTAGCGCCAGGTCAAACATGGGCTTTTGCTACATAAAGCTCGGCAAGCTCGCCAGCGCAGAAAAGGAGCTTGAAGAAGCGGCGAGGATGCAGCCGGACAGCGCCATCACACATCTCTGGCTTGGCGACACGCACCGTCTCGGGGGAAAGTACGCCGATGCCGACCGGGAATACGAGAGGGCAAAGCAGATTAACCGGGACCTCGAAGGGCTTGACCAGTCGATGGGCGAGAACTACCTGATGATCGGAAAGCTCGACGAGGCGGTCGCAGCACTGCGTAGCGCCGTAAACAGGAAGCCCGGCTCTGACCGGGCCCGGTACCTGTACGGGCTCGCACTGGCTAAAAAAGGCCGCTATGAGGAGGCTATCGCAGAGTACAATGCGGCGATCGGCATCAACCCGCTGGAAAAGACGTACGCGGACATGCTGGAGGTGGCCAAGGCAGCCATCAGCGGCAGCGCCCCGGCGCAGAAGGAGATCGTGCGCGAGATCGTCAAGATGCCGTGCAAGTACTGTGGCACCCTGATGGAGATCACGAAGGACCGGTGCCCGAACTGCGGGGCCCCGGTGAAGTAGCCCGATGCCGGCGCCGGGCTTAGGATAGGTTTTTACTATATAAGCGCGACATTAGAAGAGAGATTATGATTCTCGACTACTTTGCCACTCCCCGGGTATCGCCCTCCGCCTTCGTCGCGGAGACCGCCGTGGTTATCGGCGACGTGCGCATCGAGGACGAGGCGAGCGTCTGGTACGGGGCCGTGCTCCGGGGCGACAAGGGCCGGATCACCGTCTCGCGGAAGGCCAACGTCCAGGACAACGCCGTCGTCCACGCGGGGCCGAAGCCGGGGGAGGACACGCTCATCGGCGAGGGCGTGACCGTCGGCCACGGGGCCATCGTCCACAGCTGCACCGTCGGCGACTTTTCTCTGATCGGCATGGGCGCCATCGTACTGAGCAACGCCGTGATCGGCGATCACTGCGTGATCGGCGCCGGCGCCGTCGTGAAGGAAGGCGACAAAATCCCGGCCGGCAGCCTCGTGGTGGGCGTGCCGGGCAAGGTGATCCGGCAGCTGTCGCCCGAGCAGATGAAGGGCGCGGAAGGCAACTGCGAGGAATACGCGGAGCTATCCCGCCAGTACCTGGGCCTGCAGCAGCGGAGGGTGGGCCCGTGAGTGCCGCACGTGCCGTGCGGGTCGCGGTCGGCGGCACGTTCCAGCCGCTGCACGACGGTCACAAGCTGCTGCTGCGGACGGCTTACGAGATAGACGGCGATGTCGACATCGGGCTGACCTCGGACGAGATGGCCCGGAGCGCGAGGATACGCGACGTCGAGCCCTACGCGGTGCGCGAGCGGCGCCTCCGGGAATGGATCGAGAACAAGCTGGGCAAGCGGCCCAACGTCATGAAGCTGGAAGACCCGTACGGCACGGCGCTCACCGAGGACTACGACTACATCGTGGTCTCGCCCGAGACGTTCCCCGTGGCCGTGAAGATCAACGAGCTGCGGAAAGAGAAGGGGCGGAAGCCCATCGCCATCGTCCGCGTGGACTACGTGCTCGCGGAGGACGGCAAGCCGATCTCTTCGACGCGGATTGCCGGCGGCGAGATCGACACGCACGGCAACCTCCTGAGGAAGGATGAGCATGAGGGTAGCGGTAGGGACCAATAACCCGGTCAAGGTAACCGCCGTCAAGAACGTCTTCACCCGCTTATTCGGCAACGTCACCGTCGACGCCCGCCGGGTCAGCTCGGGCGTCCCGCCCCAGCCGTTCGGCAGTGATACAGTAAAAGGCGCCATGAACCGGGCGAAGAACGCGTACAGGTCCGGGGAGTACGACTACGGCGTCGGCATCGAAGCCGGGCTGTCCGACGTGGAAGGCTTCATTTTAGACATCCAGTTCTGCGCGATCTATGACGTGGTCGACGGCTTCACCCTCGGCAGCGGCAGCGGCTTCGTCTACCCGCCGATCGTGATCTCCGAGGTGCTCGCCGGCCGCGAGGTGGGCGACGTGATGAGCGAGGTCTCCGGCATCGAGAACCTCGGCCAGAGCCTGGGCGCGATCGGGTACCTGTCCCACGGCCTGCTCGACCGTACTCAACTGACCGAGCAGAGCGTGCTCATGGCGCTGATCCCGCGCATCAATCCGAAGCTGTATAAGAAATAATTACGACTGTCGGCGGCGCGAGCTGTAGATGCCTGTCCGGCACGCAAAGGGTTCAATATCCCAACAGTCTCTCGTATTCCTTATGCGACATCCAGTCGATGATCACCGCTATCGTCGTATCTTGCTCCGCAATGACAAAATACAGTAATCGCCATCCGTTGGACAGGTCGTATTTCCATAAATTATCAATATGATATCTTTTTACGTACTGGTGAGGTATCAAATGTTTTGGAACAGGAACACCAGAGCGAACATTATGCTGGAGCTGATCAATAGCGATATTTATCTCAGACAGCCTGTTTTGCTCTTCAAATGTTGATGCTTTCATTTTAATCATTTTCTTTTTAACCGAATCATCGACAAGTCCCACTATATTTTTCATATTGATGCAAATAACATAGGAGATGATCGGTTATTAAATTACCGGTAATTGAAAATAAGTTTATTTTCGGATAATTAATTCTTCATGTTCGAGATAGTATTTCACAAGCTCCGGGTTCCAAGTCCATACTACTGTACTATCCCTTGCCAGAACAATTTTATTTGACTCCAGGAGGTAGTCGATAATAACGCAATAGGTCTGATACATCATCTTTTTCGGCAGGTGTTCCCACAGCGCCCTCTTTTTATACTCACCGCTGTGCTCTTTAATGAACTCCTCGACCATTTTGATCGTGTCGAGTTTCGGCTGATGAAGGACCTTCTTTTCTTTTGCCCCGATCATGAGTACCACTTTGTTATATAAGTTTATATAACAATTGACTATAAATTAGTTTCGTCGACGCCCGCACGAGATCTTTGCGGGCACGCAAACGATCACGAGTCGCCCGGAGCAGTTTTCGATACGCAGACATTGCCTTTGATATAAAAGCGCCAAGGCAGGTCCTTGTGCTCCCCCGCATAGTCCACGCCGATGCGGGGGCATGCCACGATGTCGGAAGGCGTGTAGCCGTCTTCCACGTACAGCGGCCCCTTCTGGCACAGGTCGACGCCGTTCAGGGTGCGGTCGATGCCCATGGCCATGCAGAGCTTGCCGGGCCCGGAGGCCATCTGCATCGGCTTCGTGGTCTTGCGCCGCTTCGACATCTCCGGCATCCCGCAGATCGGCTGCCCGGCGCGGATTAATACTGCAGCAGGGAACCCGTCGCGCTCGGTGACCAGGTTCAGGCAGTGGTACATGCCGTAGATGAAATAGACGTACGCGTGGCCCGGCTCGCCGAACATCACCCGGTTCCGCTCCGTCATGCCCCTGCTCGCGTGGCATGCCTTATCGTTCTCGCCCACGTAGGCCTCGGTCTCCACGATGCGGACGGCCGTGCCGCCCGCCGGCGTCATGCGGACCAGGGTCTTGCCCAGCAGGTCGCGGGCTACGTCTAACGTCGGGCGATCGTAGAACTCTCTGGGCAGGACAGGCATACGATGCTATTACTGCAGGCGGATACAAATAGCTTTACACACCGTACATGGAGGGCACTAAGAGCCTGAATGAGCGACAGGAGCGCGGAAGCTGCTCACGGCGGGCCGTAGACGAGAGTCGATCGATGACCGGGGCCATGGTCAGGTAGAGATGATGAAAAAGGAATAACGCCTCCTACCTCACCCCATCGTATCGTCTATCCGTATGCGCTGCGCGCCAGGGGTGGGAGGGCGGGCAGTAAGGGTGGCCCGCCGAAGGCGGATTACGACACCGGCTGGCGCGCCAGCCTGACGACTTTTTCATAGGATAGGATGCTATTAGTCTGATTTGCACTGCATATCGAGTCACAGATGCCGACAGTTACCGAAACGGCGTGCCGAATTGCCCGCCCTGCACGGCCCCCGGCTGCGACCCGACGGTGATGAACGGGCCCGGCACGGGCGTCGGCTT
>MVRA01000075.1 GCA_002067315.1 Methanocella sp. PtaU1.Bin125 | reverse complement strand
CCAGCCGGTCCAGGATGCTGTCGGCCACCGTCGGATCGCCGATCTGGGCGTGCCAGGCCGAGACCGGCAGTTGGCTGGTCAGCAGTGTCGAGCGGTTCTGATAGCGCTCGTCACAGATCTCCAAGAACTCCCGGCGTTCGCCCTCGGCCTGATCGAGGGGGCCAGCGACGGCCTCTCGAGCTTTGCCAAACTGCTCTCCGGCTACTATTCCGATCGGCTGGGACGGCATAAGGGAATTGCGTTTCTCGGGTATATCGCGACCGGCATCTTCCCGGCGATCGTGGCCCTTGCGGCTTCCTGGCCCGTGGTGCTGGCGGGCCGGGCGTTCGGCTGGCTGGGGCGGGGCATCCGGGGCCCTCCCCGCGACGCGATCCTGTCGATGTCGGTCGAAGGGAAGGACCTGGGGAAGGCCTTCGGGTTCCACCGGACCGGCGATACGCTGGGCGCGATCGCCGGGCCCGCGCTGGCCTTCTTGCTCGTCTCGTCCCTCGGGCTGCGGGAGATCTTCTGGCTGGCCGTGATCCCGGGACTGCTGGCGGCCGTCGTATTCTGGCTGACCGTCCGGGAGAAGCAGGCCTGTCCGGTGAAGCACAGCAAGGGCATCGTCGTCTCGCTCAAGGAGCTCCCGTCCCGGTACAAAGGCTTTCTCGCCGCGGTCCTGCTCTTCGGCATGGCCGACTTCTCGCATACGCTGCTGATCTTCTTCGCGGTGACGATGCTGACGCCTTCCCTGGGGTTCGTGCAGGCGACCGCCCTCGGCGTGCTGTTCTACGGGCTCCGGAACGTCGTCTATGCCGCCGCTTGCTTCCCCTTCGGGGTGCTCGGGGACCGGCTGGGCAGCAAGAACGTGCTGGTGGCCGGCTACGCGCTGGCCATGCTGACCTTCGCGGGGTTCATCGTGGCACCGGTCAGCGCTGTCATCTATGCGGTTTTATTCGGGCTGGCCGGCCTCTACATTGCCGCCGAGGACACGCTGGAAGGGACGGTGGCGGGACAGCTCGTCGAGGAGCGGAGCCGGTCGCTGGGGTACGGCGCCCTGGCGACGATGAACGGCGTGGGCGATTTCTTCTCCAGCTTTATCGTCGGCGCCCTGTGGAGCGTGGTCGGGTTCCCGATGGGGTTTGCTTACGCGGCGGTGGTCGCGGCAGCAGGCACTGTGGCGCTGCTCCGGTCGGCAAAACATGTTTAGCATGGCATGATAGCCCGATCGGCCGGAGAACGAAACGTATAAATAAAATTTCTCCCTATGATCAAGCGGTGATGAAGCTCACCGTGCTTTTATGCAGAACCGCCGCAGGGCAATGCGACTAATGGCTTCTTTGTCTAAAGTTGAAGCATCCTGCCTTCGAGTCGAGCCGATCTCATAAGGCAAAGACATTGCGGCGAGTTGGTCCTATGGCAGACAGGTTTGTCGTGTGTTGCTATGGCCTGGTCTTCAGCGACGGCAAGATATTGATCGTCCGGCATAAGCGGCCACAGCGGGGTAACCGGTGGGCGCTCCCCGGGGGCAGGCTCAAGGCCGGCGAAGGGTTCCAGCGCTGTATCGAGCGGATGGTCGAGGAGCAGACCTCATGTACGGTGAAAGCGGCGAGGCAAATAACAGCCGCCGTGTCCTTTAGCGATGGGATGTCACGCGATGGACAGACGATCCTGGTCTTTTACCTGTGCAAATACCAGTATGGCGGTCCCGATGCCGGCGAGGGCGTCGAAGCGGTGTTGTGGGCAGACGAGGAGCTCTTCACCAATATGGCGGAGGACATGGACTTCCCTTACCAGTTCATTGATGCAGTCTCAGCTTTATGTATCCGGGGTAATATGCTTCCCGGTTTATCGTTCGACTTCTCGAAGCCGGAATCGATCCTCAGGAGCATGATCATCGATTGAAGGCGCCAAAGCCGGAGAATGACTGTATGGATAACCAACAAAAGAACGCCGGCCATCTTTCGAAAGCTTTCCACAGCATCTTGTCCGGGCACCCGGGTATTGCGGTGGAGACAGAGGCGATGCCGCCGTACTTCGTGGATTTGAACCTGGACCAGATCATCGATTCGATAACGGAAGACAAAAAGGAATACGACCTGAAGCCGTTTTTCTACACTCCCCTGACCGACAGGGACAGCATCATTTACCGCCAGGAAATCTTCCGGGACCTCGAAGCTATCGATCTGCTCGACCGCCTGGAAGCGTTTGCCTGGAATATGCGCACGATGCGCGACTGCCTGGCCCGGGCAGACAAGCTTTATTACCCCGGCCAGAAAGAGGCATGGTTTTTGGAAGCCGTCATCACTTACTGTCACGCGGTCAGCGATCTGGCCCGCGACCTGGACACCGCCCGCCTCAACTCCCGCGGGCTCCTCGCCTTCCGCGATTACCTGAAAGCCTATGGATGGTCCGACCGGTTCACCACGCTGTTCGCGGAAGCAAAACAAATTGCCGCCGGGCTGGCTGCCATCCGGTATTCGATCATTATCAAGGGCAGCACGATCAAAGTCCGCCCTTACGAGTCAGAGCCCGATTACAGCGCTGATATCGGGCAAACCTTCGAGAAGTTCCGGCAGGGCCAGGTCAAGGATTACGCGTCGAAACTGCCGGATTACGCAGAAATGAACCACGTGGAAGCGAAAGTCCTGGAATTTGTCGCCATGCTGAACCCGGATATCTTTACGAGGCTTAAAGATTTTTGTCTTAAAAGCCGGGAGTTCCGGGATGAGACCGTCGTCGTCTTCGACCGGGAGATCCAGTTTTACATCGTCTGCCTGGACCACATGGAAAAGTTTTCTGGCTCCGGCCTGCCGTTCTGCTACCCCGGGCTGTCTAATCCGGGCAAAGACATCTTTTGCCACGATGGCTTCGACCTGGCCCTGGCCGGCAAACTGCTGGATAAAAAAGCTGCGGTCGTCTGCAACGATTTTTACCTGGACGGCAAGGAGCGCATCATCGTCGTATCGGGGCCCAACCAGGGCGGGAAAACGACGTTCGCGCGCACCTTCGGCCAGCTGCACTACCTGGCCCGCCTGGGGTGCCCGGTCCCCGGCCGGGACGCACGGCTCTTCGTGTCCGACCGGCTCTTCACCCACTTCGAACGGCAGGAAAACATCGGGAACCTCAGCGGAAAGCTGCAGGATGACCTGGTCCGGATCACGGAAATCCTGGATCAGGCTACGCCGGACAGTATCATCATCTTAAACGAAATATTCACGTCCACCGCCCTGAGCGACGCCATTTTCCTCAGCAGGACGGTGATGGAGAAAATCCACGGGCTGGATGCGCTTTGCGTCTGTGTCACCTTTATCGACGAGCTGTCGGTTTTCAGCGAGAAGACTGTCAGCATGGTCAGCACGGTCGTCCCCGAAAATCCGGCGGCGAGGACGTTTAAGATCATCAGAAAGCCCTCGGACGGCCTTTCGTATGCGCTGTCCCTTTCCGAGAAGTATCGCCTTACCTACAAATCCCTGAAGGAGCGACTGAACCATGAAAGCGTTTCTCATGTACCGAGATCGTGACTTCGACGCGAAGCAACCCCTGCCGTGGAACGAGCAGTCGCTACGGCAGGACCTGGCGTTAGACACGCTTTTCGCGGCGATGGCCGCGGGCGACGAATTCATATTCGAAGTGAGCAAACGGGCCGTGCTGACCGGCATCCATAACCGCCCGGACGATATTTTCTATCGTCAGGATGTCCTGAAGGATTGCCGGAGCAACCCGGCGATTGTCAGGAATATTTACCGTATTGCGGCCGAAGGCCTCGAAAGCGAGAAGAAAAATTATCTGGGATTCCTGTGCAGGTATCCCTCCGGAATCCTGAGCCGCTCGATCGAGATACTTCAGCTTTGTGTGGAAGCGTTGAGGCAATTGCGAAACATCGCCGACGAATACGCAGGCCGGTTTATGTCCGACGGGTTCGTGACGCTGTTCACGACGCTTAAACGAGAGCTGAGCGACGACTACTTCGCGACGATCGAGGGCCATCTTACAACGCTAAAATTCTCCGACGGCGTGCTCATGAGCGCCGGGCTGGGTAGGGGCAATAAGGGCGTCAATTATGTCCTGCACCGGCCATCCAACCTCAAACAGGGCTGGCTGGAGCGAGTGTTTGGCAGGTCCTCGGTCTATGCGTATACTATCGCGGACCGGGACGAAGCCGGCGCGAGGGCGTTGTCGGAGCTCCGGGACCGGGGTATCGATCTCGTCGCGAACGCGCTCGCCCAGTCGTGTGATCATATCCTGAGCTTCTTCAATGCGCTGCGCACAGAGCTGGCCTTTTATATCGGCTGCCTGAACCTGGACGCACGGCTTTCTCAATTGGGAGCGCCGGTCTGCTTTCCCGTCCCGTCAGAGGCCGGAGAACGTCGGCATACCTGTCAGGGCCTCTATGACGTCTGTCTGGCGTTGACCATGAAACAGAAAGTGGTCGGCAACGAGCTCAACGCCGACGACAAAACCCTGGTCATTATCACCGGGGCGAACCAGGGCGGCAAGTCGACCTTTTTACGCAGCATCGGGCAGGCCCAGCTGATGATGCACAGCGGCATGTTCGTGGCGGCAGAATCGTTTAGCGCCAATGTATGCGATAACCTTTTTACGCATTACCGGCGCGAAGAGGACGCCACGATGAGCAGCGGAAAGCTGGACGAAGAGCTCAGCCGCATGAACGATATCGTTAACCATATCTCGCCCGATTCCATGCTGCTGTTCAACGAGTCCTTCGCCGCAACCAACGAACGGGAAGGTTCGGAGATCGCCCGCCAGATCGTGACGGCCTTAATCGAGCAAAACCTCAAGGTCTGCTACGTGACGCACCTGTACGATTTCGCCCACTCGTTTTTCGAACGAAAACCCGGAAACGCGATTTTTCTTAGAGCCGTAAGGCAAGATGACGGTAAACGAACGTATCAGCTTATCGAGGGCGAGCCGTTACAGACGAGTTATGGTAAAGATTTGTATATTAAAATGGCCCGAAAGAATCCAAAGGACAACCTGGCCGTATCGCCCTGATATGGACACCCATAGCCGGCAAAACGTATTAGTAAGCCGGTCCTCATACGATCGGCTGGTGATGAAGCCCACCGTGCTCTTGTGCTAAACCGTCGCGGGCTTAGCGACTGATGGCTTCTGGTCACGAACCGGGGACAAGCGAAGACAGCCTGAATTTGATCGTGCCGCATTTCCCGCATTTTCATATTCATCACTCGGAAAACGGATTATACCAGAGGTAGCGGGCGCACGATGCCGGGGCCGGGCAGGTGCGAGCTATGCATCGAGTATGCCCGCGACGCGCCCGGCCATCGCTATCTGCTCGTTTCGGCTGCGGCATAATCAGGAATGCCCGGCGGTCGGCCCACGCGCGCGCGCTTCGCTATCCATGTATAAAAATTATCATCATTATAGCCCGTGGCTGGCTTTTTGATCTTCCGCTCCGCTCCTCCATCGCGGAGCGGTCATGCCGGGGAGGGGGTGGTCCACCGGAGCCCGGGGGGGGTAACGGGCCGTAGCGAAGCGGAGGGCCTGGCGATGAAACCCCATCTTGATCCGTCAAAAGCAAAGAGGGCAGCCTGCCCTGAACTTTTATGGCGCGCGTACACCGGTCTTGTACAGCCTTCGGCAGAGAACCCGCAGCCCCACCCGCCCACCCCCGTGCGCATGCGCGCCCGTTGCCGATGTCGATGGACCCGTAGTTATGTTAAAATAAAAGAGAAAGGCGACGGCCTGAACGGCCGTCAGGATATACCGCCTAATATACGCCGAGGTACTGGTCGAGTTCCCACTGGTGGACTTGTTGCCGGTATTCGTCCCATTCGATGCGTTTGGCGGTCATGAACCGGTCGTAGATGTGCTCGCCGAGGGCGCTCTTGATCACGTCGTCGGCCTCGAGCTCGTCC
>MVRA01000074.1 GCA_002067315.1 Methanocella sp. PtaU1.Bin125 | reverse complement strand
GATGTCTCTGATGGTTTGCCGTTCAGGCGTCCTGTGATGAGCACGCAAGGGCGCGGGACTGCATACTCGCGACGATCGCGACGTTTCTCTACGTTCTCGCGACGATCGCAACGAAACGCGACGGGCGCGACGTTTCTAAGAATGATGATATTGCGGGTTATCGGTTAACCGTCGTCGCGCCCGTAGCGTTTCGTCGCGTCGTCGCGAGTACTGGTACGACAGGCCCCCGAAACCAAGCCCATTTCATTGAATCGGCAGATCCGAAAAACGCAGAAGAACCATCCTTTCTTTTTACTGGCACCGTCCGGCCGGAAAGAGATTATGTAGACGGGCCAGGCGACCACACACGCGTGACCGGCAGGGCTGCCTGAAGACGGACCGGGCCGTGCGCGACGAATCCGTTGCCAGCGATTCACGTTTCCTGGAATAGCAACACCAGCGAAAGCAGCGTGCAAAAGATCAGGGCGGCGACGATTACGTCGATTTCCCGGTGCGATCCGGTCTCGATGCCCTGCGCCTCGAGATTCCGGCTGGCCACGTGATACTGCCGGTAAGCGAAATAGTATGTGACGGCCGCGGCCAGCGTGAGGACGATGCCGAGGACGCGCACGACCCACATCCACCGCCCGATGTCGACGAGCTTCGGCATGACCAGGGCCACAGCGTTGAGCGACAGCCCGGTGTGCAGCCAGGCGCTGAAGGTGCGCTCCACCGCCATGACGTTCCGCTGGCGGGCGAGCGCGGTGCGCTCTTCGGCGAGCGCCACCTGGTAGTCCGGCGGGACGCTCCTGCCCCCGGCGCCGGCCGAGACCTCGTCTGGCTCTCTCATCCAGTAACGTATCAGGGACGGGAGCGAAAAAGGCTCACCGCCGTCCGGACGGATTAAGACGACCCTGATCACACGATCCTGGTCGGGCGGCCCTGATCGCGGGACGCTGATCGCTGTCCTTTCACCAGCGCCAGGATGACCCCGGGGACCCCGGGAGCGAGGTTTTTGTTATAGAAGGGGATTACTCTCACTTCAGGAGGGAGCGGCGAGCCCCGGGCGTGAAAAGCGTCGTCCCATAGCTTCACCGGGTCTTCCGTCTCCCCGGCCGTGCAGACGCGCCGGTAGGCGTCGGCGAGCCACTCCCGGATCTTCAGCAGGATAGACCCGTCGTCCAGGAACGCGTCGACCGCCTCGACCGAGGCCTCGACCACGAAAAATATCCTGCCGCCGCCGGTGCTCACGTCGTAGATGTCGTAGGTCCGGAGGCTGGTGACCCGGCTGCCGCATTCGCGGTTGCCGAACCGGCCCATGACCAGCGAAAAAAAGCCGAGGGTCTTCAGGTCCCGGTAAACCCGGTAGACCTGGCTCAGCGGGAGCGAGCCCTCAGGCGCGCGATCGAGCCCGCGGGAGGCGACGATCTTGCGTACCTCGGCCGCCGTGTCGACCTCCACGTCCCGGAGCCGGTCCATCGGTATCAGTGTGTCAGGCATGGGAGGGCCGTTCAGATAAACCGCTCGAACCGGTCTTTGCCTGCCTTGCAGACCGGGCAGAGGCCGGGCGGCTCGTCGCGGGCGCAGAGGTAACCACAGACCTTGCACCGCCATATCGGGTACTTCAGCGAAAAGCCGGCCTGGCCCGTCGCCGGAGCCCCGACCGTCGTCCCCGCTGGCTTCGCGGCGGCATTCCCGCCGGGGACCATGGGCGGCCTGCGCTCGGGCACGGGGGCCGGCTTTTTCAGGCCTTTGTAGATGTCCTCCGAAACATAGAGAGCGCAATAGCAGGCCCCGTATTCGGCCAGGTCCGAATCCCGGTAGTCGCACGGGCAGATGATGTCCAGGTCGTCCGCCTTACGGCCGGTGGAGAGCCGGCACGGGCAGGAGATATAGCCGTACCGGGCTTTGTTCACGAGCAGGCCGCGGGCCAGCCCCCGGACGAATGCCTGGTCGGGATTCAGGCGGTAGCCGCCCTGATCGGCGTCGCGTAACAGCTGCCGGTAAAGCGCGTCGACCGCGTCGTCCGTGACTTCCGCCATCAGGCGAGCGCCTCCCGTATCTCGTCCTCCCGGAAGCCGATGATGACCTTCTGGCTGTTGATCACCAGCGTCGGGAACGAGTTTGCCCGGTTGAACTTCTGCAGTTCGACTACCACGTTCTGCAGCTCGTCGCCAGTCAGCAGGTCGACGTATACGAACGAGAATTTCACGCCGAGCTCCGTTAAGAGTTCCTTCGTCATCCGGCACCAGCCACAGGTGCTCAGGGCGTAGAGCATGACAGCGCCCTTGTTGGTTCCTTCCACTTGCTCGATGACCATAAAACCACGTCAAACCGAATGATAGAGTGTTGTATCGAGTTGTTTATATTAATACTTGTTTCAGGACATGGAGAGAGACCGTCAAACCTGCTACCATGTGCCGACGCTCGCGTATTTTGCACATATGCCGGCATCACGTTGCGATATCATGCGGAAGGCCATAACAGGGTCACGGCCAATCATGTTCCTATGTATCACGTCTACGAGTATGAGGCTACGAAGACGTGCCCGGAGTGTAGTGAGGAGGAGACAGTCCCGGTGACCAGGTATATCGACGAGGAAACCGGGCGCCAGACGGTGATGGCGAAGAAGGTCCGGTGCGAGCGGCACCTGGCGACGGGCGAGTCGGTCTGCGGGTTGAGCGGCCCGATAGGCGCGGTGACGGAGATATCGATGACGGACGCGGACGCCTACGACTACATGGCGCGAAAAATCCGCGAAGGGTACAACATTTCCAGTATCGGCCGTTAGCCGGCCGCCAGCGGCTGTCGCCCGATCACCGTCGAGAATGGGTGAGGTGGCACTATGAGCGGAGACATGGATATGGGGGGAACTGGCAGGAAACTCGATTTCGAGGCGTTCCCGGAGAACCTGGAGCTTGCCAGGAACATCGAGCAGCGCATAGCCCGCATCGGCATGCCGGAGGCGAACGGGCCGGCGGCCATCCGGGAGATGGCCGGCCTGCAGCGTTACATGACAGAGTTGTACAGCGATGTGGAAGACAGTGTGGCGGCGATGAGCGATTGCGTGAGCATCGCCACGGCGGCGTACGTGCTCAGCCGCATGCTGGCCCCTAAGTACTACGAATCGGAGGGGGAGAGCGGCCCGGTGATGTTCGTCAAGAGGATGGGCGACGCCATGGCCATGAACGAGGCGGACATCGACCTCGGGACCGGCCGGTGGACGACGACGGCAGACCTCATCATAGACATGCTCTCAGCCCTGAGCGTATTCACCGGCACACTGGCCGTCGAGGCGGACAGCGAGGAAGGCTACATACCCCACGACCTCGACTACAACGTGCTCACCAGCTGCTCGCTCATCGCCGCCTATGCGCTGATCGTCTACCAGTGTGCGAAGGACGGGTCGTATCGCGGACAGGTGCTACAGGACATGAAACATTAAGGAAAAATCCAGGATGGCAGCGGGCATATGCCCGCTGCCGGCGGCCGGAAATGCGACGCGAGGTCTTATGGAGAGATTTCACGGATAGCCATTCGGGGTTTCCTGGAGCAGCCATGCGCACGAAGCGCCTGCGCTAAATCAAAGATATTTCATATTTATATATAGTATTTTTCTATGAAACGCTTAATTATATTTCTGTAAACGCATGGGTGACGGGACAGAACACCGGCAGACATATGCGCTCAAAATTAAATATTATGATTATTATATAACTTAGCGTGAACGCAGACAGGGACCGACGAAGCAGGAATAGTAACGATACTGAGGCACCCGGGACACGCCGCCCGGACTACAGGGTGAGCGGCGAGGGAAGCGAATACCTGAAGAAGCTGGTCGTACCGGTCGTGATCATCCTCCTGTTGCTGTTCATCACATCTTATGTCTATGTCACTTATGGCCCGGCGTTTATCATTACCCGGCTGATCGCTTCGTCCATTTTCATCGCCGGCATGCTCGTCGGCGCGGTCGCCATCTTTGTCCTTCTGCGGCTGTATATGAAGCTGCGGTTCTACTATCACGTGATCTCTTACAGTATCAAGGCCACCGAGCGGAACCTGTCGGATATTTACTCGATCGCCGGGACTGCGGCCGGGCGCCTGGGCATGAAAGCGCCGGGGGTCTACGTGGTGCAGAACCCGGAGATCAACGCGTACGCGGTAGGGACCTTTAAAAAGATCATCGTGATTAACACGGGGATGATCGATGCGACCGATAACGACGAGCTGATGTTTATTCTCGGCCATGAGCTGTCCCACATTAAGTACGGGTGGACCGTGCCCCTGAAGTTACCGGGCATAACCGTCCCGGTGCCGTTACTGCTCAGCGTGCAGCGGAGGGAATACACCTGCGACCGCGGCGGGCTCATCGCCTGCCGGGACCTGGATAAGTCCGTCCTCGTCCTCGCCAAGCTGGCGCTGGGCAAGAGCCTGGCGGGCAAGATCGACATCGGGCGATTCTACGATAACCCGAAAGAGGTCGAGGAGGACCGCATATCCCGCCTGTCGGAGGCTCTCGCCTCTCACCCGCCCGTCCGGGACCGGGTGTTCAGGCTCCGGGAGTTCTATCATTCACCGTTATATAAAGAGCTGATCGGCTGACCGGAGTATCGATCGCGGGATGCCGGCCAAACGTCAAAGCCAGTCGTCCACAGGCATGCCGTTGTTGATCTTTTCCCCGGCCTCATACGCGTCATAGATCGCGTAGACCAGCACGATCAGCGGCAGGAGGAACGCGGGCAGGCAGAACAGGCAGATGTATGGTGCGATTATGGCGGCCAGCACGATCGAGACCAGGATGGCGGCCATTGATCCCAGGTAGAGGACCGCGAGGACGACGCCTTTGACGATCTGGCCGTTGTAGACCTGGCCCGCGCCGGGCAGGACGAGCGATAAGGCCGCGGACAGCAATGACTCCTTTTGTCGCGGGCCGCCGGTGCCCGGGTCCGGGATGGCGGGATAGGACGGCGGCGTGGCGGGCACCATCGTGGCCGGCCTGAACGGCACCGGCATCAGCGACGGCCCGGTGACGGCGGGCCCTGGCGCAGGCCCGGCGGGTGCGGTCGTTTCCGGCCGGGGCCCTTCGGGATTCGCCGCTTCGGGCTCCGGCAGCGCCGGCTCCTCCTGCGCCGTCCCGACAGGCTCTGGCGGCAGCTGGCTTCGCGCGAAATCCGCACAGTCCCTGCAGAACATTCCACCACCGACACGCGTGGCGCAGACGGCGCAGCACTCCTTTCCGCAGTTCCCGCAGACTGCTACCGCGCTCATGCCGGGATGATTGAAACAGGCCATTGTCACACCTCCGCCGGTAAGCCAGGCCGGACAAACGTAGCATCCAGTACGCGAACCAACGATAAATAAATTATCTTATCATCGGGCATTGGACACCAGGGGCATGAAGGACACGTGGACGCAACGGGTCCCGGCAGCAAATGGCTCCGCTAATGGCGCTTCAGGCTCTTCGTATTATATGTTTTATGTGTCCATGTATCGGCAATCTTAAGCCGGATGCGGGACCTGCTATAATCGCTATGGATATCAAGCTGAGCGGATGGAGCATCGCGCTGCTGCTCATCGCCATCGTGCTGGCGCTGAACCTGGTCGGCATCATCAATGTGGACGCCTGGGGCATTTTCGGCCTGGTGGTGACGATCGGATGCGCCTGGCTGATCTACCGGGTTTTCCTCAGGAAAAAATAGGGTACTGCAGCCCATCAAGCAAACGACGGGCCCCGTAATCCCGACGGCTCGATACACGCGCCCTTTGCCAGGGCGTCGAGTACTTTCAGTCGCAGCATCATGCCGACCTCCGGCTCGATGGCGCCAGAGTCGGGCGGGACATAGACGATGTCGGCGGGGCAGGAATTTTTTAGCTGCTTCAGCGCTTCCGCAGGGTCAGACAGTGAGAGCGTGTGGCGGTGCATGAGCGTGGGCATGCCTGCGGCGATGATTGTCCTGGCGCCAGCCTGCACCAGCCGTTGCGCCGCCCTGTCCAGCACCGGGCCGGAAAAGTCGAGATACCCGGCCTCGACGCCGCAAAAGTTGCCCGACGCCCGGAGACATGCGGACACTTGCGTCATGAACCGGCCGAACCCGGTACCGGAGACTGCCGATTGGCCCCGGCAATAGTCGGAGAGGCGCTTTACCGCAGCAGCAAAATCGGATGACCGCCTGTCGCAGGCCCCGAATATGGCCGCCTGATCGAGCGAAGATACGACGATCACCCCGGTCTCGTCCCTGATGCGGGGCATATCACCGGACGGCCGGGGTGCGATGCCGGGCCCGTTCAGCGCGTTTTCGACGGAGGCCATGACGAGCGACGAAGCCAGGTGCGGGTTCGTGCCCGGCGGGGCGTAGAACACGTCAAGTCCCGGATTGATCTCGATCACCTGCCTCACGGCGGCAGGCAGGTGAACGGTCGCGATGCATCCGGGCAGCATGAGGCCGCCGGCGCCCACGCACACGATGGAGCGGGCACCGGCCGAGAGTACCCGGTACATCGCTTCGCGAATGCCGGGCTTCCGGAACCCCATGAAGGCCAGCTCGACCGGCCCGTCCGCCCCGGCCGATACGTGAGAGGCGACGCGGCCGCTGAACCTCGAAAGCTCGTCCTTCGCCTGCACTGCCGCGGCCTCACCCGGTACCGGCCCGCATGCCGACAGACATTCGCCATATAGCCTGCCGCACCCGGGGTCTTCGAGCAGCGTTTCTGGCAAATCCCCGTGACAGACCAGCAACAGCCCGGGCCTGCCCGCATCGTCCGGCCTCATCCAGATGAAAAATGAAGGCGCCGGATGATATGGTTTTGGCGCGGAGGGCACGAATCGCGCGCCCGGAGATCGGGGATGCTTTAATATTGAAGCCACGAATATTATCCGGTGACATGGAAATCGTTCCCGGCATTCACGTGATCGACGGCTCGATCGGCTGCAATTCGTACATAATATCGGGCGAGGGCCTCACGCTGGTCGACACCGGGCTCAGGGGCAACGTCCCCCGCATCTACGGCTACCTCGGCCGCATCGGCCATGAGCCCGAGGATATCAGGCGTATCGTGATCACTCACGCACACCTCGATCACATTAACTGTCTCCATCAGCTAAAACAGGATACCGGCGCTGTCGTGATGGCGAGCGCCGGCGACGCGGACATCATCGAGGGCAGACAGCCCCTGCGGGTCGTTGGCGGCCTGTTTGGCATCATTTTCCGGGGGCTGCAGGCATACTATAAATACCGTCCGGTGCCGGTGGACATCCGCCTGAACGACGGGGACTGTGTCCCGGGCATGCCGGGCTTCACGGCCGTCAGCCTGCCGGGTCACAGCGCAGGCAACATGGGCCTGTTCAGCCGGGAAAGAAGCGTTTTCTTTTCGAGCGATTCCGTCCGGGTCTCCGGCGATCGGCCGGTCGGCCCCGGCCCCCGGTTCACTCAGGATATGGAAGCCGCCAAGGCATCCGTCAGGAGGATAGGCGAGATTGACTTCGACGTCCTGCTCCCCGGGCACGGCCCGGCCATCACCGGCAGGGCGTCCGCAAAAGTGAGGTCGATGTACCGTGAAACGGTGTAACCGCCGGCATACTGTGCGGCCGCGGCACGGGTTAAGCGTTGACGAACGCAGGAGTCGTTATAAAAAGGGTTTTATTTCAAAAAATCATATTTATTTCGTCAACCGGACACAAATTACGGGCTTAACCAGCAAAGTATTTATTATACCAGATTACATAATAAGCATTTGAGCGGGTGATTTGCCGTTTTTATAACTGCACAATCCAATCCATCCCCTACCAACCCGCTCACCCTTTAATAGACGCCGATTTTTACATTTCTAAAGGTCGTTTTTTCGCTATTCCGTCACGTATTTCAATGCGGCGCGCGCTCTATGTTTGCCTATGTCACCGCGGGACGCATCGATGAGCCTGGAAGAGTTCAGGCAATACTGGAAAAAGTACCGGAACAGGATACGCTCCGCAAGGGCCTTCGACAGCGCCGGCAGGCGGTGGGTAGAAGGAGACGAAATACTCCGCGCGCACGGCGCTTATACGCTTATCGTGGTCCAGTTCAAGGACCGGACGTTCCTGCGCATCAGCGTCAAGCCCTCCCTGAAGGTGTCCTACGCCCCGGAGAAGTACGCCAGCGCGGGCACCTGGAGCCGGCTCGGGATATTCCTGACGTTCGAGGAAAAAGAGTTCCTTAACAGCATAGGAAACGACGCGCTGTCGCCGGACGAGCTAATCGACGCCGTCAACGCCTCCGGCTTCCAGGGACGCGCTGCCCTGGCCGATAAGCTCAAGAAGGCCGCAGACAGGATGCGTCGCTGATCAGGGACGCTTCAGGAAGATCTCGATGGAAGAGACGTTGATGTTATCGCCCTTTTCGCTGGTCAGCTCTTCCGTGCTGATCTTGATCCGGTCCACCACCACGTCGAGCAGGAACCGGTTGCGTACTACCTCTGCCGTGTCCACCGCCCGGGAAATGGCCCGGCCCCGCGCCTTGATCGTGACCTCCTTCGCACCCTCGTTGAACTGGGTGACCGCGGCCAGCACGTAGTTCATGACAGGCTTGTTGCCCACGAAGATGACGTTGTCTTCGGCCTTTGGTGTAGTCTCCGTATTCATATGTGCCATTAAAATAATAAGCAATTCTTTAATATAGCATTATCTATGGTCGGGGTACCCGTACAGCACAGGCCTCCCCTGAAGCAAAATCTTTAAACTTTAAGTGCTCTTCGTCTATTTGCGGTGAAGTAATGATCAAAGCGAGACGGTCGGTCAGGGAGATCAAGGAGTACGTCGCGGGAAAGAACGTGGAAGAAGTGGCGGCGTCCTATGGCATCGACGAGCGCAGCATCGTCAAGCTCGCTTCCAACGAGAACTGTCTCGGGCCCAGCCCCATGGCGGTCGAAGCGATCCGGGAAGCGGCGCGAGATGCCCACGTGTATCCCAGCGTGGACGCCATCGAGCTTCGCCAGGCGATCGCGGACCGGTACAGCATGCCGCTGGGCACG
Organism: Methanocella sp. PtaU1.Bin125; assembly: GCA_002067315.1. GTDB lineage: Archaea > Halobacteriota > Methanocellia > Methanocellales > Methanocellaceae > Methanocella_A. Next base: position 13,853 of record MVRA01000074.1, on the reverse strand, counting down.
GTCGTCTGCGGCGCCGGGATGGACGGGGTGCTGGAGACGCTGCTCCGCGCCTACCTCGAGAGCGGCGACGAGACCATCATCCCGCTGCCCGCGTTCTCGTACTACGAGATCGTCACGCGCTTCTGCGGTGCCACCCCCGTATTCTGCGAAAGGCGCAGCGACTTCAGCCTCGACGTCGACGCCGTGCTCGAAAAGGTTACCGGGAAGACCAAATTCATTTTCATCACATCCCCGAATAACCCGACGGGCAACATCACGTCCATCGAGGATATCCGGGCCGTCGCCGAAGCCGTGGAAGCCATCGTGTTCGTGGACGAGGCGTATATCGACTTCGCCGAGGACGCGAAGTCGGCCCTGGACCTTGCCCGGGAGTTCGACAACGTGGTCGTGGGCCGGACCATGTCGAAGGCCTGGGGACTGGCAGGGATGCGCATCGGGTTCGGGTTCATCCCGGAGCCCGCGTTCAAGGAATACATGAAGGTGGCGACGCCCTTCGCCCTCAGTCGCATATCCATCGCGGCCGCCCTGGCCGCGCTGGGAGACGAAGACCACTACCGGCGGTCGGTGAGCACGGTCAGGGGAGAGCGCCGGTTTTTAACCGGGCATTTGCCATTCAAAATATTCCCGTCGGATGCCAATTTCTTGCTGATGGACACGAGCCCGCTCACGTCCGGGCATGTCGTCAGCGAGTGCATGAAGCGGGGCATCATCCTGCGGGACTGCGCGTCCTTCCGGGGCATGGGCGACCGGTACGTGCGTATCACGATCGGGACGCACGACCAGAACCTCCGGCTGATCGACGCGCTGAAGGCCATCCGGGAGACTGCCGTCCGGGGGACAGAAGAATGAAGATCGCCCTGACCGGCACGCCAGGTACGGGCAAGTCGACCGTGGCGCCCCTGGTGGACGCGGGTTTCGGGATCGTCGATCTCAACGAGGTGATCAAAGAGGGCTACAACCTGGGCGCCGACCCGGAGCGGGGCTCGCTGATCGCCGACCTGGACCGGCTCGACGGGTACGTCGAAAGCCTGGAAGGCGATTACATCATCGAAGGGCACGTCGCGCATTTGTTGCCTGTGGATAAGATCGTCGTCCTGCGCACGGCGCCGGCCGTGCTGCGGCAGCGGCTGGAGAGACGCGGCTGGAGCCAGGCGAAGATCACCGAGAACCTGGAGGCGGAGGCGCTGGACGTGATCCTGGTCGAGGCGCTGGAGGCGAGCGGCGGTCGCGGGCGGCCGGGCGAGGTGTACGAGATCGACGCGACCGGCATGCCCGCGGAGCAGGTGGCCGAAGCAGTCCGGCAGATCATACGCGGCACCGATAATTACAAGCCCGGTGGCGTCGACTTTAGCGAGGAGCTATTCCTGTGACCATGGACTCATATCGATCATGGATGGCCGTCCTGACCGAGCCGCTGCTGAACGTGTTCCTGTCGCTCCGGGTCTCTGCAGACATGCTGTCGATCGTGGCGCTGGGCTGCTCGGTGCTGGCCGGCGTCGCCTATTTCTTCTCCGCCGGCAACAGCCTCGTCCTTGCGCTGGCGCTGCTGTTCCTGCTGCTGAACGGGCTGCTCGACGGCCTGGACGGCGCGCTGGCCCGGAAGACCGGCACGGCCTCGAAGTACGGCGACTTCCTGGACCACGTGATCGACCGGTACGCGGACGTCTTCATCGTCTGCGGCATCTTCCTGGGCGGGTACCTGCGCGCCGACCTGGGCACGCTGGTGATCACGGGTGTCCTCCTCGCCAGCTACCTGGGCACGCAGGCCCAGGCCGTCGGCGTCGGCCGGATTTATGGCGGCATCATGGGCAGGGCCGACCGGATGGTCGTGCTGATGCTGGCCACGTGCGTCACTATCGTCTATCCTGCCGCGATAGGCATCGACGATTTCCGCTTCCCGGTGCTCGGGTGGGCGTTGCTGCTCATCGGGGTCCTCAGCCACTTTACCGCGCTACAGCGCATCCGGTCTGCGAGAAGGTCGCTGCTGGACGGCGAAAAAAAATGAAGCCGGACCGGGCTTATTCATAGGGATGTCAGGGAAGTCACTCCTCAGCAAGGGTAAAAATATGCGACGAAGATTCTTTATTGTCAAAGGGATGCGGGCGTCCTGATATCGGAGGTTTTAATTTTTCTGCCGGTTATAGCGGACATTATATTTTATAGCAATTATCGATAAAAATTTTTAAAAAAAGGAATGAAAAGGGAAAAGTTTTACCGGTTCCCTTCCCGCTTCACTTTAATCAGGTCGCCCAGCGTCATGACCCGGCTCTCGCCCTTCCGGCCGCCGCGTTCCGCCTCGGCCACGCCTTCGGTGAGCTTGATGTCGAGGGCCATCTCGATCTTCTTGACCAGCGCGTCCTCGGGGACCAGCTCTCCGCGCTCGACCTTCCGGATGATGTTGACCTTCGACTGGGTCTTAACCGCGAGCTGCTCGTCAGTCAGGTTCTTCGCTTCCCGGGCCTTCTTGATCCGGGCCGCATAGTCCTCGACCAGCTCGTCCTTGATCTGGTCGAACACATCCCGCCTGGGGCGCCTCGCCGGCATGCTGCCCGGGGCGCCGGACGCCGCGGGGGCGCCCCTGCGCATCCCGGCGGGGCCTCTCGGCGTTACCTCTTTGCCGAAGCCTTTGCATTTGTCACAGGCGTCGAGCTCCGCTCGATCAACGATGATCCTGAAAGATTTTCCTCTAATCTCTGCCCCACATATTTCACACTGCATACGTATCCGTGTATTAGTACATGTTTTTACGGATAAATTTTTCCGATAAGTCTGTAAGTTAAGCATATATACCAAGAAAATTAACTAAATAACTGATTAATATGGCGGAAGGATCTGGCGTCGAATTTACCGGAGAGGTGCCGCTAAGCGACTTTTCCAAGTACTTGCTCGACAGGGTAAAACAGCTCGAGGAGCGTAACGTCCGCTTGAAGGAGGAGTACCGTAAAATCGAGCTCGAAAAGAAGTCCGTCGAGAACAAGAAGGTACAATACGAGCGCGAGATCCGCAAACTGACGTCGGAGCTTGACCGGCTGAAGACCCCGCCGCTAATAGTGGGCACGATCCTGGACATCATGCCTAATGGCAAGATGATCATCAAGTCGTCGACCGGGCCCAAGTTCGTGGTCAACTCGTCCCAGTTCATCAACTCCAAGGACGTCTACGCCGGCGCCAAGGTCGCGCTGAACCAGCAGTCGCTGGCCGTGATCGAGGTGCTGCCGACGGTGAAGGACCCGCTGGTGCTCGGCATGGAGGTCATCGCGGCCCCCGACATCGACTACCAGAGCGTGGGCGGCCTGGAAGAGCAGATCAACGAGCTGAAGGAGACCGTAGAGCTCCCGCTGCTGAAGCCCGAGCTGTTCTCCAGGGTGGGCATCGAGCCCCCGAAGGGCGTGCTCCTGTACGGCCCGCCGGGCACTGGCAAGACCCTGCTCGCCAAAGCCGTCGCCAACCGGACCAAGGCGTCGTTCATCAGGATCATCGGCAGCGAGCTCGTCCAGAAGTACATCGGCGAAGGCGCCCGCATGGTCCGGGAGCTCTTCGAGATGGCCAAGGAGAAGTCGCCCGCCATCATCTTCATCGACGAGATCGACTCCATCGGCGCCAAGCGCCTCGACAGCATCACCTCCGGCGACCGGGAAGTCCAGCGCACGCTCGTGCAGCTGCTCGCCGAGATGGACGGCTTCGACCCGAGAGGCAACGTCAGGATCCTCGCGGCCACCAACCGCCCCGACATCCTCGACCCTGCCCTGCTCCGTCCCGGCCGGTTCGACCGCATGATCAAGGTGCCCATGCCCAACCTCGAAGGCAGGGAGCAGATCCTGAAAATCCATGCCCGCAAGATGAACCTCGCCGACGACGTCAACCTCCGGCAGATCGCCACGATCACCGAAGAGTCCAGCGGCGCCGACATCGCAGCCATCGTCATGGAGGCCGGCATGTTCGCCATCCGCAACAACCGCGACTACGTGGAGTCCTCGGATTTCAACGCGGCCGTGGCTAAAGTGTTGGGGGAGAGGAATAAGAATCTGACACAAGAAAGCGGAGTGATGTTCGCTTAAGATTTTTGAAGGCAAGTTTTAGAAGGGGCTCCCGGGGAGCCTTTTCCAAAAAGGCTCCCCGGGGTCGCGACACCGGCACATATAATCAAACCTTTCAGGTTTGAAGTCCTCGAGAAGCATCCGGCAGCATTTGATACGAACGATCTCCGTCGAAACACGAGCGACCTCCGCCGAAACACGAGCGACCTCCGCCGCGGCCTCGCGCGCGCGACCGGCCCGGAGCGGCCTCTTATCGATGGCCCCGGCATGCCTCGTGCCCCCGGCCCTGCCCGCGTAACCATATACCCCGGCCTACCCCATTCAAGGTAAAATAATTATAAAGTAACATATTTATAATTCACAGAATGCCTTGACGTACATAGCATATTTACTGCTAATAATCAATCATAGAATATATTAGCACTTATTTTATAATAATGAATACGCGGAAAACAGGTTAGGGACGTACAAAACGACTAAAAGCCTTTTTCAGGTCTTTTTCGGTATGACAGGTGCCACGTAGTCTTTCATTTCCGGCAGCTGCATGATACAGTCGCTGATCCTGGCGTAGATGTCGTGCCTCGAGCTTACGATGATCACGTGCGCAGGCGGGTGAATGCGGCCCAGTACGTCGATGGCCACGCCGGGATCGTCGTTCAGCGAAACAAGCGCTGCCGCCCTGCAGGCCTTTTTCAACGGCACCTTCATCACGTTCACCAGGATCTTGTCCGCCATCGAGGGGCTCAGCTCCCGGGGGGATGACGCAAAAGTTAGGCCCCCATGCCTCTGAAGATCGGAAATAGCCGTGTTAAGCTTGGCCTGGTCATCGGCTCTGATAACAGCAAAAGATTCCATTTTTACCCCTTTTGAAGTAAGCAAATGTATAGTAATAGGACATAATAAACATATCTGTTCACTTGAAATACTGCCCGTATCGGCCGCTCCGAAGGCCGCAGGCCGTGCCCGGCGGCACCCGACAGATTATTTACTATTTCGTGCTATCTATCAGTATGCTCAGGGGTACAGACGTGGCCCGGGCCGCCGGTATCGTCACCGGGGGAGGCGTCATCGCCTATCCGACCGAAACTGTCTACGGCATCGGCTCGCTTGCGACGGACGTCAGGGCTATCCGCCGGGTCTTTTCGCTCAAGCGGCGCCCGGAGACGCAGCCGCTTTCGATCGCCGTCTCCGGCATCGGGATGCTTAAAGAAGTGGCACGCGTGGAACGGGAGGACTTCATTCGCCGGTTCCTGCCTGGGCCGGTGACCGTCATCCTCGAGAAAAAGGACGTCCTCCCCGACGCCCTCACCGCCGGCTCCGCATACGTGGGCATCCGGTATCCGGACCACCCGGTGGCGCTGGCGCTGATCGCCATGACCGGCCCCATCGTCTCGACGAGCGCCAACCTCCATGGCGAGCCGGACCCGGTGTCGGCGGACGAGGTGACGGTCGACGTCGATTACTTGCTTGACGGCGGCCGCAGCCGTTACGCGGGGCCTTCGACCATCGTGGACCTGCACGCGTACAGGATCGTCAGGAAGGGCGTGATGTATGACGAAGTGTACCGGTATATGCACGGTTGAGGCATGACGACGCTGACGCCTGGCGCGCTACAGGCCTATGACGAAGCAGGCCGGATCGTGAAGAAAATCAAAAGTAGCCTGCCGGAGAAAACCAAAGCTGGCACAGGCCTGCTGGAGCTGGCGGAGTTCGTCGAGGGCGAGATCGCGAGGCTCGGCGGAAAGCCGGCGTTCCCCTGCAATATTTCTATCAACGAGATCGCTTCCCACTGCACGCCGCCGCCCGGCGACCGCAGGACCCTGCAGCCGGGAGACGTCGTGAAGTTCGACCTCGGCGCGACGATCGACGGCTATATCGCCGACTCGGCGGTCACGATCGAGGCGGGCCCGGGGCGCCACGCGCCGTTGATCGCCGCGGCAGAACAGGCGCTCGCGGACGCGATCGCGGCGATCAGGCCGGGGGTCACGGCCGGCGCGATCGGCGGGATTATCGAGGCTTCGGCGCGCAGGAACGGCTTTTCAGTGTTGCGAAGCCTCTACGGGCATAACCTCGAGCACGACTGCCTCCACGGCGGGCTGACCATCCCCAACTACGACGACGGCTCCCGGCAGAAGGTACGGGACGGCGACGTGATCGCCATCGAGCCGTTCCTGACGCCGGGCAGCGGCGAGATCGTCCGGCTCCGGGGCGGAGACATTTTCCAGCTCATCCGCCGGAACTGTTTTGTCCCGGAGGGGCGGGAAAAGATACTTTTAAGCCACATCGAGAGAAACTATAACGGCTTTCCCTTTGCCCGGAGGTGGCTGCCGGACCCGGATGGCGCGGACCGCCTGGCCCGGATGTCGATCGCGATCGAGTACCCGATGCTGGTCGAAAAGGACGGGGCCGTCGTGGCGCAGGCGGAGCATACGATCATCGTGGGAAGGGACGGCAACAGGATCATTACTTAGGTGAGCGGATGAAAGCGAGGCTGCGGGATTTTATCGAGACGTGGGACGACTGGATCTTTTCGGTCGTCGACTACCATAACGAGGACGGCGTACACTGCCTGCTGCGTTACATTGCTTCGCCGGAAGGCGAGCGGGTGCGCAACGGCGTCCGGTACAAGAAGATGGGGTTCGACGAGGCGTACGAGTTCATCAGGCAGCGGCGCCCGGACTACATCAAGGGCGTCATGGTCGTGCCGAACGACGACGTCTACCGGCACTACGAGCCGGACAAGGGGCTCCGGGGCATCCTGGATTCCGATCACCCGGACGCGCGGGTAAAAAAGATGGTGAAGGCGCTCGACGGCGTCCCGCCGGCGGATATGGGCATCACGGGGTCGAAGCTCGTGGGCCTGGGCGGGGAGACGTCGGACGTCGACTTCATCGTCTATGGCAACAGCTGGTTCAGGGCCAGGGACCTGCTGCAGAAGGCCATAGCGGAAGGGCGCATCGACGGCGTCTGTGGAATCGACGAGCCGGGGTGGAAGAAGATCTACGCCAAGCGTAAGCCTGAGCTGAGCTTTGACGAGTTCTACGTGCACGAGCGCCGCAAAGGCAACCGGTGCCTGCTCGACGGCGTGTTGACGGATTTGCTGTTCGTCCGGAGCTGGGACCAGATCGGCCCGAAGGTGCCCGTGGGCAGAGACCTCGGCATGCGAACGATCACCGCGAAGGTGACGGGCGCGGAGTTCGCCTTCGACAGCCCGGCGATCTACGAGGTGGAACACCCGGAGATCAGGCGCGTGCTATCATTCACGCACACCTATGCCGGGCAGGCGCAGGCCGGAGAGACCATCGAGGCCCGGGGCAGGCTGGAAGAGACGCCGGAAGGCAAGAACCTCGTGATCGGCACGTCCAGGGAGCCGAAGGGCGAGTGGATCAAGTCACTGACCCTGCTGGGTCAGTGACCCTTTTTCTCCGAGCAATCGTTCCCGAAGGTCAGGAACGGTCGAAGCGATGTAACCGGCCGGCCTCGCGTGCGCACGCGTGACGGGACCCGGCCTGCACGCGCCCCGCAGGTAACGCCCTGTTTACCGCGTCCGGCGTGATAAGAACCTTTATTTATTAGCAGCCCGATTGACTAATATGCAATCATGTGTAAATAAGTATGTGCGCATCTCAGACATTTCCGCTTACATGCTCTGTCCCCGCCTCGCTTTTTTTCGCCGGAGGCAGAACCGGCACGTGGCCTCCATGGACATCGTCCGGGCTGCCGTCTTCAAGGAGATTTCACGTTCGCTGGCCGGGGCCCTGGCGACCGACGACCCGGAAGCAGCGGTTCGCACCCAGATCGAGGTGGCGTGTGGCGATGCTGAAATCGTGTATGGCCTGCCGGCAGGGCCGGTACTGGAAGAGGCCATCGGCACGGCGAGAGACATTATCACGGGACTGGACGTCGAATCCAAGCGCCTGGGCAGGGACGTGCTGCGGGCCATGCTCAGCCCTTGTGAGCGATCGCAAGCCATCTACTCCGACAGGCTGCGCATTTCAGGCTTTGTCGACCGCATCGTCTCATTAGACGGTGTCCGGTGCCCTGTGGTCGTCTGTGCCTCGAAGCCGCCGGAGGCCGGCATCTTCGCCGCCGACCGGCTGAAGCTGGCGGCCGCGGCGATGCTGATGGAGGAAAAATTCGAGACGACTGTCGGGCGGGGCATGGTCGAGTACGTGTGCGGCTGGCGTATCCGGGAGGCCGACGTCCGCCGGTACGACCGGATGGCCGTGCTGTCGGCGCGCAACCGGATTACGCAGATGGGCAGCGCCATGCCGGACGCCCGGCGGGGCCCGTGGTGTACGGGCTGCCAGTATGCGGGCGCATGCGACGTCAGGCCGTTCCTGGCGAGCAGCCTGTTCCGGCCCGTGATATTTGATAGCAGTGGCCAGCGTCGGCAGGAAACCAATAAATAGTTAATCTTACGGGACAATATATTCCTGGTTGATCATCATGGACATCTGGAGCTGGACAATGGACAACTCGAGCTGGATCGGCATTCTCATGCTGGTCGTCGGAGGCGCGTTAGTGATCGCTGAGGCGTTCGTCCCCGGCTTTTTCATCATCGTGCCGGGAACGATACTGGTCCTGCTGGGCCTCATCGCGCTGGTCGCCCCGGGCCTGCTGATGTCCTGGTGGGGCATCATCATCTTTGCCGCCATCACGTTCGTCGTCAGCGTCGCGACCATCATGTTCTACCGGAGGCTGGCGCCGGGACACAAGCCGCTATCGACCAGCATGGACACCCTCGTAGGCATGACCGGCGAGGTCGTCAGAGAGGTCGAGCCCGACAACATCAGCGGCAAGGTCAAGCTGGGAGAGCAGATCTGGAGCGCGAAGTCCAGCGGCAGGATACCGGTCGGGGAAAAGGTCATCGTAACGAAATCACAGGGCGTACACGTCTTTGTATGCAGGATTAATGGCAAGGAGGCAGATGAATGCAGAGTATAGGCCTGGCAGGCGCTGAGGGCACCCTGGTGTGCCTCGGCATTATTGTAGTAGCGGCAGTCGTTTTCATACTTATATCGGGCGTCAGGATCATCCAGCCGTGGCAGCAGGGGCTGCAGATACGGCTCGGCCAGTACAAGGGCCGGCTGGACCCGGGTTTCAACTGGGTCGTGCCGCTGATCACCAACGTGATCAAGATGGACCTGAGGACGCAGGTGCTGGACATCCCGAAGCAGGAGGTCATCACCAAGGACAACTCGCCGACCAACGTGGACGCGGTCATCTACATCAAGGTGATCGACCCGGAGAAGTCGTACTTCGAGGTCACCAACTACCACATCGCGACCGTCGCGCTGGCGCAGACGACCCTGAGAAGCGTCATCGGCGACATGGAGCTGGACGAGATCCTGTACAACCGGGACCTGATCAACGGCAGGCTCCGGGATATACTGGACAAGGCGACGGACGCCTGGGGCGTGAAGGTCGAAGCGGTCGAGATCAGGGAAGTCGACCCGGTCGGCCCGGTCAAGGCGGCCATGGAAGAGCAGACCTCCGCCGAGAGGCGCAGGCGTGCCGCCATCCTGCTCGCCGACGGCAACAAGCGGTCGGCCATCCTGGAAGCGGAAGGCGCCAAGCAGTCGGCCATCCTGAAGGCCGAAGGCAGCCGGCAGTCCAAGATCCTGGAGGCCGAAGGTACCCGGGTATCGCGCATCCTGGAGATGCAGGGCCAGGCCCAGTCGCTCCGGCTGCTGTCGCTGGGTGCGGCGCCCCTTGATAAGAAGGCCATAACAGTGCTCTCGCTGGACACGCTGGGCAAGATGGCCAACGGTCAGGCGACCAAAATCATCTTCCCGTTCGAGATCTCCAAGGTGATCGAGCAGTCGGCCAAATACCTGGGCGCGTCCGAGGAAGGTGTAGCCGAGATCGGTAAAGATACCGACATCGAGCACATGGTCGGCAAGCCTGAGGACGTACTGGGCAAGATCCCGAACCCGGACGAGCTCAAGGCCGAAGTCCAGGACATCGAGTCCCAGCTGAAGAAGGATCTCGAGGACACGTCCAAGACGACGAAGGACCTGAAAAAGTCGAAGATCGAAAAGCCGGACAGGCCGGAAACCTGAGGCTAAAAGCTCCGGCCAGCTGAGGGGTATATCCCCTCGCCTTCATTTTTTCCATGCGTCAGGGTTTTTAATCCCTGCGCCGATCTTAAAGCATGTACAGGATAGAGACCGGCATCGACGTCGGTGACAGCGCGCCGGACTTCTCGCTGAAGGACTCTGTGGGCGACACAGTGAAGCTATCCGATCATATCCGCAAGGGCAACGTCGTGCTCGCGTTTTACCGGGGCGAGGCGGACCGGTACAGCACGCAGTGGCTGGCCGGGCTGCGGGACGATTACCTCGTGATCCGCGGGCTCGACGCGGAAGTGCTCGCCGTCAGCGCTGACGACGCCCGGACACAGCTGGACACGGGCGGCCGGTATGACCTGCCGTTCAGGCTGCTGTCGGACCCGGAGTGCCGGGTGGTCCGGATGTACCGGGTATACGACGATTTCGCGAAGACCGCCACGTCGGCGGCGTTCATCGTAGACCGGACAGGACGCATCCGCTACAAGTACGTGAGCGGCGCCCCGCCGGACCTGCCGTCGAACACCGAGATTATCAGGCATCTCCGTAGTATAGTATAGAGGCCACGGAGCCCTCAAAAGCGCGGGTCATGCATTTCAGTATGCGCATTGCATTTGATGTGATCAGATGTACGAACGGGCATACGTAGCAGTCGACTCCATCATGCCGGACTTCACCCTGGAGGACGAGACCGGCAGGGGTCTATCCCTGAAGAGTTTCCGGAAAGGAAAGAAGTACGTGGTGCTGGCTTTCGTCCGGGCCGTGGACGACCGTTACACCCGGGAGCAGCTCGACTACCTGCGGAACGACTACGAGCGGTTCCGCCACTTCGGAGGCGACATTCTCGTCGTTTCCACCGGAGATGTCGATTTCAATAGCGACATGGTCACGAAACTGAGCCTGCCGTTCCACATGCTCAGCGACCGGGATTGCCATGTGATCAAAATGCTGGGCCTGTACAACCAGTACGAGAAGCTGGTCGGGCCGGCCATCTACCTGCTAAACAGGGCAGGCACGGTGCTGTTCCTCTACCGTGGCGCGGAGCCGTCGGACATCGCGGTGAACGAGGAGATAATCATGGCCATGCAGGGCGACACCCAGAGCGGGCCAGACTGGCCGATGCGCCGGTGAACCACGCACTGCCCGCGCGCGTGAAAACAGCCCGCCCGGAAAAACCTCTTGTACAAACCTTTTTATTGGTGTCATCCCAATGACTGCCTGACGGACATGCTGACGCTGGGCATTTATAACACGTACGACCGCATCAAGGTGGTCGAGGCGCATTACCGGGGCATCGCAAGGGCGGCGCCGGTCGCCTACGCGTACGGCTATAACCTGGCGCTGGTCGGGTTTCCCTACGAGTTCTCGCAGGCCGAGCTGGTCGAGTTCGTCAAGGATAACACGACCATCGGCGGCTCCGGCGCGTACTTGCAGAAATTACACGACGAGCGCAGGCTCTTCGTAATGGACGTGCCGGAGAAGGGCTTTCCGGCGCAGTTCGGCTCGCTGATCGTCACCACGAGCCGTCCGGAGAAGAAGAAAGCGATCTCGTCGCGGGACGTGGCTGCCATGATGGCCCGGAAGAAGCCGCTGCTCATCCTCATCGGGCTGGGAAGGAAAGGCCTGCCGAAAGAATACTTCGAGATGGCAGCACATCAACTGGACATCACGGACGGGAAGGGCGTGTCGTTCGAGACCTGCACGGCGATCGGCGCCATAGCCGCGCGGCTTGCGACACTGGCCGAGGTACAGCCAGCCAGTAAACCAAATAATCGTTAATATTTGATTATTTGGTATATTCTATTTTTTAATTTAAACGATTAATTTTGATATATAAAGCATATAAACTACAAATACAGTTAGATTTGCCTTTATTTTATTTTAATTAGAAATTTGTAACAAAACAAATATATTCTACAGTTCCTTACTCACTAATAGTGTGGGGGGTATTCAATGGTGATACCTTGGAGTACCCCTTTGGGCAGAGGTTAGGGTTCGATAAGAGGACGTCGGCGGCGTTGAAGCTGCTCGCGATACTGGCAGCCCTATGGCTGCTGAACGTGGGCTTCGTCGCCATACACGAGGGCGGACATACGGCAATGGCCGCTGCCTTTGGTGCTAAGATCTATAACGTCTACGTCAGCGTCACGGGGCTCGAGGGAGCGACGACGCACGACGCGCTACCCGTACAGTCCCGGGCCAGCCTCGTCATCGCCGCGGGCATCGTCGCCACAACTGCCGCGTTAGTCATCGCGTTCCTGGCCCGGTTCGAGCTGGCCGTGTACGTACTCGGGCTGCGCACCATCGAGAGCCTCCTGAACTATTCTGCGGGATCGGACATGCTGGCCCTGCTGGGGAATATCGGGACGGACGCGTACCTGTTCTCGGCCGTGATGATCGGCATTTCCGCACTCTGCACCGGGCTCACCATCCGCCGGCGCATGGGCCTGATCCGCTCTGCGGAACAGGCAAAGCGACAGGCTATTGCCGCCCCGGTCGCGGCCGTATAACCCCTTTTTTCGCTTTTGCCTTTCGCCGGGCAACAGCGGTAAGTTTATGAAAGCCAGCGTATTATACCGTAGTAAATCTAAGGTGGATGGATAATATGTCGGCGTTCGGCGCAGTGAGAGGTGCAGGGATAGCGGTGGCAAGGGCCTTCGCGGTGACCGTCACGATGGCGGCCCTGATGATGCTGATGGCGTTGGGCTTTATGCATTTGCTGTCGGGCGAAGCCTCGCTGCCGGTGTCGACGGCCATCGTACTGGTCGTGTTCGCGCTCTCGTTCGTGGCCTCGGCCGTGCTGCTCGACCGGGCGGGCACCGGGCAGGTACAATCGCTCATCGCCGGAGCGGTGATCGCCATGGGGATGACAATCCTGATCCTGACGGTATACAGCGGCATCATTTTCGTCCAGAACGGCGGCCTCGACAGCCTGGACCTGGAGACACTGCTCTACGGCTTCGCCGCTTCGCTCATCGTGAGCGTGATCGTCGACCGGCTCGTACTGAAAATATAGAGACGATATTAACGACTGATTATTGTATCGCAGTAAGTGCGGGAAATGGTTAAAGGCCACATAGAACTCGATGGATGAAAACGGGTATTATCATGTATAGGCTTATGAAAATCAGGCCTTGTCAATGCAATGCGACTCCTGTCACGCTCGCCAAGGGCGCCAGGTAGCCAGGGGCGCCAAGGACTGATTAGTTGAGGTCGTATCACAATATCTGTATAGGCTTGGCGCTCTTGGCTTCCTGGCGCTCTTGGCGAGCGTGACAGGAGTCACATAGCCTATTCAAGGAAAATTTTCATGGAAGTCGATCGATGGCCGGGGTTTTGGCCAAGTATTAATGATGAAAAACGGACAGGGCTATCGCGGCATGTTCAGCCAGAGCATCCGCACGCGCGCGCGAGCGCCCGCCGAGATCGCCGAAATGCCTGACTTTTTCATAAGACACAGAGGATCGTGCTATGCACGCTCTTGTGCGGTTCTATGAAAACTATTGTAAACGGGCAACCGGCGGCGGCCTCGCGCGCGCATGAGCGGGCGACGGCAGGGCATGCGACGATGGTGATGCCCGTTTCTCATCGTCTGTTACCTGGCCGGGCCCGGTCATCCGCTCATTCTCTGCGGCCTTTAACCGCGCCCTGCTATCGTTTGCGAAGGATGCCTGTTTTTCGATGGATATATTTTTTATATAATGAAATAAATATTAATATAGGGTAAGCCCATGGACGTTTTTAA
>MVRA01000073.1 GCA_002067315.1 Methanocella sp. PtaU1.Bin125 | reverse complement strand
TTCTATGAAAAATTCATCTGGTTTGCGCGCCGGGACGTGTCGTTTGCCGCCTTCGGCGGACCATTCGTACTACCCTCCCTCCCGCCCCGGCGCGCGAGCGCACGGCCGGTCCACTGGCGATTGACCGGTCCCTTTTCTCGTCACTAATGCCTGACCAAAACACCGGTCATCCGCCGACTCCTATTAAACGATGATGGATCCGGCGGAGGAGGTCAGCTACCGATGGCGTACCTCACCTATAAAAAAGACCTCGAGTCAGCGATCGGCTTCCACCGGGTGATCGATGCCGTCCGGTTCTCGCTCGGGCTGTAAAACAATGAAAAGAAGATCAGATTCGGAGCTCGATAACACCTCCGTGTGTAGTCGCTCGTTTTCCTGCTGTACGGCAAATAATAATGGGTTAACGCTATATTGTGGCAGTTTTGTTATCACCTCCTGTGCAGTTTATTTTAGAGTAGTAGGTTTAGTCCTGTGTATCAGTCCTCCTTCACTCTTTATCAGACATCTCAAGATCTGGTCTTGTCGAACACCTCCGACTGGTCTGTCTGATGTCTACACGTGCGGGCGATCGCCGGGGAAAAGCAGCTTTGTAGGTGGCAAAGCCCTTTTTCCGGCCGGTATCGCGCCGATCAGTGATGAGCCTCAACCTGCGAAGGGAGCGGGTTTATTCTGATTCGCTCCTCAATCTATAATTATTGTTCATTATAGATATAGGTTTTCATAGTGATTTCACGGACGAGAAAAGAAAAACCGGGCATCTTTTAATCTGTATTTGACTGTACCCACGGTTCCAGCGGTACCGCATGTCGGGCGTTAAAAAACCGGAAGGCATGGAGGCCCCCACTCCTCCATGCCCTGGTAGGTGTCTTACTCGTCATCAAGTGTAGCGAGGTCGCCCAGCGGCAGCCCGAGCTCCTGGGCCTTGAGGACGCGGCGCATGATCTTGCCGCTCCGGGTCTTGGGCAGGCTTTCTTTAAAGTCGATCTCCTTGGGGAACGCGTGCGCGGCCAGCTTCGTCTTGACGAACTCGGAGATCTCCCGCTTCAGCTCTTCCGTGCCCTCGTGGCCCGGCTTCAGCGCGATGAAGGCCTTGATGATGTTGCCGTACAGCGGGTCCGGCTTGCCGATGACGCCGGCCTCGGCCACCGCCGGGTGCTCCAGCAGCGCGCTCTCCACCTCGAAGGGGCCGACCCGCTCGCCCGACGTCTTAATCACATCGTCGACGCGGCCCATGAACCAGAAGTACCCGTCCGTATCCATGTACGCGCTGTCGCCGGTGACGTACCAGCCGGGGATGCGGAAGTACTCCCTGTACTTCTCCGGGTTGTTCCATATCCCTCTCATCATGGACGGCCAGCCCGGCTTGATCACCAGGTTGCCCGGCACCCCCGGCGGCAGCTGATTGCCCTTGTCGTCGACGACGGCGGCCTGGATGCCCGGGAACGGCTTGCCCATGGCGCCAACTTTGAGGGGCAGACTGTAAAAGTTGGCGATCACGTTACAGCCGGTCTCGGTCATCCAGTAGTTCTCGTGGATGGGGAGGTCGTAGACCTTCATGCCCCACCGGATGACCTCAGGGTTCAGCGGCTCGCCGACACTCGTGATGTACCTGAGGCTCTTGAGGCTGTAGCGCTTGGCCACGTCGTCGCCCGCTTTCATGAGCATGCGCAGCGCGGTGGGCGCCGTGTACCAGACCGTCGCCTTGTATTTGTCAATGATCGAGTACCACGCGTCGGCGCTGAACCGGCCCGCGTAGACGACCTGCGACGCCCCGGTGAGCCAGGGGCCGAAGATGCCGTACGAGGTGCCCGTCACCCAGCCCGGGTCGGCGGTGCACCAGTAGACGTCGTCGTCCCGCAGGTCCTGCACCCACTTGGTGGTGATGTAGTGGCCGATCATGGCGTTGTGCACGTGAATGACGCCCTTGCTCTTCCCGGTCGTGCCGGAGGTGTAGTGCATGATGACCGGGTCCTCGAGGTGGCACCACTCCATCTGGCAGTCTTCGGGCGCGTACATCATCTCGGCATCGTAGCTGAGCTCGCCCTCGGCGAACTTGTAGCTCTCGGGCGCCTGGCAGACGATGATCGTCCTCAGGGACGGGACTTCCTGCCTGATCGAGTCGATGCCAAGGCGTTTCATGTCCGGGGTGGTGATGACCATCTCGGCCCCGCAGTCGTTCATGCGGTCGCGGACGGCCTCCGCGCGGAACCCGCCGAACAGCGGGACAAAGATCGCGCCGATCTTGGCGATGGCTACTGCACTGATGTACAGTTCCGGGATCCTCGGGAGGTATACGAAGATGCGGTCTCCCTTTTTTGCTCCGGCTTTCCGGAGGACGTTCGCAAACTTATCCGACAGCAGCTTGAGCTCGGAGAACGTGTACTTCGAGTGCTCCTTGTTAGGGCCTTCCCAGTACAGCGCGACCTTGTTCTTGCGCCAGGACGCCGCGTGCCGGTCGATGGCCTCGTGGGCGATGTTGACCCGGCCGGTATAGTGCCAGTCGAACTCCTTCTTGACGTCGTCCCAGACCCGGCCGTTGTGGCTGCTGGCCTTGTGGTAATCGCAGTTGCAGACTCCGAATTTCTCGACAACCTCGATGTTGTTCTCATTCCGGAGCTGCCAGCTTTTACCACTGATTCCTCTACTCGAGGATGGTATCCCATAATTTTCTGTGGCGCTCATTTTATGCCCCTCAAGAATTTGTATTAATTGCTAATTAACAATCATTACAAATAAAGATTTCGATTGTTAATGATTAATCACAACTAATGTTCATTTATACGATAATAAATAATTCTGCCTGCTTAAGCGTCCGGGCCCGCCGGTTCAGGCGCTAAATACGCATTCGCCGCCCCTGTCACACCCCAAATTATATAACTAAAAATGGCGTTTTTATAGAGCATCAAGGTGAAAGGATGCAATTACTACTCATCCATTCTGACTTCATCGAGTACGAGGTCAAGAGGAGCACACCCGTCGCCGAGCCCATCGAGGACGCCGTCAGGTCCGGGCGGATGGAGGATGCGCTCACCGCTTTCATCGCCGTGGAGAAGCCGGACGAGACCAGTCCCGGCGAAGTGATCGGCAAAGGCGTGGAAGCGATCGTCAACGTCGCGGGCCAGGTGAAGGCCGACAGGGTCATGCTGTATCCCTACGCCCACCTGAGCTCCCAGCTTTCGGCGCCGAAGACCGCCGTGGAAGTGCTCAAGGGCCTGGAGCAGGGCCTGAAGGCTAAGGGCTATGAAGTGAAGCGTTCGCCGTTCGGCTGGTACAAGCAGTTCACGATCAAGTGCAAGGGCCATCCGTTATCAGAATTATCCCGGTCGATCCGCCCCGCGGGCTGTGAGGCCGAGGTCGTCACTATCACGCCGGCCGAGAAGCCGGAGGTCGTCTCCGAGGCGGTCAAGAACGAGGAGAAGCTGAAGAGCTACTTCTATATACTCGACTCTGACGGCCAGCTGAAAGACCCTAAGACGTTCGACTACAAGGGCCACGAGAAGCTTAAGGCGTTCGTGGACTACGAGATGGCCAAGAAGCGCGCCGTCGACCGCGTCCCGCCGCACGTGGAGCTGATGAAGCGCCTGGAGCTGGCCGACTACGAGCCGGGCAGCGACCCGGGCAACATGCGCTGGTACCCGAAGGGCCGGATGATGAAATCGCTGCTCGAGAACTTCGTGCTCGCGGAGGCGGCGAAGAAGGGCGCCATGGAAGTCGAGACGCCCATCATGTACGACATGGAGCACCCGACGCTGAAGAAGTACCTGGACCGCTTCCCGGCCCGGCAGTACACGGTGATCGCGGACAAGAAGAACCTCTTCCTGCGGTTTGCCGCCTGCTTCGGCCAGTTCCTGATGAGCCACGACATGACCGTATCGTATCGCAATCTGCCGCTGAAGATGATCGAGATCACCCGCTACTCGTTCCGCAAGGAGCAGCGCGGCGAGCTCGTCGGCCTCCGGAGGCTGCGGGCGTTCACCATGCCGGACATGCACACCATGTGTACGGACATGGAGGGCGCGATCCGCGAGTTCCGGGACCAGTACGACATGGCGATCAACACGCTCGCGACCGTGGGCATCGACCTCGCCGACTACGAGGTGGCCATCCGCTTCACGAGGGAGTTCTACGAGCAGAACAAGACGTTTATCGAGAGCCTGGTCAGGCGGGCCGGCAAGCCCGTCGTCATCGAGATGTGGGACCAGCGGTTCTTCTACTTCGTGCTGAAGTTCGAGTTCAACTTCATCGACAGCCTGAACAAGGCGAGCGCGCTCTCCACCGTGCAGATCGACGTCGAGAACGCGGAGCGCTACGACATCACGTACGTGGACCAGAACGGCAGCCGCCAGCGGCCTATCATCCTCCACTGCTCGCCGTCGGGCGCCATCGAGCGCTGCGTGTACGGCCTGCTGGAGAAGGAGTCCATGCTGGCCGAACAGGGCAAGGTGCCCATGCTGCCCGTCTGGCTGTCCCCGACGCAGGTCCGCATCGTCACGGTCGGCGACAAGCACGTGCCGTTCGCCGAGAAGCTGGCCGATGACTTATGTGGCGTCCGCGTGGACATCGACGACCGCGAGGAGACCGTGGGCAAGAAGGTCCGCGACGCGGCCAAGGAATGGATACCCTACGTGGTCACCATCGGCGACGCCGAGGCTGGCAGCGAAAAGCTGCCCGTCGTCGTGCGTGCCGAGTCCGAGCCGGGCAAGCCGAAGAAGGTCGAGATGACCCGGGAAGAGCTGCTCGCCCGCCTGCAGCGCGAGACCGCGTGTCTGCCCAACAGGCCGCTGCCCGTGGTCCGGAACCTCTCGAAGCGCCCGAAGTTCGTGGGCAGTCTCTAAGACGGCGCGGTACGTGGGGATATGCCCATAGACCGGCCTCTTACTCTTTATTTTCAATATCAGCTATTTTATTTGGCAATATTTATAAATATAAGAGTTTAATCAACTGTTGGGACCTCCCGTGGGGCTGGCCGTCGCGGAAGCGGGCCGGTACTGCCTATTATCAAAGACCTGTGTGGCATAATGGATCGGGTTTGAGGAAGGATGGAACAGCACCAGGGCCGGATCGGTGATCCGGCCCGGCAGATCATCCCGTTTTATAAGACGTAACAATCACCATGGCGTCACACTCCGCACAACGAATTCCTCCGTATTTTAATCCCGGGTTGCCAACACTTTTATGATTCATATGGTCGAGAAGCCGAGAATTCTCATCATCTATACTTCCATGTCCGGCAATACCGAAGCGCTGGCCCGGGCCATCGCGGACGGCGCCAGGCACGGGCAGAACGTCGAGGTGGAGATCAAGCGGGCCGGCGAGGTGACGCCGCAGGACATCGCGCGTGCGGCTGCGCTGGCCTTCGGGTCGCCGACGTACTTCAGCTACATGAGCGGCGAGCTGAAGTCGCTCTTCGACGGCTCCCTGCCGTTCAAGGAGCACTTCGAGGGCAAGCCGGCCATCGCCTTCGGCACCGGCAACGGCGGGCAGCTCAAGTGTATCGAGAGCATCGAGAACATCCTCTCCTATTTCGGGGTGCGGTTCGTGCAAAAATCGGACATCCTCTCCGCGGGGCTGGCCGTCCAGGGGGCGCCGGACGCGGGGACGAAAAGGCTGGCGGCACAGGCCGGGAAGAGCCTGACGGAAGCGGGGGTCAGGTACGTCTGCGAGAAGGCGAAGCAGGAACAGGGAATCGTCATAGGAGAACATACCGCCGGTCGGGACGAAAAGGCGATGCGCGGCCCTTAGCCGGTCATGCGTACCCGCGCTCGGGCGCCCGGGCGATCGTGCCCGTCAGCGCAGATCAGCATACGTCAGCCCGTACCGCTCTGCCATGATCCGGGCCAGCTCCGACCGGTGGCATTCCGCAGGGTCTGCCTCGTAGCACATCAGCGCCGTCCGGCACCGGGCCATGGTATCGTGCAGCTCGTCGAGCTCTTTCGTCTTTGACTGTACATAATGCCGGTAAAACGTCATGGCCTCCGCATGGCTGCGATCGCTCTTCCTGTTCTCGGCAGGATTGCCCAGCGACGGTATGGAAACATACCTGACGTGATATCCCTGTGCGGCCCCGAGCCCTTCGAGCCTGCCCTCGAGGACGCCTTTCCTGTAGTCATGCACCCGGGACCATGGCGTGTCTCGCACGTCGGCGAGGCAGTGTACTCCGGCTACCTTCAGGAGTGAAAAAAGCTCCTCCACACTCAGCCTCTCGTAGCCGACGGTGAAAAAATCGGCGTCGACCGGGCCCAGCCGCGCCTGTGTCGTACGCTTTTCTGCCACACTCGTCAATACGCTGCGTGACTATGAATGGCTGGCGGTCGCACACGGTAAACGCTTGCGGACGCAATATTCAATACCTCAGCGCCAGATAATAATGGGGTATATATGCGGGCGCTGGTGGCAGTCTATACGAGGACGTTCAACTCGTTCAAGGTGGCCAGCCGGATTAAGGAAACGATAGGCGCGGACCTGACGCGTATCGAGCTGGCCGGCGGGGAACAGTCGAACATATCGAACGGCATCCTGACGTTTCTCGGGCAGAAGGCGCCTATCAAGCCCTGCAAGACGGACCTCAGGTCTTACGACCTGCTCGTCCTGTGCTGTCCCGTCTGGTCGAAGAGCACTCCGCCGGCCGTGAACCAGTACTTGAGCGAGATACAGCATGGAGAGGGCCGGAAGTGTGCCATCGCCGTCACCTACGACGGCGACGGGGCGGACCGCGCCATCGGCAAGATCACAAAGCTGATGAGCGCGCGGGGCCTCTACTGCATCGACTCGATGAGCGTCATGGCTGCACAGGTCGGTGACGGGTCGTACTACGACCTGGTCACGCAGTTCGCCAGCGGCCTGAACACGAAGGCCATGGTCCCGGTGGCGGTGCGAAAGACGGCCGATACCACGGGCAAGGCGGTGAAGACAGCGGGAAACGCCGCAAAGACGGCCGGCGCCGTAGGCCGGTTCTTCCTGCGGCGATGAACGGCGGAGGCCGGGATATTCGTGAGCTTCCTTCCCGGCCATATCGCCATTTGCCGCCAGCCCCCGTATATCAGATACTTTTAAATACTGAACGCCCTTATTTCCAAAATCGTACGGAGCAAAATATGGTGGATGCGAACGCGTTTATCGAAGAGGCAACGGTGGCCGTTAAGGGCCAGGTGAAAGACGGCAAGGCGCTCATCGCGCTGTCCGGAGGCGTGGACAGCTCAGTATGCGCCATGATCGCCTACCGGGCGATCGGCGACCGTCTGGTGCCTGTCTATGTGGACACGGGCCTGATGCGCAAGGGCGAGACAGACCGGATCCGGGAGATCTTCAGCTTCATGAAGCCCCGCGTGGTGGACGCCAGCGACCAGTTCTTCGCGGCGCTGAAGGGTGTCACCGATCCGGAACTGAAGCGAAAAGCGGTCGGCGAGACGTTCATCCGCGTCTTCGAGCAGGTGGCGAAAACCATGGACGTAGACTACCTGATACAGGGCACCATCTACCCGGACCGCATCGAGTCCGAGGGTGGCATCAAGTCGCACCATAACGTGGGCGGGCTGCCTTCAGTGGTCGACTTCAAGGGCATCATCGAGCCGATCGCCGACCTGTACAAGGACGAGGTCCGCGAGGTGGCGCGGGCGCTGAAGCTCCCGACAGAAATATCGGAACGCATGCCCTTCCCCGGGCCCGGCCTTTCCGTCAGGGTCATCGGCGAGGTCACGCGGGAGAAAGTGGCCGTCGTGCGGGAGGCCAACGCCATTGTCGAGCAGGAGCTGGTCACGCAGTACCACCCCTGGCAGTGCCTGGCGGCGCTGCTGGAAAAGGGCACCGGCGTCAAGGGCGACAACCGCTGCCACGGCTGGATCATCGCCGTTAGGGCCGTCGAGTCCCGGGACGCCATGACCGCCAACCACATGGAGCTGCCCTGGGAGACGCTGAACAAAATCTCGTCCCGCATCACGTCCGAGATACCGATGGTCGCGCGGGTGGTATACGACATCACGCCCAAGCCCCCGGCGACGATCGAGTTCGAGTGAGCAGGGCGCATCATTATTATCAGAAACAAAGTGAGAAACAATGGAGGGTAACACTTTTGGCAGGGCCCCCGGGGAGGGGGCCGTCGAGAAGGACGCTAAGCACGTCTTTCAGACCTACGGGCGCCAGCCCATCGTCATCACGCGGGGCAAGGGCGCACTGGTGTGGGACACGGACGGCAGGGAGTACGTGGACTGTGTCGCAGGCATAGCGGTGAACAACCTGGGCCACTGCCACCCGACGGTCGTCGCGGCCATCCAGGAGCAGGCGGCGAAGCTCATGCACACCTCGAACCTGTACTACAACGAGCTGCAGCCGGCCCTGGCCGAGAAGCTCGCGCAGCTGTCGGGCATGGACCGCGTGTTCTTCTGCAACTCGGGCACCGAGGCCATCGAGGCCGCGCTGAAGCTGGCCCGCAAAAACACAGAGAACAAGGGCTTCATCGCGACGGAGCACTGCTTCCACGGCCGGACCATGGGCGCATTGAGCATCACCCACAAAGCGAAGTACCGCAAGCCCTTCGAGCCGCTCGTGCCGGGCGCCAGCTTCGTTCCCTACGGCGACGCCGAAGCCATCCGCAACGAGATCGACTCGGACACCGCAGCGGTCATCATCGAGCCGGTGCAGGGCGAAGGCGGCGTCAACATCCCCCAGAAGGATTACCTGAAAGAGGTCAAGAAGATCTGCGACCGGGCCGACATCGTCCTCATCTTCGACGAGGTGCAGACCGGCATAGGCCGGACCGGCAAATGGTTCGGCAAGGACCACTTCGGCGTCCAGCCGGACGTCATGTGCGTGGCCAAGG
This sequence comes from Methanocella sp. PtaU1.Bin125, assembly GCA_002067315.1. Taxonomy (GTDB): domain Archaea; phylum Halobacteriota; class Methanocellia; order Methanocellales; family Methanocellaceae; genus Methanocella_A. The sequence continues at coordinate 6,623 of MVRA01000073.1, read as the reverse complement.
GCATCGCCGGCGGCTTCCCCATGGGCGTCATGATGGCGACGGAAAACGTGGCGAAGTCCTTTACGAAAGGCGACCACGCCTCCACGTTCGGCGGCAACCCGCTGGCCTGCGCGGCGGCGCTGGGCGCGATCAAGGCCATGGAGGAGGAGCACCTCGTGGAACGGTCCCGGGACATGGGCAACTACATGAAGGCCGAGCTCGCCCGGAAGTGCAGGCAGGACTTCGTGGACCACGTCCGCGGCCTGGGCCTGATGATCGGCGTCCAGATGAAGCGGGAAGGCAACGCGCTGGTCGACCAGGCCCGGGAGAAGGGCGTGCTCATCAACGTCGCTTCCGACACCGTCATCCGGCTGGTCCCTCCCTTCGTGATCACGAAGGACGAGATCAACCGTGCGGTCGACGTCGTCAGCCAGCTGACCCTTTGAATGGGTCAGCCTCTGACCTGTTAATGCGGGTCACTTCTGACCTGTTAATGCGGGTCACTTCTGACCTGTTAATGCGGGTCACTTCTGACCTGTTAATGCGGGTCACTTCTGACCCGTTAAAGCGGGTCAGCCCTGACCCCAAATACAGGCTGCTGTGGCAACCTTCCTTTTTTATTGTTTCACGTCGACCCGGCTCACGACCTGGATTGCATCCGGGTTTAATACAAAGACCGTATACAGCGTGCCCCCGGCGATCGCCAGCCCTGCCATGACGGCCACGTCGACGCCGCAATACGCGATCGTGATCAGGGCGTCCAGGGCCGAATACGCGTACCCTACGATGAAGGGCCTGAAAACCAGATCATAAACGACCTGGGCAAAGGAACCAGCAACCCCCAGCACGACACCGGCGATGGCAGCATAGATGACGGCCGAACGGATGGACACAAAGCCTCCTCGCAGGATCCAGACCGCCCCGCAACCGACAATGGCCGCTACGGCAATGCCCAGCGTGTAGGTGGAAAAACTGATGATGCTGGATATATCATTCCATAGATTGAAGTTCAACGCCCTTGTCAGCACGTCCTGGAATAAATATCGGAACCCGTTGGCGATAATTGTTAAGACCGCACCGGCAATACCAACCCCTGCCGCTTTCAGGGCTATTTTTGTGTCTATGACCATAACAACACCTGACATACTAATCGATTGCTCATCGTATAAATTTAACTTATATATTATGGGCTGCCCGTCGCAGGTATCCCGGAAGATATACCAGCTAATAAATCGATTCACCATTCAAAATGGGCTGACAATTGATGGGCTGACTGTTATGCAGTCGATCATGCTCCCCTTGCCCTCTACATGCTGCGTGCTCCCGGTGTTAAGCAAAACAATTTAAGACATTAGCAATATTATCTCCATAACACGATCGTTATCATTGCAGGATGGAGTCCTATGCTTAGCATTGAACATTTAAGCGTCGAAGTCGACGATAAGCGTATCCTTAACGATGTGAACATGAAGATCAACGAGGGCGAGACGCACGCCCTGTTCGGTCCCAACGGGTCGGGCAAGAGCTCGCTGCTGTTCACGATCGCCGGGGTGCCCCGCTATAAGGTCACCGCTGGCAAGATCTATTATAAAAACAAGGACATCACCGATGCCCCGATGGACGAGCGGGCGAAGCTGGGGATCGGGATCCTGTTCCAGCACCCTCCCGTCATCCGGGGCGTGAAGCTCAGGGACATGGTCCGCATCAGCCTGGAGTCGCGCGGCCGCAAGGTGACGGACGCGGACATCAACGAGCTGGCGAAGAAGCTGAACCTGGAGAACTTCCTGGACCGGGACGCGAACCTCGGCTTCTCCGGCGGCGAGATCAAGCGCTCGGAGCTGCTGCAGCTTTTAGGCCAGCGCCCGGACTTTGTCATGCTGGACGAGCCGGACAGCGGCGTCGACCTGGTCAACATCGGCCTGGTCGGCCGGACGATCAACGAGCTGCTCGAGAAAGAGAAGAAGATCATCGAGCGCACCAAATCGGGCCTGATCATCACCCACTTCGGCAACATCCTGGACTTCGTCAAGGCCGACCGGGCCTACGTCATGATGAAAGGTCACGTGCTTTGCCAGGGCAACTCGGTGGAGCTGCTGGAGGACATCAGGAAGAACGGCTACGGGGAGTGCATGGCATGCGCGAAGAGATAACCCGGAGGGCCCGGGCGGCGAAAGACAAGACGCCCGCCTATGGCAACGATGTCGACCTGAACGCCTTCGCGCAGCAGGTGCCCGCGCGGGAAAAGATCACCTCGCTCGCGGAACTCTCGCAGGGCGTCAAAGAGCGCGCGCTAGGCGTGGGCGTGGACGCCTCGATGAAGGACCGGTCGGGCTCCTTCTTCCAGCACGACCAGTCTGTTGTCTTCTCGGCCTCGACGATCGAGGGCCTGGAACTGATGGACATTAACGACGCGTTAAAGAAGTACGAATGGCTGGAGGAATACTTCTTCAAAGTCGTCCAGCCGGACCAGGACAAGTTCACCGCCTACGGGGCCATGCATCCGTTCTCGGGCTATTTCATCCGCGCTCTGCCCGGGGCCAAGATCGTCTTCCCCCTGCAGGCTTGCATGTACATCGGGCGGGAGGGCATGATCCAGAACGTCCATAACATCCTCATCGCCGAGGAGGGCAGCGAGCTGCACGTGATCACCGGCTGTACCACGGACACGCACGTCCAGAAGGGCCTCCACATCGGCGTGACCGAGTTCTACGTCAAGGACAATGCTAAGCTAACCTATACCATGGTGCACAACTGGGGCCCGGACGTCGTCGTCAGGCCCCGGTCCGCCACGAGGCTGGGCAAAAACGCTGTCTACATGAGCAACTATGTCTCCATGACGAAAGTCCGCGACGTCCAGATGTACCCCTCGTGCGTGATGGAAGGCGAGAACGGCGTAGCCCGCTTCAACACGGTCGTCTACGCGCCCCCGGAATCGCATCTCGACCTGGGCGGCAAGGCCATCCTCAAGGCAAAGGGCTGCAAGGCCGAGATCATCGCGAGGACGATCGCCAAGGACGGCGGATACGTGGCATCCCGCGGCCTGATCCAGGGAGATGCGCCAGGCGTCAAGGCTCACCTGGAATGCCGGGGCCTGCTCCTGGGCAAAGGCGGCGTCATCTACGCCGTGCCCGAGCTGATCGGCAGCCTGCCCGGCGTCGACCTGAGCCACGAGGCGGCCGTCGGCAAGATCGCCGAAGAGGAGATCCAGTACCTGATGGCCCGCGGCGTGGACGCCGACACGGCCACGGCTTTAATCGTCCGGGGTTTCCTGGACGTGGACGTCCGGGGGCTCCCGCCCCAGCTCCAGGCCGAGATGAAGCGGACCATCGCGCTGGGAGAAAAGTCAATGATGTAACGGGCAGGGGATCCTGCCCTTCCCTGCCGGTTAACAGCCTACAATTTTTAAGATCGACCATCACAGGCACAGCCCGCGCGGCCGGCGTGCGCGCAAGGGAGCACAGGCAGTCTGCGACGCGTGGCGCGGCCAATTCATACCGCATCAGATCGACGGCAGGCTTTTTTACCAGTAGATCGTGTAGTCCTTCACGATGCCCTGCGGGTAGTAGAAGGGCCCGAGGCTCTCCCGGCGCTGGTTCAGCTCGAGCGCCCGGGCGTTGAGCTCTTCGTTCTCCTGCCGCATCTCCGGGGTGGCGTACCAGCTGTCCCGGATGAGGTCGTCCAGCGCCTGGCGATCGCTGTAGTATTTGCGCTGGTCGAAGATCAAGGCGAGATGCTTGTTCTTGTAGCTCTCGTAGAACGTGTAGCTGGCGTTCGTCGCCCAATCGAGATCGATACTGTTAAGCTCCTTACCCCTTTCGAGGTAGACGATACGGACCTGCGGGGTTTCGCCGGCGAAGTCATCCCTGGATGATGCGTCGATGTAGACCGTCCCGCGGTCGGTCGTGTTGAATACGTTGACACCGTGGCCTGCTTCCGCCCGCCGCACCGGCGGGGTAAAGTTGCCGGCGCCGTTGTCGTAGATGGAATAGTCGACGGTCGTGTCGTAGAAATCGACGGCGACGAAGCCGCACCGGATGCCGTCCGCCTCGGCGTTGTCGTGCAGCGTACGGGCGAAGTCGGCGCAGGTAAAGTTCGGGTAGCTGTACTCGATAGCGATCGTATCGTCGGCTTCGAGGAAGGTCATCAGCTGCTCATAGGTCGGGTCCGTGGCGTTCTTGTAGTTGACCAGCGCGACCGTGGCGCCCGTGGCGTTGCTGACCGGGATAGAAACCTTGTAGGTCGGAGTGTTGACGTCGATATAGCTGATTAAAAGGATCAGCGCCAGTATCGAGGCAGCGGCGACGGCCAGCACCGATAACACCTTGACGACGAATGCCCCGCTGGTGACTGCCTTTCGCAGCCGCGAGGGCTTTCCCCGGTTATCCTCGGCCATATCGGGGATGGTAGCGCCTGGCCGGGCGACGGTGCCCGTCTCCTTTTGCCGGCGGTACTCCTCGATGCCCTCACACGTGTGCTTTTCCGGCGTCTTGTGCTCTTCGCAAAACGCCTTTCCGCAGAACTTGCACTTGTACAGCAGGAGTTCCCTGCCGCAGATCCCGCACCCTTCCGACGTGTCCTTTCCCGCCATAGAACAATAATAGGTTAAGGGTCAATTGTATAAAAAAATATTGGTTACAGGCCAAATTTTTACGGTTATTCCGTTAAAATTAAAAATAATTTGATTAATATGGTTAACAAATGGCATCATGAAACGCGTACTCATTCTTTATAGCTTGATACACTTTAAACCATTACCGAAGCCAATCGAATTTCGTTCTATGATAAATTCGTCAGGTTTTCGCGCCGGGATGTGTCGTTTGCCGCCTCCGGCGGGCCATCCGTACTGCCCGCCCTCCCGCCCCTGGCGCGCGGCGCTATTCGGATAGACGATACGATGGGGGCGGGAGGGAAGTCACGGCGTTTCTGTAACTTTTTGGATGGGCTTACCAGCCGCGAACACGACGTGCACGACGCTTATCGGACAGGTCAACGCATGCCTTGTTCCGGAATGATCGCCGTGCGCGTCCTGTACGAAGTGTTCAGTGCCGGGTTGTCCGAATAGTCACACAACTCACTATCAATGACCGGGAACACGAGTAAGATCACCCGATCATAATGCCTTCGATCCTGACCCGGACGCCCTCGGGCACCCGGTTCATGTATATTACGGTGCCGCTGTGCCGCCACTGGAGCATGCACCGCCGGGGAAGGTACCAGTACCGCATGCCGATCTTCAGCTCGACGGCCGTGTCCTTCACGATGCCCTCGTAGGCCTGCGCGGAGTAGTAGCCGAGGTCCTTGACCGGCTTGCCCCGGTTCATCAGCGGGCCGGTGACGCACCAGACGATGACGCCGGTGCGGTGGTCGACGTCCATGACCATGCCGCTGTGGGCCACAGGGCAGCCGCAGGACATGCCCAGGGGCCTGCCGATGAGGACGTCGCCCTTCTGGATGTTCATCTCACGGGTGAGCATGGGGTTGTGGGGGATGATGGTCTCCCGTGGCCCGATGTCCTCCGGGTTCTTGTCCAGGATGAAGTTAACGGCCCGGCCGAGCGAGTCCTTACCGATGCTGGCAGCGGTGTTGTCAGTAATCTGTTCGGCTATGGACGCCGGGTGTTCCGCCGGTGAAGCCGGGGCCCCGGGCGCCTGCGCGCGATGCCGCGACATCTGCACGCACCTCTTCCGTTCCTCAGGCTTCGCCCGGATGATTTCCGCGAACTGTTCGCAGGTCTTCACGCCGCACATGCCGCAGTCCAGGCCGGGTAATGCTTCGATATTGTCGTTCATGATAGTACACCTGTCGTTATTCCCCTCTGTAGAACATCTCGCCGTCCAGGGGCCGGAGCACGCCGAAGTGCTGCTTCCAGCCGATCTCCTTCTTGCCCACGCAGATCGTACACGTCCCCACGGGCGGATTGCCCCGGAGGAACAGTGGCGGGGCGAGCACTGGAGATTCTTTGATCTTTTTCACCAGCCGGTCGACGCCGATGCCGTACAGGGCGTTGGTCTCCACGATGCTCATGCCCGGTGCCGTTTCGAGAATGCGGGCCCGGAACACCTCGCGCTCGGCCTGGGAGACGAGGTCGATCTTGGTGACCACGGCCACGTCGGCCAGCGACAGCATCGGGCCGATCTTGCGGGGCAGGTTCATGCCGCTGGTCGCCTCCAGGACGACGACACCCAGCGCGCCGTCGATGTAAGGCGAGCACCGGAAACAGAGGCCGGCCGTTTCCACGATCAGGAAATCTGCCTGCTCCTTTTCGGCCCACTCGACGGCGTCGCCGAGCACCATGACGTTGCAGTGGTCGGGGCACAGCTCACCGGAATATACCTTTTTGACGGGGATGCCGAACTCGCGGCTAAAAATCTCGTCCTCATCGGCATACAGGACGTCCACCTTCAGGTAGGCCAGCCTGTAGCCCTCCGCCTTCAGCTTCCGAACTGCGTGCTTGAGCACCGTAGTCTTGCCGCAGGTGGGCGGCCCCGCGCAGATCACTGCCTTCATAGCGACCTCCTGTTGGTCATATGAGGCCTCATGCCTGCTCCAGCACAGCTGCCGCGCGCAGGCGGTCCATGTCCCGCGGGCCCAGCCGGCCCCCGGCCCGCAGCGTGTTACGGAAGTCGAGCAGCAGGTCGTCGATC
>MVRA01000072.1 GCA_002067315.1 Methanocella sp. PtaU1.Bin125 | reverse complement strand
GCCTCGACCAGCCTCGACAGCTCGACGGCCAGCTTCTTCGCCGCCCCGCGGGTCAGCAGCAAAAGCCCCTCGGACTGGTAAATCCACCCCTCGCCGGCCTTGAAACGCTCGTTGAACAGCTCCACGCGGAAGTCCTCGCGGGTCGCGGTGGGCAGCACGTTGGTGGCGTAGACCTTGAAGAACGCAGGGGCCCGTCTGATGGCAGGCCTGGCCGGCTGCGTCTTCTCTACGTTGCCGCTTGCCTGTGCCTTCGTCCTCGCCCGGGGATTCGCCGTTTTTTTAGCATCTACCTTTGTCTTTGCTTTTGACTTTGCCATCGCCATGCCTCTCCTCACGCCGCGTCTGATTTTTCATTTTCCGCAGCCTGCACACCGGGCTCACGGATTCCGGCCGGCGACGGGCTATCGCCCGGAGGGCTGTCGGTGGCAGGGTTGTAATACCGGTTCTCGCTGTACTCGGGCTGCCGGCCGATACTCGACTTGATCTGTTCAAGGGCCTGGCCTTCGTCCTCGATATCGGCCATCATGAAGCTGTGCTGAAACACGGCTGTAACCAGGCCGGTGACCAGCTCGTTATGAGCCAGACGGTATGTCTTCACATGCCCGGCGACACCATCGATCTCTATCAGCCGGTTCAGGATGAGGGCAGGCAATTTGTTATGTACGGTGGCCCGGGATAAGGCGGTGAATTCGCTTATCTCGGAAATCGTGTATGAAAAGCCATCGTTTGCCGCCAGGAAATCGAATATGGCGATCGCCGATGGAGACTCGAAAATATCCCGCATGGCCATAATTAATCACTATTCTATGCATATTGCTACAATATGTATATAATTTTTACAGTATGTAAAAAATATTTTACGATAAATTTACATAATTATGAGAATAAGTAAGCCATATGACCTGTAATCTGTCGACCTTTGAGCTGTTCATCATAAAAAAATTGATATACGACAATCCTCGCTGGTGCAATAAGCATATAAGCCGGGAAAATCTGACACGTAGCGTTCCCAGCGATAAAAGAGGAGAATGTAAGGAAGTAATTGGCGATCTAGCCCGGAAGGGGTTTGTGAAGCTGTATAAATCACAGGGAAGGGGGGACATTTGTGTGCCCAAGCAACGGAAATACCAGCTGATAGGATACCTGAAGGCACACCGTGAAGAGCATTATTTCCTGCAAAGCCTGGACTATGATAGAATCAGGTGATCTGGTATTTTTACCAGGATTTGCGAAAAGGTTCTTTTAGGATAAGGCAATGTATGTGTATTAGTTCGCTGATGGGATGGATACTCGCATGAAAATCGCCGTCTTTACCGACACGTTCTACCCGCAGGTCAACGGTGTGGTCAACGCCGTCCGTAACTATGACCGGATGCTCACGGGCCTGGGCCACGTCGTGACGGTGTTCACCTCGGGCAAAAAGCCCGGCGTCACCACGATGGACGGTGCCGAGGTCCGGCGGTACCGGGCGTTCACGTTCCTGCCGTATCCCGAGTTCGAAGCCTCGGTGGACGTGCTCCACCCGGTCACGGCGGCCGTGAAGTTCCGGCCGGACGTGGTGCACGCGCACACCCCGTTCCTCATGGGCTACTGCGCCTGGATGACGGCGATGCGGCTGGGCCTGCCGCTGGTAGGCACGTTTCATACGCCGATCGACGAGTACGTGATGTACATCGCAAAGAACTCCCGGCTCAGCCAGCGGATGCTCAAGCGGATCGCGAAGTACTACCAGGACTGGTTCTATAATCGCTGCGATGTGGTCATCGTGCCGGCGCCCTCGGCGGCACGGTACCTGCAGGTGAAGGGCCGGCCGATCATCCCCGTGTCCAACGGCATCGACCTGTCGCGGTACGGGCAGGCGGGGCGGGACGAGTTCCGGGCGAAGCACGGCCTCGGCGACGCGCCGGTGATCATGCACGGCGGCCGGCTGAGCTTCGAGAAGCGGATCGAAGGCGTCATCGACGCCATGCCGCGGGTGCTCGAGCGCGTCCCCGGCGCGAAGCTGATGATCGTCGGCCGGGGGCCGGCGAAGGCGTTCCTCGAGGGCCGCGTCCGGCAGCTCGGGCTGGAGGGCAGCGTGGTCTTCACCGGCTACGTGAGCGACGCCGACTTCCCCCGGGCCTTCGCCGCGGCCGACGTGCTGGCGATCAACTCGCCGGTGGAGACGCAGTCGCTCATTGTCCTGGAGGCCATGGCGACGGGCATCCCGGTGGTCGGGGCCGACGCCGCCGCGATACCGGACGCAGTCGCCGACGGGGAGAACGGGTTCCTGTTCCGGCCGGACGACAGTACGGCGCTGGCCGACCGCCTGATCATGATACTGACCGACGACGGCCTGAGGGCACGGCTGAAGGAAGGCGCGCTTAACACGGCGGCCGAGCACTCGCTGGAGCGGACCACGCAGAAGCTGCTGCAGGTCTACGACATGGCCGTCGCGGCCCGGGCGAGAAAGAGCCGGTCCGGCGCGGGGTTCCCGCGGATTCGCACGATGCTCTCGCGGCGGGGCTGAAGCCCGCTCCTGCCGACAGCGGCAGGCGGTTTTATCTGCCCGCGGCGGGAATATTATAAAATTGGGAGTTCGCCTGGGCGTGGACTATATCATCAACCAGCCCTGCAAGGTCAAGGAAACGCTGTCGACAGAGGGCATGGTTGCGCTGATCAAGCAGAGGTATCGCGCCGTGGCCGTGATCGAGACAGCGAAGCGGCACGGGAAGTCGGACGAGCAGGCGATGGGCTCAACTTTTCAGGTCATGCTCGCCGCACCGGGCGGGACGCAGACCGCAGACGTCAGGCTCTCCGGGGTGCTGGCCGGCACGAGGAAGCTGGATGCGCTACAG
>MVRA01000071.1 GCA_002067315.1 Methanocella sp. PtaU1.Bin125 | reverse complement strand
AGTACGTGTTCCTGGACGAGCCCACGAACGGCCTGGACCCCGAGGGCGTCATCCAGTTCCGGGAAATCATCAGGGAGCTGGCGGGCAAGGGGAAGACGGTCTTTTTCTCATCGCACATCATCGGCGAGGTACAGCACGTGTGCCACACCATCGGCATCATCTCGAAAGGCAGGATCGTCGCCCACGGCACCCCGGACGAGATCCGGCACCGGATGCGGAAGGACGACGAGTTTACCATCAAGGTCCAGGTGACCGGCAGCCCGATGCCGAAGCTGAGCGACCCCCGCATCGTCAGCGCCGTCTATAACAACGGGAGCGCGGTCGTGAGCGCGTCCGCCGACATCCGGGAGAACATCTCCGAGGAGCTGTTCAGGGGCGGCATCCGCGTCAAGGAGCTGACCCTGGTCGAAAAGTCGCTCGAGGACCTGTTCCTCGAGACCATCTACAGGGGTGAGACATCATGAGACCGGAGCTAATCGTCGCCGGCAAGGAATTCAGGGACCACGTCACCAGCAAGCGGTTCATCGTCATCTTCACCATCCTGCTGCTCTTCTCGATATACTCGATAGGCACCGGGATGGACCAGTACAACAAGACACTCGATATGTACAAGCAGAACCAGCAGCAGGACTGGTACCAGCAGGAGATCGCCCGGCTCCAGCAGGAGATCCAGGCGGCCCAGGCCCGGGGCGACTCCCAGGACCTGATCGACAGCCTGCAGGCCCAGCTCGACTCGATGCTCAATCCCTGGATGCCGTCGGTGATGACCATCTTCTACACCATGAACCAGTACTTCGTGTGGATCTGCATCCTGCTGGCGATCGCCCTCGGGTTCGACCTGATCACCCGGGAGAAGGAGGAGGGCTCGCTGAAGTCGCTGCTCTCTCACCCGGTGTACCGGGACTCGGTCATCAACGGCAAGACCATCGCGGCCATCAGCGTGCTGGCGGTGGCGATGGGGGCGACGCTCCTGATCACGATCGCCGTGATGCTGTTCTTCTCCGTGATCCCGACGGCCGACGAGCTGCTCCGGATCACCGCGTACTACGTCATGGCGCTGGGCGTGTGCGTGGCCTTCTTCGCGGTGGCCATGGCGGCCTCGACGCTGGCGAAAAACTCGAGCATGGCGGTGATGTTCACGCTCGGCGTGGTGGTCATCCTCGCCGGGCTCTCGAACTTCTCGCCCCAGATCGTGTCGTTCATCGTCGGGCCCGCGCCGGACTACGGCGGCCCGATCGTCTACCGCGGCGCGGCGGAAGACGAGATCGTGGTCAAGAGCGCGCCTGTCGCGGGTGGCGCCACGGCCGGCGACTCAGGATCGTCGCCTGTCGATAGCTCCACCCCACCGGACGGGACGCCGGCCCCGACGATAGAGCCGATCAAGGAGCCGGAGCCCGTGCCGCCCGGCCCGATCTGGGACAACAGTGAATGGCAGAAGTGGTGGGACCGGCAGATGCTGGTCCAGAGCGTCTTCGACGCCATCTCGCCGATCACCAACTTCCAGAACCACATCGCCCAGGCGCTCATATCCGACACGTCGATCAACATCCGGCCCCTGCTGATGGACTCCAAGATCAGCCCGTACTACCGGAACGAGAAGACGAACGTGCTGACCGCGCTGGGCTCCGTGTGGATGAACATCCTGGCCCTGGTCGCCGAGATTATCGCTGCCTTAGGGGTGGCCTACGTCAAGTTCCTGAGGACTGATATCCGATGAGACTGAGCAAGCATAGCATCTGCCTGGCGATCGCCTGCGTGGCCCTGTGCGGCCTGCTGGCCATGATCGCGTCCCCGGCCGCCGCCAGCAGCTGGGTCCCCAAACTGACAGGCGAAGTGGGCAACGGCAGCACGCACACGTACAACGGCTGCTTCATCCGGTTCGACCTGACCGACGACAGCGCCTATGCGCACGTCACGATCAGCTCGGCCGGCCACCAGACCCGGGTGCTGAACATCGGCGAAGGCAACCTCGCCGACTATGACGGCCTTGTCCGGGTTTACGTGTCCGCGATCAACCGCACCTCGGATAAGATATGGGTGGAGATCGCCGTACCCTCGGACTCCGAGGCCACGCCGACGCCGACCCCCGGGGGTACCCGGCTGACCTGCGATACCCCCGGACTGCAGGCGCTGGCCGGCGATACGGTGATCTTCCCGATCACCATCCAGAACAACGACAACGAGGATAAGACCTACACCCTGGCCGCCTCCAGCGGCACGGGCTGGGCCCTGCGGTTCGTCTCGGGGGACAAGGGACTGTACAAGCTCTACGTTCCCCGCATGTCCTCAAAGACGATCAACCTCGAGGTGAAGACCACGGGAGCGACCGGCGTCGGGGAGAAGAAGATCACTGCCACGGTCGACAGCCAGAGCATCGACATGTACGTCTACATCACGAGTGTGAACCAGTCGGCGGACGTATACGCCCCGGTCTCCTCGAAGATCGCGTCCATCGGCGAAAAGATCACGTACGACATCCGGATCAAGAACCTCCAGACCCAGGAGAACATCTACCGGCTGTCGGCCTTCGGGCTCCCGGAGAACTGGTACTACCAGTTCAAGGAAAGCGCGGGCAGCACCGTTGAGCTGTCCGAGACGGTGGTGCCCGCCGGCGGGGACAAGAGCCTGGTCCTGGAGATCGTCCCGCCGTACAGCGTGTCGGCCGGTGACTACAACTTTACAGCCGTGGTGACCGAGCCGGGTGGAAACACGATCGGCAAGGACTTCATGCTCAGGCTGAAAAGCGGGGTCGGCATGACGATGCAGAGCGCGAAGCAGGGCTACGACGCGAAGCCGGGCCAGCCGTTCAACATCGAGGTGTACGTGACCAACAGCGGGAGCGGCACCGCGCTCACCAACCTGTACCTGGAGACCGACGCCCCGGACGGCTGGACCGTCCAGGTCTCGCCGAACAAGACCGCCAGCCTGACCGCGGGCAACACCCAGAAGTTCACCGTCAAGGTGACGCCCCCGGGTAACATCGTCGCCAGCGACTACGACATAACGATCAAAGCCGTCAGCGACCAGATCGGCAAGGAGAAGAACTACCGGATCACGGTGACCGTCGACTCCTACATCCCGTATATCGGCGGGGCGATCATCCTGTTCGTCCTGGGCGGGCTGGTGCTCGTGTACCGCAAATACGGCCGCCGCTAAGCTGCCAAGTGTCCAAGAAGAGGCGCCAAGACGCCACTGTAGAAACTAAGAGACGCCAAGGCGCCAAGTCTTTTTTTTAGTTTTAAGTCGCCAAGTTTTCAAGAAGTGTCGTCAAGGAGCCAGGCTATTATCGATAAAATGCTGGGTTTTTAATCACTTAAAAAATTTTTAAAAATGAATGGAGCCCCGGCGCCTCTTCCTGGCCCCTTGATGGCTCTTCCTGGACGCCTAGCGCCTTGGACTCTTCTCTTGGAAACTTGGCGACTTGAAACTAAAAAAATACACTTGGCGACTTGGCGCCTCTTAGTTTCTACAGTGGCGCCTTGGACTCTTCTCTTGGAAACTTGGCGACTTGAGGCTTGTCGAGGGTGCCGATAAGCGTATATACTCACGATGCACTATTCCGTTATAAATGGTAAGGAGCCACGACATGAAGATCGTGATACCCGCCGCAGGGGCCGGAAAGCGCCTGTACCCGCACACGTACACCAAGCCGAAGCCCATGGTCTTCGTGGCCGGCAAGCCCATCATCGGGCACATCCTCGACAAGGCGATCGACCTGAAGCCGGAAGAGGTCGTCATCGTGGTCGGGTACATGAAAGAGCGCCTGATCGATTATGTCAACGAGAACTATCGCAGGAAGTTCAGGCGGATCAGCTACGTCACCCAGGAACAGCAGCTGGGCCTGGGCCACTCGATTTACGTGGCCCGGGAAGCCGTCGGCGACAGCCCGGCGATGATCGCGCTGGGCGACATGATCTTCAAGGGCGGCTATAAGGAGTTCGCGGAGCTGCACCGGTGCAACGGGCAGTGCTCGGGCTCCATCGGGGTGAAGGAGATCGACAATCCCCGGCACTACGGCATCGTTTTTACCGATTACCAGGGCCGGGTCAAGAAGCTGGTGGAGAAGCCGAAGCGGTCGTCGTCCCGGCTGGGCATCGCCGGCGTGTACTTCATCGAGGACTCGCCGGGCCTGTTCCGGGCGCTTGAGCAGGTCATCGAAAGCCACACGAACGGGGAGATACAGCTGACCGACGCGCTCCAGAAGGCCGTGGAGAACGGGGCGGATTACCATACGTTCGAGGTCAACAGCTGGTACGACTGCGGGCGGCCGGAGTCGCTGCTGGAGGTCAACCGGCTGCTGCTGTCGGAGCAAAAGCCCTCCCGCAAGCGGATCGATCATTCCATCGTCATCGAGCCCGTATCAATAGGGAAGAACGTCACGATCGAGAACTCGATCGTCGGGCCGAACGTATCGATCTCTGACGGATCGACGATCAGGAGCTCCATCGTGGAGGACAGCATCGTGGGGCTGCACTCGGAGATCCGGCACATGATGCTCCGGTCGTCGCTCGTGGGCGACGGCGTGGTGCTGTCCGGAAAGTCCAACACGCTCAATATCGGCGACTCGTCGACGATAGAATTCTAGGTGAATATCATGCGGACATCACTTGTGGCAGGGGGCGCCGGGTTCATCGGCTCGCATCTCTGCGAATACCTCCTCGGCAAGGGGGAGCGGGTCATCGCCGTGGACAACCTGGGCAGCGGCCGGAAGGTAAACATCGAAGGGCTGCTGGGCGACGATAGCGAACGCTTTTCATTCATCAGCCACGACATCCGCGAGCCGCTGGAGATCGGGGGAGAGGTCGACTTCGTCTATAACCTCGCTTCGCGGGCCTCGCCCGTCGACTTCGCCACCGAGCCGGTGGAGATCATGATGACCAACAGCCTGGGCACCTACAATCTCATCAACCTGGCGCTGGCGAAAAAGGCAAGGTTCCTCATGGCGTCGACCTCCGAATGCTACGGCGACCCCGAGGTCAGCCCCCAGCCGGAGACCTACTGGGGACACGTGAACCCGATCGGGCCCCGGAGCTGCTACGACGAGAGCAAGCGGTTCTCCGAGGCGCTGACCATGACGTATGTCAGGCATCAAGGGCTGGACGGCCGGATCATACGCATTTTCAATACGTATGGGCCGCGAATGCGGCTGGACGACGGCCGGGTGGTGCCCAACTTCGTCACCCAGGCGCTGGCCGGCAGGCCCATGACGGTCTACGGTGACGGCAGCCAGACGCGGAGCTTCTGCTACGTCTCCGACCTGGTCCGGGGCATCTACCTCATGATGCACGCCGATACGAAGGGCGAGGTGGTCAACCTCGGGAATCCAATCGAGATGACGGTGCTGGAGTTCGCCAAAAAGATCAAGGCGTTTACTGGCAGCAGCTCGGAGATCGTGTTTAAACCGCTGCCCGAGAACGATCCGATGCAGCGGCGGCCGGATATCGGCAAGGCGAAGAGGCTGCTGGGATGGG
>MVRA01000070.1 GCA_002067315.1 Methanocella sp. PtaU1.Bin125 | reverse complement strand
CGGACGTTGGCTTGAGCACCAGTGCAATACTCCAATAGCCGGTTGATCCTGGCTATTGGCACCCTTTTCTTAGTCACTTCTAAAAGGCTTTAAACAGTGGCATTATCCCGCCTGGACACGTGGCAGGCCAGGCCGGTTGATGCGTGCCATGCCGGGCTCTCAGTTAGATACACTTCCGGGCCGAAGATAAGAGACCCCCCGGGCCGGTCACGCGTGCGCGCGCGAGGCCGCCCGACGGTTCCCGGTAACGTCCTGTATCGTCCAGGGGTGACAGTAAAAAACTTCGCCAGCCCGGGACGGCCGGTTCAGGGATTGGCTTTCTGGCACACCGTTAAAGGCTCCGGCGCCGCGGCTAAATCCTTCTGATAAGGGCGGATATCGATCTCGGTCCGGCTGATCTTCTCGTACAGTTTTCTCTCCTTGACGATGGGCCAGAGCTGGTAAAGAAAGACCGTGACCGGTTCCCACATGGCCACCCAGCCGGTGACTTCGAGGGCGGTGGCGATGAGACTGCCGAGAGCATAGCTGCCATAATACCGGTCGATGGCCAGGCTGGCGGCTGTCGCGATCGCCAGGAACGAGATCCCGACGACGAGGGCGAACTGGCCGAAGATGTAACGCTCCCGGAACTTCCGTCGTTGCGTCAGCGTCTTATATTCAAAGTGGGCCCGGATGGCCTTCGGGATATCCAGCGCCTCTTTTGTGTCATAGGTCCCCTCCGGGAGATAAAAGACGATCTTGAACTCTGTTTTTCCGGGAAAGTCCTTGACGATCTCGACGATATAGTGCTCCGCGTTGGAATCCAGCTCTTTCTCGCGGAACGGCGCGGGGTCGAACGTGTTGAACAGCTGGATCACCGAGGATAACTTCATCTCAATAAGGACGCGTCCGTCCTCTTCCCGGTAAAGCGAGTCGATGGTCATCATGGCGGATTCACGGCCTTCCGGATCAATCGAAAGCGGCGGTTTACATCTGGAACGGTATACGATAAGTCTTTCTCTGTCCTCGCTATACCCGGCGCATGGCTCCGGCAATGATTATTTAATCCAATGGGCGGATACTATATTATATGCCTGCGCCCGAGCTGAATGACTACGACAGGACACGATATGACCGCCAGATGCGCATCCGCGGTTTCGGCGAGGAAGGCCAGCGCAAGCTGAAAGGCGCGACTGCTTTTGTCGCAGGCTGCGGCGGCCTCGGCAGCCCGATCGCGACCTACCTGGCGACAGCGGGCGTCGGTAGGCTGGTCATCGCGGACATGGACGTCGTCGACCTCAGCAACCTGAACAGGCAGATTTTACACTGGGACGACAACGTCGGTGAAGATAAAGTAAAAAGCGCCTACGAGAAGCTGGTCCGGATTAACCCTTCGATCACGGTCGAGCCCTTCAACGGCTGCATCGACGGGAATAACGTCCTGGAACTGACGAAGGGCTGCGACGTCATCATGGACGCGATGGACAACTTCGAGACCCGCTACCTGCTCAACCGGGCCTCGCTATACCATCAAATCCCGATGATATACGGCTCCATCTGGGGCCTGGAAGGGAGGGTGACCACCCTCGTCCCCGGCCGGACGCCCTGCCTCGAATGCATCTTCCCGAAGGCCCCGCCGAAGGAGACCTTCCCCGTGCTCGGCACCACGCCCGGCGTGATCGGCACGATACAGGCGACCGAGGCGATCAAAGTGCTGCTCGGCATCGGCAGCACGCTGGAGAACCGGCTGCTCGTCTACGATGGGGAATACATGGAGTTCCACGAACTCAAGATCGCGCCCAATCCTGAATGCCCCGCCTGCCGCGTAAAACAATAAGCGCGACATCCCCTTTTTATTAATCATGCGCACCGGCACGCAGGGCGCGGTTAAAGACCGCAGAGACCGCAGAGGGGCGCGGAGAGCGCAGTTTCATTTTTAGATATGACATACTAAAAATTAAAAATGAAACTGCGGTCTCCGCGCCCCTCTGCGTTCTCTGCGGCCGTTTACTGTACCGGGCGTTCCGCTACGCTTGCCAATTATTCAGCGTACAATCTTATGCCCTGACGACGGCAGTGTGCTCTTTTTCTTCGCAGGCTCGCCCCAGCGCTGGATGAGCTCGTTGTCGATGCCGGCCTGGTCGAGGATGCGGCTGACCACGTTGTTCACGAGGTCGTCGATGGTCTTCGGCTTGTTGTAGAAGCCCGGGGACGCGGGCATGATGACGGCACCTGCCTGTTTGGCCCTGACCATATTGTTGAGGTCCACCAGGCTCAGCGGCATCTCGCGCGGGACCAGGATGAGCTTGCGGCCCTCTTTCAGCGTCACTTCGGCGGCACGGCTGATCAGCGTATCCGCATAGCCGTTGGCGACGGCCGAGAGCGTCTTCATGGTGCAGGGCACGATCACCATGGCGTCGAACCGGAACGAGCCGCTGGCCACGGGGGCCATGAAGTCGTCGTCGGCGTAGTGGAACGTCGCCTCTTTGAGCACCCGGTCCAGCGGCACGGCCGACTCGTACTCGATGAGTTCCCGGCCCTGCTTCGAGACGATCAGATGTGTCTCCACGTTGCCGTTCAGTACCTCCAGCAGCCGGATGGCGTACTGTACGCCGCTGGCGCCTGTGATGCCGATTACTATCCTTCGGTCCGTAACGCTCCCTCCAGTTCGTCGACCAGCGTGCTGCTGAGGATCAGCACGTCCTTGATCTCCTGCGCGGTGATCCCGTCATAGTGGACGCCGGCGATGACGGCGCAGTTGCAGCCGAGCTTCTTCGATATCCTTTCCGCCGCGTCCTTGGCGATGCGGTCGTCCCGGTGGCCGGGGGTAGTCATGACCGACGAGACGGCCATTCCGCCGCAGTTGGTCCCGGCGCCGACCGCGCCGATGTGGCCCGCCCCGCCGGTGATCACGACGAGCAGGTCCTTCCCGATGCGGATCGCTTTCAGCGTCACCTCGATGCGGCCGGAGGCCTTTTTCAATACGACCTCGTTCATACGACCTCGAGCTTGCTCTGCCGGGCGGTCTTTTCCACGTTGAAGTAGTCCCGGGCGATCTTCCCGACACGCTCCCGGTAATCGGGCAGGGTGTATACACCCATGCGCCAGTCGTCCACGTAGGACTCTTCCACGATGCGCGCCACGCTGGACACATCGTCGATGTACTTCAGCTGGTCGTTCTCCATCAGCACCTTGGTGTTGCGCTCCCGGAACTCCGGCACCTTCGGGATGTCGACGATCACGTATCCCGGGTCCACTCCGGCCAGCCGGGCGATCTCGGTCTCGATCTCCCGGTGCGCCTTGGAATACCGGACGATCGTCTTATCCACCACGTCAAATCCCACGTACAGCGCGCGCTTGAACAGGTTCCGGCTGTTCAGGCGGCGGATGATGTCGCCCGGGTAGCCTTCCATGTTCCGCATGCGCACGTTGACCTCGTAGTCGTCCATGAGCTGTAGCTCGAACGGGTCGAGCTGCAGGCTCTCGATGGCCGACTCCAGCGCGCCGGAGTACATCGCGCCCGTGATGCGGCCCACGTGGTGGTTGTAGACCGACGGATACATGAGAAAACGCGACATGAGCAGCGCTTCCGCCGACTTCAGCCCCCGGTGGCTCAGCACAATCGTCTCGTCGTGGAAGCGGATGTTCCGAAGCAGGTGCTCGACGTCGACCATCCCGTAAGAAACGCCCGTATAATATGCGTCCCGGAGCAGGTAGTCCATCCGGTCCACGTCCAGCGTGCCGTTGACAATCTGGCCCACCCGGGTCTTCCCTTCGATCTGGCCGGCGATCGTGGCCAGCGGTATCCCGAGGTCGTCGAGAATGGCCGCGATCTCTTCCTTCTCCAGCAAAAATTTGACGTCGGTATGGCTGCGGCGAGTGTACTTCTCGATCACTTCCTCGCAATCGTGCGAGTACGGGCCGTGGCCGATGTCGTGCAGCAGCGCGGAGATTTCGATCTCCATCCGCTCCTGTTCCGACAGTTCCGATGCCAGGCGGCTGGCCAGGTAGTACGTCCCGAGCGAGTGCTCGAAACGGGAATGGTTCGAACCGGGGTACACCAGGTTCGTCCAGCCCAGCTGCTTGACGTTGCGGAGACGCTGGACGATCCTCGTGTCCAGCAGCCGCTCGATGTAGGGCCTGATCTCGATGTAGCCGTGGATCGGGTCCCTGATGGGGCTCATATAGTCTAAAATGGCGTTGATACTATATTTCGTTTACCTGTGCCGTGGCGAGAAAAAATGGGCCGGGTCACACCCCGGACGAACGCGGGCAGACCCTCCGGCACTCAGAGCACCAGACGATCTCCTGTCCCCGCCTGTTCGGGCGATAAGTGTATTCACGACACCGCTTCTGGTCGGCGGTGACACCGTCGAGCGCCCCCGACGGGCACGCATCGAGACATTTCCGGCAGCCCGCGATACAATACGTCTCTTTTACCGGCCGGTCCGGCCGCAGATCGGCATCGGCCAGCACGGCCCCTAAGTTGATCATGTTGCCATACTTCTTGTTGACTAGCAGCGTGTTCTTCCCGATCCGCCCGAGGCCCGCCAGCTCGGCGGCGTGCTTCAGAGAAATAATTCCCCTGCCCTGCTTCCGGACCGGATCCCAGAAATCGTACGGGGCGTCCGATGGCACCGGCAAGGCATTAACGCCGTGGTCATAGAGCCAGTTGCACAGCTCGACGGCGACGGTGTCCAGCGCCTGCACCCGTTCGGTCTCGCTCACCATCGAGTACGGCGACCGGCTCCGGGCCTCGAAGATCGCCGGCGGCAGCCGCCTGGCCACCACGATGACCGACCTGCAGGCCGGGTAGACGTCCGTCGGCCGGAACCCTTCCGGCGCGCTTCCGAACCGGTCGACATAGGCGATACCGCATAAGTCGGCGCCCAGCTTTTTCGCCTTCTTCTTTACATCTTCCGATTTGATCATGTATATACCTTGTAAGCTTTCCTGTTTGTATAAGCCTTTATTAATAGCTATCCAGGACAGTCATTCCTGTATCTTTTGTACCGGCTGATAAGGTAACAAACACAGAGTCCACAGGGTACACAGAGTACTCGGCATATGATAAATGGGTGTTTTCATGTTAAGGCTAATGAAAATTTGGACTTGTCCATGCAATCCGACCCCTGTCACGCTCGCCAAGAGCGCCATGGGGCCAAGAGCGCCAAGGACGGATAAGAAAATACACATATAGGCATATAGAAATCCTTGGCGCCCTTGGCTACCTGGCGCTCTTGGCGAGCGTGACAGGGGTCGCATAGCCTGTACAAGGGAAATTTTCATGGAACATCTTCCGATCGGACTTGGTATACTCTGCGAACTCTGTGCTGAGTGACGGCTGATATAAACAAAGTATCGATACATCTACCTCCCGGATAAGCCCGCGGCAACACTGTGTCTAAATACAAGCTTCACTGGCGTTATTCACCCTGATAGCATCGATCGCTGCCCGGACGTTCTCCGCGCCGCTGATCAGCGTCGTCGCGGCCGCCACGACCCACAGCGCCCACGAATAGTCGAAGCGCAGCAGGAGAGCCAGAATGCAGAGGGCCAACAACAGCGTATTCCATTTCGCAATGGCTGAGGGCCTCTTCTCTATACGCCGCTTCCGGATGACGAGCGCCAGGAACAGACCGTACACGGCCAGTTCCCGCCCGACCACGACGATGACGAACCACAGGGGGAACCGCATGCCCAGGTCGAAGAAGTAGAGGAAGACGAAGCCCAGCGTGAAGCCGACCGCGTCGGCGGCCGCGTCCATCAGCCTGCCGATGTAGCTCTCCTGCTTCAGCCACCGGGCGACTTTGCCGTCCAGGATGTCGGACACGATGGCGCCAACGACCAGCGCGACGGCCGCCCAGCGGTAATAGTCCCGATCCGGCGTGTAGGCTATGATACAGAGCGCGGCCAGAAAAATAAAGACAAGCCTGGCACCCGTGATCAGGTTCGCCAGGCCGGGCAGTCTCATGGGCATCTACGACGCAGCGGCTTCGTCGATCTGTTTGATGGCCATCTGCGCGGCGGCCTCCGCGGCCGCGAACGACTCGAAGGAATAGGCCATCACGTAGGTGTTACTGTACTTCACGCAGACGAAATAGCAGTCCATGCCGTCGACCTGCGAGATATACCGCTCGCCACCGTCGCCGATGCTGGAGCTGCCGCCGGACGAGATGTCCTGCACCCGCCCGGTGTTCTCATCGGGGTCGTTGGCCGTGGGCAGCGCGGCATTGGCCGCCGCCTTCATCGCCTCGAAGCCGACGGCCGTCTGGACCGGCGAGTCCGTCTTGCCGACCAGGCCGCCGAAGACGCCCTTCACCGTGCCGTCGGAGTACTTGAACGACTTGTACTGCCGGATGCCGGAAGCGTCGATCAGGCTGTCGATGGAGCTGGAGATGTCTCCGCCGGTCTCGTAGCCGAGCTTGTTGGCGAAGTTTTTCAGCCCTGCCTTGACCGATTCGGGGTCAAGGTACTCTTTACTGTAGAGCTTATCGAACGCCTTACCGTTCAGGTTGATCTTGTCCGGGAAATTGATCTTGTTGACCGAACCCTTCAGCTTGCTGAACATGCCGTCGATACCGCAGCAGCAGATGCATCCGCTCACCGCCGCGACCAGCGCAAGTGCCGCAATCGCTACCAGTATTTGTCGTGGATTCATCGAAACGCCCCTCAACGAAAATATGCCGGGCACCGGGTCCTGGCAATCACCATATGCCCTACCGTCCCCCCGACATGAATCGTAAGATGATTCTGCCCTCATTGGTTAAAAAACACACGGTTAATAGGGAGGGATATAAAAAGCTTCATGTATCTTTTACCTAATTACTGGTAGGGATTCACTCTGTTCGACATCCTGATAGTAGCGGTCTGGATCATGCTGCCGGTGTACATGGCCAATAACTTCGCGACGCTGCTGGGCGGGGGCAGGCCGCTGGATGGCGGCAGGCTTTTTTTCGACGGAAAACGCGTCCTCGGCGATCATAAGACAGTGAACGGTTTCGTCCTCGGGACCCTGGGAGGAATGGCCGTCGCCGTCCTGCAGGCCGTGATCGCGCCCTCGTTAGCGCCGTACCTGCCCGGTACCGCTGCCTCTTACCCGTTCCTCGCGATGCCGCCTGCCGCCATCGTCGCACTGCCCCTCGGCGCGCTCGCGGGCGACGCGGTAAAGAGCTTTTTCAAGCGCCGCCTTGGCATCCCCGGCGGGGCCCGGTGGCCGGTCGCCGACCAGCTCGACTTTGTCCTCGGAGCGTGGGTGCTCTGCTTCATGGTCAGCCCGGGCTGGTTCGCCGCCTGCTTCACCCCCGCCGTCATGCTCGTTATCATTATCATGACCTTCCCGCTCCA
Source organism: Methanocella sp. PtaU1.Bin125 (assembly GCA_002067315.1). Taxonomy (GTDB): domain Archaea; phylum Halobacteriota; class Methanocellia; order Methanocellales; family Methanocellaceae; genus Methanocella_A. The sequence goes on along the minus strand of MVRA01000070.1, from coordinate 8,077 downwards.
GTATTTCCATAACGTGATCGCCGTCGCGCTGGGCAAGAAAAAGGTGCGGTGGTAACGGGCCGGAAAAACGGCCCTTCTCTCGCTTTAGGGCACGTGTGCGCGGGAGGCCGCTCGTTTGCCAGAGGACGCCGGGCTTTACTACATAAGGGCAAGTAGCGACATGGCCCCGCCGGCGGCGAGGGTGATGCTCAGGTCGTCGTTGACGGTGCGGCCGAAGAAGCGCCAGGCGAACCCGTCCGCGACGACGGCGCCGGCCGCCCCGGCAACGATCAGTGTCAGGGCGGCGGCCGGGTAAACGGCGAGACCGGTCGCGACACAGGCAAAAAACATGACGGCCATGAGTGCCGGGGATTTCCTGTGCCACAGGGCAAATCGCAGGTCCTTGATGATCGAAGCCGGGTGTAACGGCAGCCGCACGGGAGAGTAGTCACGGATCAGCGTCTTTCCAGTCCCGAGGATGCCATATAGTAAAGCGCCGGCGACGCCGGTGACAGAATCGCCCACGCAGCAGAACATCATCGCCAGGACCGCCGCCGGCTTATCGAAGAGCAGCACGGCGAGGAAGAATGACGTGATCTGGAAGAACGCCCCGATCACCATGCCTTTCCGCTCGTGCTCCCGCATCAGCCCCTCGGAGACCCAGTTATGTCCCAGCTTCCGTGCGGCCTCCACGGCCGCCCAGATGGCCATCGCAGCCAGCGTGAGAAGGATCATGCCGTCCCGGGGATACCCGAAGTAATATAACAGCGGATAGATGGCCCATGCGAGATGAAACAGCTTTCGATCGGCTTCCTGATTCAAAAGCTTGCGGTCGAGCTGCATCATACATAGAAATGAGTGAAATGTTATTAACGTTGCCGCCAATCATAATACGATGCTTACGGTTTTATCGGGCGGGACAGGCACCCCCAAGCTGCTAAGGGGCTTCAAGGACAGCGAAGACATGGCCGTCGTGGTGAACACGGCCGAGGACATCTGGGTCTCGAACAACAAGGTCACACCGGACATCGACTCGGTGCTCTACACCCTGGCCGACGTGATCGACGCGGAGAAGTGGTGGGGCATCCGGGGCGATACTTTTGCCACGCACGAGGCGCTGAAGGCGATGGGCCATTTCGAGGAGCTGATGATCGGCGATAAGGACCGGGCGACGCACGTCCTGCGGACGGAGCTGTTGAGCTACGGGAGCACGCTGGCGGAAGCGACGCTGGAGCTGTGCGACATCTTCCAGGTCAAGGCCCGGGTGCTGCCCATGAGCGAGGAAGACGTGACCTCCGTGATCGAGACGGATAAGGGAGACATGCACTTTCAGGACTTCTGGATTACCTTCCACGGGGAGCCCGAGGTCAAAGGCGTCAAGCTGCTGGGACCGCTGGTGCCCGCGCCGGAAGTCATGGACGTGCTGAACGTCTCTGAAAACATCGTCATCGGGCCGAGCAACCCCGTGACCAGCATCGGCCCCATCCTGTCCCTGGAGGGCGTCCGGGACGTGCTCAAGGTCAAGTTCGTGGTCGCGGTCAGCCCGTTCATCGGCGACCGGCCCGTCAGCGGCCCGGCTGCCAAACTGATGAAGGCGAAAGGGTTCGAGCCGTCGACGAAGGGCGTGGCCGAGTGCTACAAGGACATCGTGGACGTCTTCATCATGGACGAGCGGGACGCTACCGACCTGTCCGGCTACGACTTCGAGGTCGCGAAGTTCGATACGCTCATGACGGACAGGGCAAAGAGCAGGGCCCTGGCCGAGTTCGTCCTGAGTAAATGCGTATAGCCGCCTGTGGCTGTCCGGTTGCTGCGACGGGCAAAGAAAAACCCTGCGCGAGCCATGGCAGGCAGGGATTTAGCAGGCCGGGGCCGTTCAGCGCGGGACTCTTCCGGCCCGGTCGCTCTTGCGCGCGCGAGGCCGCCCGGCCACCGACCCGGATAGCAGGACCTTCAGGGAACGATCATAAATACAGGCATGCATACGAAAAATATCTTCGCGCTTTACTTTCATCACGCCAGATCAATATTTTTATACTTTCATGAGCAAGTAGCTGACCATGCCTAAATACGCTGTCGTGGTCTGCCCGGACTGCCGGAACCCGTTCATCATCGAGCCAGGCGCGAAGACCGTGTCATGCCGATCATGCAACAAGCGGCATGAGGCCGCGAAGCTCAGGGTCTTTCTGGCGACGGACGACTTCAGGCAGGCGCAGGCGATGCGGGGCTCCATCAACGCCCATATCTGCGGAGACCCGGGCTTCGACGGGAGCCACGGCATGGGCCTCGACAACGAGACCGGGCAGAGGATCGACGGGCAGCGCTTCCGGGAAGACAAAGCGAAGGTCGACGAGAAGATGCGGGAAGAGGCGAAGCAGACCCGGGCGCGGGGCCAGACGGCGACGCTGACGGAAACATTCGAGGAGATGGCCGCCCGCGGGGACGTCGACGTCGAGGAATACTGGACCCGGGTCTCACGCTCCGGGATCACCCGGAAAAAGTTCGACGAGTGGGTGGATAAAATGATCCAGACCGGCGTCGCTTACTCGCCGGCCCACGGTCGTCTCAGAAAAGGGTAAACTCACGCATTACGACCCGGTGTTCTTTTCGGCAGGTTTTACCGGCCGGGCTTCCTTCTTATCGAACCATTTGTAGGTGGCGGTCATCGCTATCGGCGTGATCACGGTCGTGACGACGACCATCAGGACGACGGCCGAGAATACGTCGTTCGAAAAGATGCCGGACGTGGCGCCGATGCCCGCGATAATGAGGCCCACTTCGCCTCTGGACATCATGCCCAGGCCCACGATGATCGCTTCCTTGAAGTTCCGGTGCATCAGGTAGATGGGTACCGAGCAGCCGACGATCTTGCCGAGCATGGCGAGAAAGATCAGCGCGGCCGCAAAGGTCAGCGCGTTCACGGTCAGCCCGGTCAGGTTCACATAGGTGCCGATCACGACGAAGAAGAGCGGCGCCATCAGGAAATTGATGTGCTCGGTGACCTCCTGGATGGTCGGCAGTATCTTCGTTTCAGCTACGGACATGCCTGCGGCGAACGCGCCCAGGATGGGGGCGAGCCCGGCCATCCCCGCCACGTAGGCGAAGCCAAAGCACAGCGCGATGATGGAGGCCTCCTGCGGGCCGTGGCACTTGATCACGCAGTGCTTGCCTCGGTGCCGGGTGCCGTCCGTGTGGGCGATCTCCTGGTAGACCGTACAGCCGTTGCGCGGGCAGAGCCTGTCGATCACCTTCGCCACTATGAATACGCCGAAAAGCGTCAGGGCCAGCCAGAAGCCCACCGAAGTGATGCCGACCTCGGCGATGGCGATCAGGTCCACCGAGCCGCTTTTCACCAGGCCCAGCACGATGGCGAGGACGATCAGGCCGAGGACGTCGTCGATGACGGCGGCGCCGACCAGGACCTTGCTTTCCCGGGTGTTGAACTTGCCGATGTCCTTCAGCACCTTGACGGTGATCGCGATGCTGGTCGCGGTCAGCGCGGCGCCGACAAGGAGGGCTTCGTTATGCGGATAGCCCCAGAGGATCACCAGTCCGTAGCCCAGCACGAAGGGCACGATGACCCCGCCCAGCGCGACTAGCGTCGCTGTGACGCCGCTTTTCCGGAAGTCCGCGAACCGCGTCTCCAGGCCGACCAGGAACAGCAGCAGCACGGCGCCCAGCTCGGCGAACACCTGTACGGTCTCGTTCACCGTGATGAGCTGGACGCCCAGGAAGTGGAAACCGCCAAACAGCGTCGGTGCCAGCAGGATGCCTGCCATGAGCTCGCCCACGACCGCGGCCACTTTAAAATACTTGGCGATCTCGCCGCCGACCTTCGCTGCGATGAGCAGAAGACATAACGTGAGCAATGTCTCGAGTATAAACGTATCACTGGCTGACATCCTTTCCACCTACCCGGTTCGTGTACTGCATAACCTTATGAGACAACGTATTTAATGATTTTGTTTCGCTGCCACTGACGCCAGCAAGGGCAGTAAACGGCCGCCGCTCATATCCTGAAGCCCTTGATCATGTACCTGATGAGCAACGTCACCGGTATGATCTCCAGGCGGCCGATCCACATGTTGACGATGAACAGGACTTTCCCTATCCAGTGCATGGCGGGCGAGCAGATGGCCGTCTGCAGGCCGACGTTGCCCTGCGCCGAGCAGACCTGGAAGACGATCGTGCTCAGGTCGTAGCCGGGAGCGACCAGATGGGAGAGGATCATCACGCTGACCAGAATGGAAACAAGGTACAGGAACGAGATAAGCGCCGCCTCGGACAGCTCTTTCCGGACCAGGTCCTCGGCCAGGCGCTTGTTGCCGATCTTAAGGGTCACGATGGCGTTGCGGGGAAGCAACGTCCGCTTCATCCACAGCTCGAACTCCTTGATCAGGAACACGATCCGGGAAACTTTAAGACCGCCCGAGGTGGATCCGGCGCATCCGCCTATGATGCCTGCGATCGACAGGATCACCAGGGCCGAGTGCGACCAGCCGGTGATGTCAGTGGTCGACAGGCCCGTCGTGGTCAGCCCGGAGATGAACTGGTATGCCGAAATCCGCAGCGACGCGAAGAACTGACCGTGCTGTAAATAATTTTCTATCGTGAGGAGAGAAACGCCCACCACGATGATGATGAAGAAGGCTTTGACCTCGCTATCGAGAGCCCACAGGCTCTTCGGGTTTTTGACGGACTTGTAAATGAAGACGAAGGGAAGCGCCCCGAGGATCATGACGATCAATGTGCCGATCTCGATGGGTATACTCTGATAATGAGCGATGCTGTCTGACCAGACGGAGAAACCCCCCGTGCCTATCGCTACCATGCTGTGGTTGATCGAGTCCCAGACCGGCATCCCCGCGATGACCAGCAGAGCCACGCCGAGGAGCGTGAGCACGAAGTACAGGAACCAGATCATATTAATTGTCGACCGGATGCTGGGCTTTATCTTATCCTTCCGTGCCTCAGACTGGTACATGATGTAGGTACTGGTGCCGGGCCGGATGAGAATGGTCACCATCAGGAGGATAACACCTATGCCGCCGATCCACTCTGTCACGCTGCGGAATAACTGGATAATGTGGGTACTTTGCTCGGGGTATGTGATCATGGTCAGCCCGGTGCAGGACCAGCCGGAGATAGCCTCGAAAAACGCGTCCAGGACCGACATCTGCTCGACCATCACGAAGGGGATCGTGCTCACGGCCGGTACTATCAGGTACGCCAGCGCCGCGACCAGCATGGCGTGCCGCAGCTCCAGCTCCTCGGGGACCGGGAAAGCGATCTTGAGGGCCAGGGCCGCGAGGCCGCTGACCGCGAAGCTGACTGCGAATCCGGGTGCAGCGTAGCCCTCGCCCAGCATGAAGGAGATTGCGGTCATCACGGCCATAAGGATAGCCGTGACCGCGAAGAGGCCGGTCAGGTTGCTTAAGATAATCCGGATATGCCGGTACGCAACGAATTTACTTCCCGAGCGTTCCAACTGAGAATAAATTGAAGATGCGGTCGACAAGATTTCTCCTCACGAAGACATAGACAGAATCGCCGGACTGGATCTGAGTGCTGCCCTCAGGGATGATCACGTCGTCTTCTCTCTCGATGGCGATGACCAGCACGTTCGCGGGCAGTCCCAGGTCCTTGATCGCTTTTCCTGCGGCGTGAGAGTTCTCCTTGATGATGATCTCGAGGATTTCCGCCTTGCCGCCCGCCAGGCTGACGAAGTCGTTGATGGTCGGCCGCAACATCGTATTGTACAGGTCTTCGGCCACCACGGCGCTCGGGTTCTTGTGTATGGTGATGCCCATGCGCTTGAAGATCTCGATGTGCTCGGGCTCGTTGACGATCGTCGTCAGGCTCTTGATGCCGCGTTCTTTCGCCTGCAGCGTGACCAGCAGGTTGACTGCATCGCTGCCGGTCGTGCAGATCACGGCGTCACATTCGGCTATTCCCGCCTCCTCCAGGACGGCCATCGAGGTGGCATCGCCGGGTATGCTGATCAGGTCGTACTTTGCCGCTATGTCCTTGCAGCGCTCCTGATCGACGTCGATGACGACGACGTTATGTTTTTCAGATACGGCGATCCTCGCCAGGTTCTGGCCAATCCCGCCCAAACCAACAATAAGGATATACAAGATAGCACATCCATTTTTAGTCTTCAAATCAAATGTTCCCGATCATATATAAAGCATCGGTCGGTACCAAATCATATGCTATATAAATTTTTGGGTTTCCGATCGTCACAACCGGCACCGGCTATAAGCCAGTATGCCGGCGATGTCGGGGTCGTTGCGGGCCGCGTAAGGACGGCCAGGGAGAGACCGCAACGGTGAAACCGCAGGCCGGCCGCATCACCCGTCCTGATAGGCCCTCCGTATCATGATAGGGGAAATCACCGAGGTGACCAGGACGACGAGCGCCAGCACCGAGTAGATGGCACTCATCCCGTACAGCGACAGCCCGATCTGCCCGATGACCAGCGTGTACTCGCCCATCGGCATCATCGCCAGCCCCATCTTGATGCGTTCCCGCTCCTTGAAGCCGCCGACCACCAGCGCCGAACCGTACGTGCCCAGAAACTTGCTGCTCATGACCACCATCAGCAGCCCCAGGAACAGGACGACGTCGAGGGGCACCTGGACAAACACCAGGTCGACAGGCGCGGAAAATATGATCTCGCGGATGTTTATCTGGACGCCCGTATACGTGAAGAACAGCGGGATGAACAGGCCCTCGCTGATCGCCTCGATCTTGGGGGTAATGATCTTGAAGGACAGGTACGACCGCGCCAGTAGCGTGCCGCCCAGGAAGGCGCCCGTTACGGCAGCGATGCCCAGACCGTTGCCCAGGTAGGCGACTGCGAAGAGGATGATAAGAGATACGACGATGACCGACTCGTCGCCGGAGAGGTTGACCGCCGATTTGACCAGCTTCTCGGAGATGGGCCGCCCCATCCAGAGCACGAACACGATGAAGCCCAGCACCAGCAGGAACAGCTTGAACGCCGACTGGATGTCCACGCCCTGGTTCAGGTACGACATGAACAGCGACAGCGACAGCATGGCGAACACGTCGTCCGTCGTGCCCACGGCCATGATGGTCTTGAAGACGCTGCTGTGCCGATCGCCGATCTCCGAAAGGACCATGAAGCCGATCGCGGTCGATGTGGAGATGAAGGCGATGCCGACGAGCAGGGCTTCGTTGAGCTGGAAGCCCAGCAGGATGGTGATGACCACTGCCGAAAAAAACGTCAGCGCCCCGCCGAAGATAGACATCGTCGACGCCCGGTAGAGGTTTTCCTTCATGACTTTCTCGAAGTCGACCGAAAGCCCCATGAGGAACATCATGAACAGGATGCCCAGGCCGGAGAGCATTTCGAGGCCATGGCCGAGATTGACCAGCCCCAGGCACATCGGGCCCAGCAGGATGCCGGCGGTCATCTGCCCGATCAGGGGCGAAAAGCCCAGCTTACCGACGAGATCCCCGAGCACTTTCCCGAGCAGCAGCATCAGCAGTAGATCGATCAGTAGCTCTAACTCCAGCAATCCGATAGCCCCTACAACTGGCTATAAATCCGTATTCATATTTATAATTATCACTGTTAAAGAAAAATGTCACACACCAGAGCGCATATAAACCTCATGGCAACGGGAATAATTATCCCGTCAGGCCACAATGGATATATTATTCGGAGTCTAATGGACTGGATATGTCCATTCATGCGGCAGCCATCATGATGACGTCGACGACGGGCAAAAAGAAACCCCGGCCGAAGAAAGGCAGTAAAACGACAGTAAAAAAGAAACACAAATGATCGATATCTCACGACAGGCTGGAAGGCCCTGCGTATCATAATACGACGGACTTTTACGGGTCTGCAAATAGTCCGCCGGACACCCCTGCGACAGCCTCTTTTCAAGAGTCGGCCTATGACCGGAGTTCTGGCCAGGTATGGAATAATGAAAATCAGGAAGGGCTATCGTCGTCGGCGGGCGAGCGCTCGCGTGCGACCGATGCGCGGCGTTCTATGAAAAACTCGTCGATTTGCGCGCGGGGATACGTCGTATGCCGCCTTCGGCGGGCCATTCGTACTACC
>MVRA01000069.1 GCA_002067315.1 Methanocella sp. PtaU1.Bin125 | reverse complement strand
CGCCCTGATCGACGCGGCCCGTGATCCGGTAAGCGAGGTCCGCGTCGCCGCAGTTAACGCGCTTGGCGCCCTCGCGGATAAAAGCATGATCGGCTGCCTGATTGGCTGCCTGGACGATCCGGAAGAGGCGGTTCGCGCCGCGGCAATTCGTGCCCTGGGGCGGATCGGCGCGCCTGCGGCTCCCCCGCTGGTACGCGCATTAAAATTAAGCGAGAACCGGCGTTTTTCCGCCGCGCTGGCCGATTCCCTCGCCTGCATCGGCGCGCCGGCCGTTGACGAGCTGATCAATTCCCTGACTGACCGCGACCCGGACGCTCTCCTGGCCTGCCTGTGGGCCCTCGGGAAAGCCGGGGATAAGCGTGCTGTGTGGCCGATCATCGGGCTCCTCGGCGACCCCCGGCCCGGGATCAGGGAGGCTGCGGTAACGGCCCTGGGCTACATCGGCGATAAATCCGCGGTCGCGTCCTTGATCGCATGTCTCGATGACCCTGACCGGAAAGTCCGGGGCAAGGCCGTGTGGGCGCTGGGACAGATACGGGAAACGATCGCGATCGATCCGCTGCTCCGGCGCCTGGACGACCCCGACCTCGATTTCGGCTACGAGGTCCGCCGGGCGCTCGACTGCATCGGCTGGAACAAGATGTAAGGGTGACGTCAGTTCGGTTACCGGCCCATCGCCGCGGCTATACGGGGGATGCAGGGAAATAATTGTCGTTCTCGAAACGGTCGAATCAATGGCATTTTTCGCGGAAACCCGGGATGACAAACCGTGGCGGGCTGGCGATCGTCACGCTTACGCGCGCGAGGCGCCGTGTGGCACATAAAAGTCGTTTACGCCCCTTCACCAGTAACGATAATAAAAGCGGTAATTTATTTTGGGGGCAATGCTCTTACGTGGCTTTCTCCCGTTTTATTTTCAGTCCGGTCATCTTTTACTTCCCGGCATGCCCCGGCTGGCAGAACCGCAAGTTATTTTACGCTCCCCGACCAGCGGTTATTGTCAATAAATACCAACGATACAGGCGAGGCGACATGACGACCGATAAGATGAAGAAAATGGTCCGGGAATTCAACCCAAAAAAGGTGAGAATAGGGATTTTGGGCTCACACTCAGCTCTCGAGATCGCTTCCGGCGCGAAGCTGGAAAAGTTCGAGACCGTAGTCGTTTGCGAGAAAGGCAGAGAAAAGACGTACGCCAGGTACTACAAAAATCTCTTCGATCACATCATCATCGTGGATAAGTTCGCCGACATCATCAGCGACAGGGTCCAGAAAAAAATGAGCTCGCTGAACACGGTGTTCGTGCCCAGCCGCTCCTTCTCCGTGTACGCCGGGTACGAGAACATCGAGAAAAAGTTCATGGTGCCCCTGCTGGGCAACCGGTCGATGCTCAGGACCGAAGAGCGCAACACGCCTAAAAACCAGCTCTACCTGCTCCAGAAAGCCGGTATCCTGACGCCGAAAATCTTCAAGTCGCCGGACGAGATCGACCGCCTGTCCATCGTCAAGGTCACGGAAAAGGAACGAACGCTGGAGCGCGCCTTTTTCTACGCTGCGTCGCCTGCCGAGTACGAGAAACAATCGAAAGCCCGCATCAAGAAGGGCATCATCAGCAAGGAGGCCCTCGAAAACGCGATCATCGAGGAGTACGTGATCGGCGCGAAGTTCAACGCCAACTATTTCTGGTCGCCCCTGACCGACGAGATCGACCTGCTGGGATTCGACCGGCGTATCCAGACGGACCTGGACGGGGTGCTGGACCTGCCCGCCCAGGAGCAGCTGGAGCTCAACATCCCGGTACAGAACATCGAGATCGGTCACATGGGCGCAACCATGCGCGAGAGCCAGCTGGAAAAGATCTTCGAGGCCGCCGAACGCTTCGTGAACACATGCAAGAAGGAGTACCCGCCGGGCATGATCGGCCTCTTCGCCTTACAGGGCGCCGTGACGAAGGACCTGAAGTTTTACGTGTTCGACGTCAGCCCGCGCATCCCGGGCTGCCCGTGCGTCGAGCCCACCTCGCCCTACATGAAGTACAAGTACGGCATGGAGGTCGGCCCCGGCAGGCGCGTGGCCATGGAGATCAAGAACGCCATGAAAGCGGGCAAGCTTGCCGATGTGTTAACGTGAGTGCGATATGCGCAACATCATTGAGAGGTACGACCCGAAAAAGATCGCCATCGGCACGCTGGGCTCCCATTCGGCGCTGAACATCTTCAAGGGCGCGAAAGAGGAGGGCTTCCGGACCGTATGCGTCTGTAAAGAGAATGACGCGATCGTGTACCGGAAGTTCGGCCTCGTCGACGAGATGATCCTCGTCCGGGACTTTAGCGAGCTGATGGAAGAACGGATCCAGGAGAAGCTCCGGCAGCTCAACGTCATCCTGATCCCCCACGGCTCGTTTACGGCTTTTTTAAGCACGGACGATCTGATCAGCCGTCTCCGCGTGCCCATGTTCGGGAACCGGGAGCTGCTCCGGCTGGAAGCCGATCGTAAAAAGCAGGCGGACTGGTTACGGAAAGCCGGCCTCAAGCTTCCCTGTACCTTGAAGTCGCCGGAAGACATCGATCGGCTGATCATAGCCAAGCTGCCGGGCGCCAGGGGCGGACGGGGCTACTTCCTGGCGGCGTCGCCGGAATCGTTCCATAAAAAGTTCAACGACATGGTCAGGCGCGGGCTCCTTAAAGAAGAAGACAAGGAGAAAATTCACCTGCAGGAGTACCTGCTTGGCGTGAACGTTTACCCGAGCTACTTCTCCTCGATCATCGACAACGAGGTAGAAATCCTGGGGATCGACCGGCGCTATGAGTCAGCCGTCGACGCGATCGGGCGGATCAGCGCGAGCGAACAGCTGGAGATCGGGGCGAACCCGACCTACACGATCGTGGGCAACATCCCGGTCGTGGTCAGGGAGTCCCTGCTGCCGGAGATGATCCGGATGGGCGAGCGGGTCCACGAGACGGCGAAGAAGCTGGCGCCGCCGGGCATCATCGGGCCGTTCTGCCTCGAGACCGTGATCACGGACGACCTGCAGATCCATACGTTCGAGATCTCCGCGCGCATCGTGGCCGGGACCAACGTCGGCATCGGCACTTCGCCGTACGCCTACCTGAAATACGGCGAAAACATGTACATGGGCAGGCGCATCGCCCTCGAAATAAGGAAAGCAATCGAGCTAGGGAGACTCTCCGGGGTTCTCACATAGAACGTTCGATCAAAGATTTTATGAAATGAAAAAAAATTTTTATAATTAATGTTCTCGGGCATGCATAGTTGCCCGTTTATCATAAAAAGACAAAGCTTAATCGAGCTCCCCCGATATAGACATTATTTATATATACCATCTCGCTTACTCCCTAAGGGGAGAAGTGATCAGGATGAAACGAGGTGCCGGGAACAGGCAAAAGGTCATCATCGTGGGGGCAGGCCCTGCCGGGCTTCTGGCCGCCCATATGCTGGCCGACCACGCGGACGTAACGATCGTCGAGAAAGGCAGGGACATCGGCAGGCGCACCTGCGAGGTCATGAAAGGCAAGGACTGTATCTATTGTAACGCGTGCAGCGTGACGGCGGGCGTCGGCGGGGCCGGCGGCATGTCCGACGGTAAGCTCAACCTGAACCCGCTGATCGGCGGCGACCTGGTCGACTTTATCGGCATGCAGCGGACCCAGGAGCTGTTCGACATGGTAGACGACTACTTCGTCGAGCACGGCGCGCCCGGCGAGGTCCCTCACGTCCCCTCGGACGGCCTGCAGCAGAGCGCGGCCGCCAACGGCATCGAGTTCATCCCGATCAAGCAAAAGCACATCGGCAGCGACATGCTTCCCAGAGTCATCGGTTCCATGAAGGCAGACATGGAGAAGCGGGGCGTCAAATTCTTGCTGAACACGACGGTGGAGAGCGTCACGGCGCAGAACGATAAGGCCAGCGGCGTCGTGATCAAAGGCAAGCACTACCCGGCCGACTACGTCCTGCTGGCGCCCGGCCGCTCCGGCAGCACGTGGCTCGGGGGGCAGATGAAAAAGTTCGGGGTCCCCATCAAGTACATGCCCATCGACGTGGGCGTCCGTGTCGAGGTGCCGGCCGTCGTCTACGAGGAGGCGGTCAAGACTAACTGGGACCCCAAGTTCCGCATGCACACGCCGACCTACGACGACCTGGTCCGCACGTTCTGTACCTGCCCCTATGGTTTCGTAGTGCAGGACACGTACGAGTCGGGCGTGGGCGCCAACGGCCACTCCCAGCGGAACTGCCGCTCGAACAACACGAACTTCTCCTTCCTGACGAAGATCGGGCTGACAGAGCCCCTGGAAAACACGAACGAGTACGGGTCGACCATCGCCCATCAGGCCCGCACCATCGGCGGCGGGAAGCCGTTGCTGCAGCGCCTGGGCGACCTGAAAAAGGGCCAGCGCTCGACCTGGGAGCGCCTCAAGCGGAGCTACGTGGAGCCCACGCTCCGGTACGTGACGCCGGCCGACATCTCGATGGCTTTACCGCATCGGGTCGTCACCGACCTCCTCGAGGGCCTGGACATGCTCGACCGCGTCGTGCCGGGCGTCGCGTCGGACGCCACGCTGCTCTACGCCCCCGAGATCAAGTTCGCCGCCGTGAGGCCTGAGACCCGCGATCATTTCGAGACCGCCGTCGTCGATAACCTGTTCGTCGCCGGTGACGGGGCCGGCGTGACCCGGGGCATCGTGCCCGCGGCCGCCATGGGCATCGCCTGCGCCGAGGGCATCATCGCGAGGATCGAAAAATAAGCTGGATGTCGTGGTACGCAAGGCGCGTACTATGCAGGCTCCTATGCGCCTCTCGTGAAAAACTCATCTGGCGGGCGCGCTGGCACCTGTCGCATGCCGCCTCCGGCGGGCCATTCGAACTGCCCGCCCCAGGCGCGCAAGCGCGCGATCGGCCACTGGCGATTGACCGGTCCTGTTTTTCGTCATTAACACCTGACTAAAACCTCGGTCATCGACTCGACTCTCGTGAAAAACGTGTTCATATGCCGATCAGGCCTGCAATGTCGAAGCCTGCGCGCCGGCTCTCGTCGCGTTCCCGCCTTCCGGCGGAAGAATTCGCGGCCCGCCCTCCCGCCCCTGGCGCGCAGCGCTGCCCGGATTGATGATATGGTGTAAGGGAGTCATCCTTTTTTCATCATCTCTACCTGACCAGGGCCCCGGTCATCGGCCGACTCTCATGAAACGCTGATGTGCCTGCTGCACAGGCATATACGATGAAAATCCTGAAAGTCTTTAGTATGAAAGACTTTCAGGTTTTTCATCGTTATGCCTGTACTGCAGGCATATCGGCGTTTCATACGAAAAATGACTCTTCTGCATGGTTGCGATCGAAGGGCGGTGGCCGGATGTCTCTGATGGTTTGCCGTTCAGGCGTCCTGTGATGAGAACGCAAGGACGCGGGACTGCATACTCGCGACGAAACGCGACGGGCGCGACGACGGTTAATGGACAACCCGCTATATTATCATTCTTAGAAACGTCGCGCCCGTAGCGTTTCGTCGCGGTCGTCGCGAGTACTGGTACGACAGGCCCCCGAAACAAAGCCCATTTCATTGAATCCGCAGATCCGAAAAACGCAGAAGAACCTAGAAAAATTATTGTAAACGGGCAATCCCCGGCGGCCTCGCGCGCGCACGCACCGGCGGCGGCAGGGCATGCACAATGGTCATTCCCGTTTCTCATCGCCTGTTACCTGACCAGGGCCCGGGTCATCCGCCGGCTCTCTGCGGCGTTTAGCCATTCCCGGAGTTCGAGGTAGCATGCCGATAAACTACGTGACGTGCCGGTAGCTCACCCGGAGCTCCCGCTGGATTTTTCTATTCAATACATGCTCTTACTATATATTACTTTTCGGCGGCTTTTCGGCATGCTCCGGCTATATCATTATAATTCGTTTAAGTTAGAGTTATATAATCCCTGTACCCATGTCTAACCAATGGTGAGGTTCTTTGGTCATTACGAAGGACGACATTAACCAGGTCATCAAAAAATACGATAAGAAAAAAATAACGGTTTGTACGATTGCCAGCCACTCTTCTCTGCACGTGTTCAGGGGGGCTAAAGACGAAGGTTTCCGGCGCTGTGCCATCTGTGCCAAAGGGAGAGATATCCCCTACCGGCGCTTTGACTCAGCCGACGAGTACCTTATCGTTGACAAGTTCGCGGACGTGAACGATCCCAAGTTCCAGCAGCACCTCAGGGACATGAACGCGATCATCACGCCCCACGGCTCCTTTGTCGCATACGTCGGGCTCGAGAAGATCGAGAACGACTTCCTGGTGCCCATGATCGGCAACCGTAACATCCTCAGGTGGGAGGCGGAGCGGGAACGGGTCACGAAGCTTTTCGAGGCGGCCAACATCCGCAAGCCCCAGAAGATCTACGGTCCCGACAAGATCGACCGGCCGTGCATGGTCAAGTTCCCCGGCGCCCGCGGCGGCAGGGGCTACTTCGTGACGGACAGCCCGGCGGGCTTCGACGAGAAGATCAAGCTCATGGTCAAGAAGGGCTGGCTCGAAGAGGCGGACAGGGAACGGGCACACATCGAGGAATACGTGGCGGGCGACATCTACTGCATGCACTACTTCTACTCCCCGCTGACGAAGACCGTCGAGATGCTGGGCATGGACCGGCGTCACGAGGCGAACATCGACGGCCTGGTCCGCATACCGGCCAAAGACCAGATCGAGGCGAACCTGCAGCCCACCTACGTGGTCACGGGCAACTTCCCCGTCGTCGCGAGAGAGTCGCTGCTCGACCAGGCCTTCGCCATGGGCGACCGGCTGGCCGAGGTGGCCGAGAAGATGGTCCCGCCCGGCCTGCTGGGCGCGTTCTGCATCCAGACCATGTGCACGGACAACCTGGAGTTCGTCGCCTTCGAGATCAGCGCCAGACAGGACGGCGGCACCAACACCTTCATGGACGGCTCGCCCTATTCGTACCTCAAGTACGGCCCCGGCATGAGCATGGGCCGGCGCTACTGCCTCGAGCTGAAGGAAGCGCTGAAGCAGAACCGGCTCGAAGACATCGTTACATAACACAAAGGATTCAACGGGCACAACGGACACCATGGGTCCGGTGTCAAATCCTGTGCCCGGTCTCTTTTCTATCAAAGCCCCGACGTTTATTACCGGCGTATTTTTATCCTGCGCACAATAATTATTGCTTATCCAGGAACAGAGGTCCGCATGGAGAGCATCGCCCGGGTAAGGAAAAGGGACGGCAGGTTAGTCGAATTTAAACAGGACCGGATCACGAACGCCATTTTCAAGGCCATGGCGGCCACGGGCACGGGCGACAAGGCCGACGCCCGTCACGTGTCGGACGAGGTCGCCCGCCGGCTGGGGGAGCGGTTTGAAGGCCGCATCCCGTCCGTGGAAGACGTCCAGGACCTGGTGGTCGAAACCCTCGGCAGCAGCGGCTTTGAGGCCGTAGCCCGGGAATACGAGGACTACCGGAGAAAGAAGGAAGCGATCAGGGCTATGGAGAGGGAACTGGGCGTCGCGGAGGAGCCGAAGCTGACCGTCAACGCCCTCGAGGTCCTGCGGAAGCGGTACCTCCTGAAAAACGAGCAGGGCGAAATCGTCGAGACGCCGTCGCAAATGTTCTGGCGCGTGGCCCGCGCCGTGGCCGCGGCCGATCAAGCGTACGACGGGGGCGTCGCGAAGGCCGAACGGGAGTTCTACCGGATGATGAGCCGGCTGGAGTTCCTTCCCAACTCGCCGACCCTTTTTAACGCCGGGGCCGGGACCCGCCTGGCCCTGTCCGCCTGCTATGTCCTCCCTGTGGAGGACTCCCTCGAAAGCATCTTTACGGCGGTCAAAAACATGGCCCTGATCGAGCAGAGCGGCGGCGGGGTCGGCTTCGACTTCTCGCGCATGCGGCCCGCGGGCGACGTGGTCCGCTCCACGAAGGGGGTGGCATCGGGCCCCGTCAGCTTCATGGGCGTGTTCGATGCGGCCACGGGTGTGATCAAGTCGGGGGGCAAGCGCAGAGGCGCCATGATGGCCATCCTCCGGGTCGACCATCCCGATATCCTGGAGTTCATCGCGGCAAAAGCCCGGCCGGGCGCGCTGACGAACTTCAACATCTCCGTGGCCGCGACCGATGCGTTCATGCGGGCGGTCGAGAAGGGCGAGGACTACAGCCTCGTGAATCCCAGGACGCGGGAGGCTGTCGGGAAGCTCGGAGCGCGATACGTGTGGGGCCAGATGGCGGCAAATGCGTGGAAAGGCGGGGACCCCGGGGTCGTCTTCATCGATGAGGTCAACCGGCACAACCCGACCCCGGGTCTCGGCTGCATCGAGGCCACCAATCCCTGTGGCGAGCAGCCGCTGCTGCCGTATGAGTCGTGTAACCTCGGCAGCATCAACCTGTCGAGGATGGTCACCGGGGACGGCGACGTCGACTGGGGGAAGATGGCCCGGACCATTGACGCGGGGGTCCATTTCCTGGACAACGTCATTGACGTCAACCCCTATCCCCTCAAGGAGACCGAAACCGTGACCCGGGGAAACAGGAAGATCGGGCTCGGCGTCATGGGATTCGCCGATCTACTCATCAGGATGAGGATCCCCTATGACTCGGTGGAAGCGCTGCGTCTCGGCGAGAGGATCGCCGGGTTTCTGGAAAAGGGGGCCGTGAAAGCGTCCGGGGAGCTTGCGGGACAGCGGGGGTCATTCCCGAACTTCCCGGGCAGCATCTGGAGTCCTGGGTCTGCCGGCAGGCGGAATGCCACCGTGACTACGATCGCCCCGACGGGGACTATCAGCATCATCGCCGGCTGCTCCTCGGGCATCGAGCCGCTCTTCGCCGTCGCCTTCATGCGGCACGTGCTCGGCGGCGCCCGGCTGTTCGAGATCAACCCGCTGTTCGAGCGGGTGGCCAAGGACCGGGGCTTTTACAGCAGTACCCTGCTCGAGAAGGTCGTGAGACAGGGCACCGTGAAGGACATGAAGGAGGTTCCGGAGGACGTGAGAAGGATCTTCGTCACCGCCCACGAGATCGCCCCGGAGTGGCACTTGAAGATGCAGGCGGCTTTCCAGAAACATACCGAGAACGCGGTCTCGAAGACCGTGAACCTCCCGTCGGAAGCCACCACGGCGGACATAGAAAACATCTACCGGCTGGCCTGGGAGCTGAAGTGCAAGGGCGTCACCGTCTACCGGTACGGGAGCAAGGGCGAGCAGGTGCTCAACATCGGGCCGGGCGCCGGGGAAGCCCGGGGGGCGGTCACCGCCACCGAGGAATACGCCGGCGGGAAGCCGCTGACAACCTGCGAGTTTTGTGGGTGAACCGGTGGCCGGTTGATAAAAACGAGCCCCGGCCCGGGCCCGCGTACGCGCGCGAAGCGGCGGCATTTTCGTGGATAACAGTAAAAGTGCGCGCCGGCCAGGGTCGCATACCGCTTTCGACGGAGCAACCCCTCGACTCCACCCATCATTAAACTGCTCCGGCCTTATACCCCTTCACTTTAGCCTGATGTAGCTCGGTCCCGGCTCTTTCAGGCGGGATTTCTCGATGTCGAAGAGATTGGCGGCCTTGATCAGCGCCGACAGCTGCTTGTACCCGTACTCGCGCGAGTCGAAAGAAGGCTCGATCTTGTACAGGTTGTTGGCCATGCTGGACATGTCCACCCAGTCGCCCTCCTTCGCCGAGGCCATCTCGTAGGCCCTCGTGAGCAGTGAAATCGCACGCTTGTCGATGCCCTTCTTCTTCGGCCGGTGGCCGCCGCCCTGGGACCGCCGCTGGTCCTGCGGGGATTTCGAGCCGGGTTTCTCCTCTTCCTCTTCTTCGTCCGGCATCAGGTTCTCGGTAAACGTGAAAATCACGCACGCCTTGACGAACGACTCCGGGGTGTCCTTCCGGCCGATGCCCATGACGAACAGGCCCGACTCGCGGATGCGGGTGGCCAGCTTGGTGTAGTCGCTGTCGCTCGACACGATGCAGAAGCCGTCGATGTGGCCGGCGTACAGGACGTCCATCGCGTCGATGATCAGCGCGCTGTCGGTGGCGTTCTTGCCCCGGGTGTACCGGAACTGCTGGATGGGCTGGATGGCGTGCTTGTGCAGGTACTCCTTCCAGCTGTTCATGCTGGACTGGGTCCAGTCGCCGTAGATCCGCCGGACGGTGACGTTGCCGTACTTTCCGGCCTCGGACAGTATCTCTTCGATGAGCGACGGCTGCGCGTTGTCGCCGTCGATGAGCATCGCGATGTTCTTGCTGGTGTTTTCTTCGTGCGGTTCTGGCATTGTATCGCTTCCGTGAGGCTGCCCGGGCCCCGTTCTCCCGGGAAGGGAGGCCTGCTGGAGAGGTGCTCCTTCCCGGCGGTCAGCCGGGCGCATGATAATGAAATTTTTTTATTGAGGGGCGTATATTAGTGCGGCCTATATTATCTTTCCTGTCATCGCCGGAGTACGGTCCTTCGTCGATCAGGCGCACCGTCGTCCTGTCACACTCAATGCTACGGCTATTGACAGCGTGACGATGGCGTTAGAACAAACGGCAACCTGCCCGGGTTTAATCCCAAACGGGAAGGCGGGATATGGACAGGCTGCCGGCCTGCCGACCGCTCGCATGGGCGCAATCGACAGCCTGCCATATCGCGATCAGCGGATTAAAACTTCAGCTTCTTGAACTCTTCGATGTCGTCCGCCAGCTTCCCCAGCTCCTCGTCGGTGACCTCGACGCGGTCCTTGAGCACGCGAAGTTCGGCGACCAGCTGCTTGATCCGGGAATACATCACGTACATGATGGCAGTGCAGCCGACGATGCCGGTGGCCAGCACCGCGATGACCATCTCAAGGTACAGCACTTCCATGGTTTAGCCTCCTTTGAAGAGCGACCTCGCCAGCCGGTCGATGAAGCCCTCGCTCTTGCCCGTGGCTACCGGCTCGTCCCTCTTCGTGCCGGAGATCTTCGCCGCCAGCCGCTTGTAGGCCTGCGCGGCCTGGCTGTCGGGGTATTTGACGACGACGGGCGTCTTGAACGCGGCCGCCCGGCGGACGCTCGGGTCCTCGGGGATGACCTCGAGTACCTTGACGCCCATGATGTCGCCGATCTTCTGGCTGGTCAGCTCCGTCTTCTCCGCGGACGCGCGGTTGAGGACGATGCCGCCCACTGTGCCGCCTACCATCTCGGTCAGGACCTTGGTCTTGACCGCGTCGGCCATGGACGACAGCTCGGGGTTGACCACGAGCAGCACCTCGTCGGCGATCGCGAGCGGTATTACGCCGTCCTTGCTGATGCCAGCCGGGGCGTCAATCAGGATGTAGTCGGCGCCGGCGACCAGCTTGCTCATGACTTCCTGCAGCCGATCGGGATCGGCGTTCTGGAAGCCCTGCAGGGAGATGCCGCTGGGGACGACCTTCAGGCCGGTCGGGAGCTCGTAGATGGCCTGCGAGATGTCCGCTTTGCCCGCGAGCACTTCATGCAGCGTTATCTTGCTTTTCTCGAGGCCCAGTACCAGGCCCAGGTTAGCCATGCCGATGTCGGCGTCCAGCGCTATGGTCTTTTTGCCCAGCAGCGCGAGGGCAGTGCCCAGGTTGACGGTTGTCATCGTCTTGCCTGTCCCGCCCTTTCCGGAAGCGATTGTGTAGACTTTTGTCATTGTATCACCCGTTGGTGCTCCTTCCCAGCCAATAGTTGATTAAAGCGAATCCTGCGCCCTCCGCAGGGCGGCGACGCGCACCAGTCGCCGGACGTCCATTTCCTCGAAGACCAGCCCGCTTTCTCGCAGGCGTTCGATGAGATCACAGATATCCTGCTCCGGTGGAGCCCGCGCGCCGTAAAAGAGGCCTTCTACCTCCTTCTCTATGGCAGATCGGTCCTCTTTCTTTCTCTCTTCAATTCTTACGTATATTTTCTCTAATGCTATACTTTCCTCGAAGCTATATCCTTTATCCTTCAAATACCTTATGAAATCTATGATATCCATACTGCTGTGAGCCGTCTGCCCGTAGGCGAACTGTCTAATTTCCCGGTCGATATCGGGTTCCGTATCGGCAGCCTCACGGGGCCTTACAGGGATAGTGCATGGCTCCGCCCTCCCGGGTCCCGGCGATACCGGGCTCGCCGCTGCCCGCACGTCCGGCGTGGCGGGAGCCACTTCCAGGGCCGTGTCCATCGTCTTTTCCACCGTGGCTTCCGCTGCCGTTACCGGCGCGTGGAGGCTCGTATCCGCCGCGCCGTCCCCGGATGCGCCCGTCGATTCGGTGACCGGCTTGCCCATGGCCAGCCGTATCCGGCGTGCCTCGCACACGATGTCCCGGACCTGGCCCGGGTCAGCGTCGAAGTATCGGGCGAACGTCGTTGACCCTTCCGTGTTATTGCCAGCCTGGCTCTCGGTCGCGATCGCGGGCGTTCCCGCCTGATTCGCCCGCACTGCGGCCGCCAGGATGGTCCCGGGCGAGCCGCCGAGCTTTTTCGCGACCCGCGTCATGATGATCACGGCCTGCTCCGGGGGGAACGCGTGGCTGATCGCCTCCTGGATGGCCGGCAGGTCCGGCTTGCCGCTCTCCGTCTCGAAGCTGCCGTTGTAGAGGGCGTTGAACTTGAGGACCCCGCCCAGGCCGCTGGTACCGAGAATGGCTTCCCTGATCACGCTGAGCTCGTCACTCATGTTTCCTCACCTCTTTATCCGGGCCCTCAGGTGCGACAGTTCGAGCTTGTTCAGCAGCTCGTCCACGTGGCTGGCGAACTCCCGCTCGACTTTCCTCACCATGGCGAGGTCGTCATCCATGCCCCCGCTGACCTCGTCCACGGTCCGGCTGATCTCGTCGCTGACTGGCACTGCCTGTGGTCGTGCGATCTGCAGCAGGTCCTTTGCCGGTATCCCTATGCCCGGGGCCGGATTGACCGGCCCGGCCGCCGGGGCGGCCGCGGCTGCGGCCCTGGCCTGCCGGCCGATGATCGAGGTCAGCAGCGCCTCGTCCACCGCGTAGAACTCCGCGTGCCCGGACACGCCGCTGATGCTCTCCAGCAGCCCCTGCCCCGACGTGCGCTCGTTGTACGCGGCTTCGATCTTTCCCCTGATGAGGATGATGTGGGCCTCTTCGACCTTCCCGTTCCACTGTCCCAGGAACAGCAGGTGGCCGGTCTCGCCGGGATACTTCTGCACGTACTCGTCCGGGCCGGCGACTTTTTCCGCCCTGACGAACCGCCCCCTGATCTCCGGCATCGGCATTGCCCGCACTTTTTCCTCCCGGCGGGGCGGCGTCACGGCGGATGCCAGGGACGGCCGTTTGAGGGCTTCCTTTGATGCCGGAGCCTGCGCGGCCGGGGCGGGTTCCGGGGCCACGGCGAAGTCACGGTAAAGGTCCTGCAGCAGCTTCACCTGCTTATCCGCGAGCCTGCAGACCTCGACGATGGCATTGTCCTTCCTGAGGGCCTCCTCTATCAACCTCTGCGCAGGGTCCCTGAAGTCCGACGCGCCTTCCGAGGCAAACGCCATGACCGGCTTCCCGGTCGCGTAGACGACGACGCATTCCCGGACCGAGCTCTTCTCGAACACCGATACCCGCACGTAGCCGGTCAGCTCCTCCTTCGCGGCCGATGCGCCCAGCTGTGTCAGGCTTAACGGGCCCCTCTGGCTGTTGATGAGCGTACCGTGCGGGAGTTGCATGTCGTCTCACTTCCCGTTTTTGCAGGTCGTCTGGGTGTTCTTGATGTTCAGCCGGATCAGCCCCAGGTTGGTGTCGCCCTTCGCCAGGACGCACAGGAACATGTCGCTGACCGGCGCTATGATCGTCTTATAGTCGGGCGTTTCGAGGATGATCTGGTCGGTCGGGCCCATCTGGAGCTCCCGGGCGATCCGGGATCCCGCGCGAACGACATCCTCGGTGGCCGCGGCGATGTGCTCGAAGTCCGCGTTGCCGTGCTGGAAGACCGGGAGGCCGTCGGCGACCAGGGCGGCCGCCGTGACGCCCGGCAGCGACGTCAGCAGCGTCAGTATGTGGTCATACTCAGCTTTCTCTTTGGCGATGGCCGGCGCGGGCTTCCCCGGGGCCTCCGGGGCCGCGTTGATGGCGGTCTCCGGGTTTTCCCGGAGCACGGTCCGGATTTCCTCGTCGGACAGCTCGACGATCTTCGAGCTGACGCCCTCCAGCGCCAGCATCCGCTGCAGCGCGTCGAGCTGGTTCAGCCGGATGCCCTGGCTGGACAGCGCAGCCGCCAGCACCGTGCCGTTGTCCAGCAGGATAAAGCCGGTGCTGCCCGGGCCCTGTTCCTGCCGGTACACGTAGATGCAGCCCTTGAACTGCTGGCCGTAGTCTTTCAGCAGGTCGGCGACGGCAGCCGAAGACTCGGCCACCGGCCTCCCGTCAGAGAGATCCAATGAGGCACGCTCCATACAGTGCTATGCTGCACTTAAAGTGCGGCCGCAATCCTGTCCTTGTTCTTCTTTACCTCGTACCTGATCCGGCCCACGTTGGAGCCGGGCTCGGCGACGACGGCCAGGATCTCGCTGGCCGATACCAGCGAGAGCATGACCGGCCCCTTTTCCATCTCGATGAGCACCTGCTCGAAGGTGCCCTTGTTGAGCTCGATGCCCATGGCTTCCGACGTGCCCACGCTCGTGGACGCCATGGCGCCCAGCGCGTCGACGTCCATCTGCATGTTGCTAACGTGCTCGATGACGAACCCGTCGCGTCCCACGACGGCCGCCGCGCTTACTCCTTCGACCTTCACCAGGTCGCCCAGTATTCTCTTCAGCATTGCTTCCATCGTTTTACCTCACAATCTCTCTGATGACGTTACCCTCACTGTCTGTGATCTTCAGCATGATCGGCATCCTGCCGATGGTATGCGTCGCACACGAGACGCACGGGTCGTAGGCCCTGACGACCATCTCGATCCGGTTGAGCGTCTTCTCTTCCACGTTCCCCCCGTGGATGAGCTGCTTCGCCGCGTTCAGCACGCCCCGGTCCATGGCCCTGTTGTTGTGGCCGGTGGCGACGATGAAGTTGGCCTTCGTGATGAATCCCTTGTCGTTGACCGTATAGTCGTGGATCAGGGTGCCTCTCGGCGCCTCGACGATGCCGATGCCGCGCGTGTTCCTGACGGCGCCGGTTGGGGTCCTGACGTTCTTATCCGTGATCGTCTTATCCTGCAGCAGCGCCAGCGCCCGCTCGGACGCGGCGGTGAACTCGATCACGCGGGCCGCGTGGTAGAGGAACGGGTGCTGCGCGATACGGCCGAACTTCGCCCGGAAGTCGCCCAGCATCCGGTCGGCCTCCGGCGTGCCCATGGCGTCGACCGCGTTGACCCGGGCCAGCGGCCCGACGCGGTAGAACCCGCTGCCTTTCTTGAGCTTCGTGAACTTCATGTAGGAGTACGGCTCGGCGGTCTCCTCGATATAGTCGGCGTACTGCTTCGCCGCGAACTCGCCCAGCTGAGAGCCATCCGCCCCTGTCATGCGGAGCGTGCCGTCGTAGGTCTCGTACTTCCCGCCGCTGGTCATAGCCAGGAAATCGGTCGTGACCGTGCCCAGCGGCAGGAGGTCCTTCTTCATCTCGAACTCGGCGATGACGAGCCCCCACGCGGCCTGCCCGATGCCGACCGCCTTCTTCGCGTAGGCTTCCAGCTCGGCGCGCTTCGCCTCGGAGAGCGCGAACGACATGCCCCCGGGCACCGCGGAGACGGCGTGGATCGGCTTGCCGCCCGACTCTTCGGTGATCCGCTGGCCGATCTTCCGGGCCTCGATGGCCGTCCGGGCCAGGCTTTCGTTGGCCTTCACCAGGCCGACGACGTTCCTCGTGGCCGGCGCCGCGCCGTCCAGCAGGAAGTCCGGCATGCCCAGGAAGAACAGGTGCAGCGCGTGCGAACTGATCTGCTGTCCGGCGATCAGCAGCTCCCGGAGGGCGTAAGCCGTCGGCGGTATCGCCGCCCCGAAAATTTCATCGACCGCCTTGGCGGACGCGAGGTGGTGCACTGTCGGGCAGATGCCGCAGATCCTCGGCGTGATCCGGGGCGCTTCCTCGATGGCCGCGCCTTCCAGGAACTTTTCGAAGCCCCGCAGCTCGGTGGCCCCGAAGTGCGCGTCGGCGACCTCGCCCTTGTCGTCCAGGCTGATGGTGACCTGCGCGTGGCCCTCGATCCGGGTGATCGGCGAAATAGTGATCTTCTTCATAGGTGACGCTCCTTGATGATGTCGGGAATCTTAGAGACCGACTTGTTCTCCATGATCTTGCTACCCATGACGAACGGGTAGATGGTGTGCGTCACGTCGTACAGCTCTTTCTCGATCTCCTGCTGGGGCAGTTCCGTCAGGTGCTGGATGCGGGTGACCAGCGTGTTGTAGATGTCGCGGGACGGCTCGCGCAGCACGTCGAGCGACGGGCCGCCGCAGCCGTGGCACGGGATGCCGTGGTGCGTGCACAGCGCGCCGCACCGGCCGAACGTGACCGAGCCCAGGCAGATGTAGCCCTGGCCGAGCAGGCAGGTCTTCTCCTCCGGCACGCCTTCGCCGCGCCGCTTGACCTTCCAGTTCTTCACCTGGCCCATCTGCCGGTC
The DNA here is from genome assembly GCA_002067315.1 of Methanocella sp. PtaU1.Bin125. GTDB lineage: Archaea > Halobacteriota > Methanocellia > Methanocellales > Methanocellaceae > Methanocella_A. The sequence continues at coordinate 9,335 of MVRA01000069.1, read as the reverse complement.
GCACTCGGAGCAGACCGACTTCTTGGACAGCTCGGGCACGTGCCCGTCGATCAGCGGTAACAGGATCTTCCGCAGGAAGACCTCTTTGGGCGGGCACCCGGTAATGTAATAGTCGACCTTGATCACGTCGCCGACCGCATAGCCGCGGTATAGCAGCTCGGGGACGTCCACGGACGGCAGCGTCTTCGAGACGGTCGTGGGCGAGTCGGTGTAGACGCCGTTCAGGATCTCGTCCCGGCTGTGGACGATGGAGAGCCCGGAGATCCCGCCGTAGCAGGCACAGGTGCCGAACGCGATCACGATCTTCGAGCGCTGCCGGAGCTTCTTCAGCTTCTCCATGTTCTCCTTGTTCCGGACCGCGCCCCCGACGATGGCGATGTCGATGCCCTCGGGCGGCTCCTTCACGTCCATGAGAACCGGCGAATAGACCAGCTCCACCTTCTTGAGCAGCTCCAGGATGTCCTCGTGGATGTCCAGTAGCGACATGTGACAGCCGGCACAGGATGCCAGCGGTTCAGTTGCGAGCTTGAGCATGCGCGATCACCTCAGGATGAGCTTTTTCAGGCAGGTGTTCGGCCCCACGTGGACGATCTCCAGCTTGCCGCGCTTGCCCGTAATCTCTTCTACCGCGCCTACCATGTACCCATAGAGGCTCTGGCACAGCGGCCCCTTCTGGGACATGCCTTCCCGGCGCAGCGTCTGCCGCACCAGGCAGTCCCGGAAGACGAGGTAGATGAACGTCTCCCCGTTCTCGGTGATGATGTAGCTGTCCTTGCCCTTGGGCTTGTAGAGCTCGAAGTTGTACTGCCTGCCGAGGATGTCGGATAATTCTTTCAGCGCCTTCTCGACGTTGTCGGTTTTCGGGAAATATTTCGCCGTCTCATGTCCCATTTTCATGCCGGCCCTGTAAACGACGGCGTTAGACCCGCCCCGGGCGATCTCCTCCAGGGACCGGATGATGGTCGCGTTGAGCACCATGAGGCCGTGCAGCGCCTCCTCGTAATCCGTGACGTTGCCCTCGCACTGGAGCGGGAGCTCCTCCGGCCTGACGATCGATGCCTGGGACATCAGACGAACCTCCTTATGGAGGTGAATGCAGATGTCGGCGACATCTGCGATGTCGGCGACATCTGCGATGTCGGCGACATCAGACAAACCTCCTCAGCATGGAACATACCTCGAGATCGACGTACAGGCGCCGCGATAAGTAGATGTCCTGGTGCTCGATGGCATTCGAAGGACAGATCTCATGGCACGACAGGCACTGCATGCAGTCGTCAGGGTTCACAACAGTAGACCGCCCGTCCCGGATCTCGTAGACCTTCATCGGGCAGTCGTGGGCACACAGGCCGCAGCCGATGCACACGTCTTTGTCGACAATGATTTTTACCATCTAAGATAACCCTCTCGCCCGTTTTACAGCCAATACCCCGGCTAAACTACTGCCGTATGCCCCACAAGCAATACTACTTCCTTTTGTTAACCTTCAATTGCTTATATAATTATCCTTACAAAAGAAAAATTATTTCGATGCATGCCGTTTACTAATAAATTTTGTAATTACATTTTTAATACTTACTTTCAATCGTGCCAGGCAGTTGATATGATGGCGTGCGCCCGCCCCGACGGCGGGATATTAGTCAGGTATTAACGATGGGGGACATGTATCACGCCGGTGCCCGGGCACGGGTGCGCGCGCGGGCGGCCCGGCGGTCGGGGAAGTGATATCTGCTGGCATCCGGAAATAATCCTTTGTGTACCTCTGAGTTCTCTGCGGCCTCTGTGATTCCAACGGGGGTGAGTCAGGGCTCTCCCGGGCATCGTGACTTAACATCGTTAATTCTGCATCCGGCCGATGTCTATGGGAAAATATATGATGTCCTGCGGGAAAATAGTGGATTTAATAGACCCAGGGTATATATGGCCGACGTTATAGTACACGATCCCGCGCTATGCACTGGTTGCCGGCAGTGTATGACCGCCTGCTCTTTCAAGAAATACGGTACATACAACTATAACCTCTCGCTCTGTAAGGTACTTGAGGACCCGAGGGGCGGCTTCGTCAGGGTACACTGTCACCATTGCACGGACCCCATGTGCAAGGCCGCCTGTCCGGCGGGGGCTGTCCTCAAGGACGAGGAGACCGGCGTGGTGACCATCGACCAGATGCTGTGCGTCGGGTGCAAGGCGTGTACATACGCGTGCCCGATCTCCATTCCCCAGATGGGGCGGGGCCTGAAGATCATGGTCAAGTGCGACATGTGCGGCGGCGACCCGGAGTGCATCAAGGTGTGCTCGTCGAAGGCGATCAAGCTCATGAGCCGGGAGCAGGCAGACGCTCTCGTGTCCGAGATGGCCGCCCGGCCGTTCGTGCCGGCCACGCGGCCGATCGCGGGAGCGAATAAGGCATGAAGGAACTCTATCCGTGGCGCAAAGCCGTGAAAATCCCGTTGCCGCCGGCCGTCAAGCCGCAGCTGATCCGGCACTTCACCATCGGGCTGCTGTACCCGGTGACCGACGAGCTGCGCGAGGCCCGGGAGAAGGCGGGGCTGGACCCCGTGCCGCCGACCGCGCACCGGTACCGGGACGCCGTCGATGATATCCAGAAGATCGTCAGGGCCATCGGCGTGGACCGGAACGTCGGGCTGGACCTGGACCGCATGGAGTACAAATACAAATGACCGCGAAATACTCACACTTCCTCGGCTGTGTCATGCCCACCAAGATGCCGTGGGCGGAGGCGGCTATCATGAGGACGCTGCCGAAACTGGGCGTCGACGTCGTCTACCTGGAGCGATCGACCTGTTGCCCCCGCGCAGGCGTCTGGATCTCCGTGGACCGGCGGGTATGGCTGACGCTGGCGTCGTTCAACCTGTTGCAGGCGGAGCAGCAGGGCCGGGACGTGCTGGTCTCCTGCAACGGCTGTTACGTGACGCTGTTCGAGGCCAACAAGGTCCTCAACGCCGACCCGAAGGCCCTGGAAGAGGTCAACAAATACCTGGGCGCGGCCGGGCTGTCATACCACGGCAACATCCGGGTCAGGCACTACCTCGAGGTCCTGTACGAGGACGTGGGCATCGAGCGCATCCGCCGGGAGGCGAAGAAGCTGACGGGCCTCCGCGTCGCCATCCACCCGGGCTGCCACATGCGCATCTGGGCCGACGGCCACATCCTGCGGTATTTTACGGAAATTATCGACGCCCTCGGCGTCGAGATCGTGCCATACGGGCTGGAGCAGATGTGCTGCGGCCTGCAGTCCAACCTGGCCGACCGGGAGTTCGCGACCTACGAGCGGGCGAAGAAGAAGCTGGACGCCATACAGGAGACGGAAGTGGACGGGCTGGTCCTGGTCTGCGCCGGCTGCTATGACCAGTTCGAGCGGGCCGTCTCGACGCTGCGGAAAAAGGATAACTACGACTTCAAGGTGCCGGTCATCCACCTGGCGGAGCTTGTCGCGGTCGCGTTCGGCATGACGCCCGACGAGTTCGGCATGCGCTACATGCGGACCGCGCCGGTCGACCGCCTGATCGAAAAGCTGGAGAGAATCACGGGCACGGCCCGCCTGCCGGCGGAGCTGGCGGCCGCCACGGAGAACGTACCGCGATGAAGCCATACTTCGTGATTGCGCTGTTCATCCTCGTGATCAGCGTGATCGGCGCGCTGGTATCCGGCAGCTCGTTCGTCATGCTGTTCCTGTTCGCCGAGCTGGCCTCGCTGGTGTCCTTCTACATGTTCTTCTCGGTGATCATCCCGTCGCTGTTCCCCGAGTACCGGGACGTGGACGAGAACTTCAACTGCGGCGCCTCGGAAATTTACCTGGACGCGGGCGAGATGTACGGCCCGAGGTCGCCTTTCGGGGGGATGAAAGATAAGTGACGACCTGAACCTCGCGGTGCGGCAGATCGACCCGAAGCAGCTGCGGCCTGCCGTGCAGGAGATACTTGACAACGACGGCCGGCTCATGTACGCCACGGGCGTGGACATGGGCGTCAAAGGCATCAAGGTGGACTACTACTTCAGCTTCGACCACCTCGATCGCAGCCGCCACACGATCCTGCGTACCTACCTGGACCGGGAGAACCCGGCGATCAAGTCGGTGACGCCGCTCACCCCGCAGGCCGACTGGTCGGAGCGGGAGATGATCGAGTTCCTGGGCGTCAAGGCCGACGAGCACCCCAACCCCACCCACCTGTGGCTGCCGCTGAACTGGGAGCAGATGTACAGCGAGGGCACCGAGGACCGGGGCGCCATCCAGCCGAAGCCGCTGTCGGAGCAGGTGCACGACAACATCATCGCGCTGCCGGTGACGGCCGTGCCCTACGGGCCTTATCACCCGGCGTTCATCGAGAGCAACTACTTCAAGATGTCCGTGGAGGACGAGGTGGTCAAGAAAGCCGACCTGAAGCTGGGCTTCAACCACCGCAGCATCATCAAGCTGATGGAGCGCCGGGACTACTACAAGGACGTCTACCTCGCGGAGCGGGTGTGCGGGCTGTGCAAGTTCCACCACGCCCTCAACTTCTGCATGTCGGTGGAGAAGATCGGCGATATCCAGATCCCGAAGCGAGCGAAGCTGCTGCGCACGATGGCCTGCGAGATGGAGCGGGTCCAGAGCCACCTCATGGCCATCGGCATCGCCAGCGACCTGGTCGGGTTCAAGACCATGCTCATGCACTCGCTGCGGGTCAGGGAAGACATCCAGGACAGCCTGGAGCTGATCACCGGCCAGCGCATCACCCACGGCTTCGTGACCATCGGCGGCGTCCGGCGCGACGTCACGGAGGCCCAGGCGGATTTCGTGCGGGCGAAGCTCAAGTCGATGAAGGCCGCGATGCCGGAGATGTACGGCCAGCTCGAGGCGAGCGACGTCTGGGTGTCCCGGCTGCGCGACGTGGGCGTGCTCAAGCCCGAAGAGGCCATCCGGCTCGGCGCGGTCGGCCCCACGGCGAGGGCGACGGGCAGGCGGCTGGACGTGCGGAAGAACTCGCCCTACGCCTCCTACGAGGACCTCGACTGGGACATTATCACGGAGAAGGGCTGCGACTCCCTGGCGCGGATGCGGGTCAAGATGCGCGAGACCATGATGTCGGTGCACATCGTCGAGCAGTGCCTCGACCTTCTCCGGACGGCCCCGCAGGGCATCCAGGCGAAGCTCGGCGAGCTGCCGTGCACCGAGGCCATCGCGAAGACCGAGCCGCCCCGCGGCGAGCTGCTGTATCACATCTCGTCCAACGGGACGAACACGCCGGAGTACGTCCGCATCCGGGTGCCGACCTTCATGAACGGCTACATCATGCTCAAGCTCATCCAGGGCTCCTATGTGGGCGACGTCCCGGCCATCATGGGCAGTATCGACCCCTGCTTCTCCTGCACGGACCGCGTGACCGTCCACAAAGACTTCAAGGTCGCCAGGAGGGACGATGCAAGCCGCGACTGACCTGGTCTGGCTCCTGAACCCGGTGATCGCCTTCGTCGTCGGCCTCGTGCTGATGTTCAACCTGCGCAAGGTGTTCGCCCGGGTGCAGTCCCGGCGGGGCCCGCTGCTCTGGCTGCCCGACCGCTGGAAGGACATCAACCGCTCCAAGCTGCTGCAGCCGCTCTACGACATCGAGAAGCTGCTCTCGAAGAAGACGATCATCCCCCACACGGCCACGCCCTTCTTCACCGCGGGGCCCATCATGGCGCTGTCGTTCGCGGTGCTGCTGACGCTGTTCGTGCCTGTAGCTGCCGGCGGCACGGGAGCCGCCGGAAAAGGCGCCGTCGACTTCGCGTTCAGCCTGGTCATCGTGTTCTACCTGCTCGTGGGCGTCACCATGTCCATCATCATCGGGGGCACGGCCAGCGCGTCGCTGTTCGCGGCCATCGGGGGCGTGAGGGAGATCGAGCTGATGCTGGCCAACGAGATCCCGTTCATCCTGGGGACGTTCGCGCTGGCGATCACGGCCGAATCGCTGTCCGTCCACGAGATGATGGGCTTCAACCTGATCTTCAACCCGTTCGCGGCCATGGCCGTGTTCATCGCCATCCTGGTCAAGCTGCACATCAAGCCCTTCGACATACCGGAGGCCGACGCGGAGATCGTGGGCGGGCTGACCACCGAGTACAGCGGGAAGCTGCTCGGCATCCTGGAGATCACGAAAGTGATCATGCTGTTCGCGCTGTCGGCGCTGTTCGTCGATCTGTTCCTGTGGGTGCCCCTGCCCGGCCTGTGGGCCTGGGCCTGGTTCCTCGGCGGCGTGCTGGTCGTCGGCGGCGCCATCGGCTTCGTCAACGCGCTGTTCGCCCGGTTCCGCATCGACCAGGCGACGAAGTGGCTGTTCCGCTTCTCCACGCTGCTCTCACTGACCGCGATCGCGTTCGCACTCATAGGGAGGTACGGGCTATGAGCCTCATAGGGAGGTACGGGCTATGAGCCTCATCGGGGGGTATGCACAATGAGCCGCATCAGGACCGCTGTCGAGCTGTTCCTCAACCTGTTCAGGAAGCCCGTCACCGTCCACGAGTCGTACGGGTACCTGCCGGACACGTACCGCTCGCTGCCCCGCCGGGACGCGGAGCGGTGTACCGGCTGCGGGGCCTGCTACGAGCGGTGCTCCAGCGGGGCGACCCGGCTGACGGACAGGGACGACCGCCGGACCGTGAGCGTCGACGGCTACAACTGCATCTATTGCGGCCGCTGTGCCGACGTCTGCCCGGAGAAGGCGCTGGCGCTGAGCTTCGAGGGCATGGCGCCGCCGAAGGACGACGTCGAACGGCTCGGCCGCATCGACCTGAACCGGTACGCCGGCGAGGACGCGCCCCGCGAGGACACGACGCTGACGCTGCAGCGCTGCAGTATATGCGGAGAGATTATGCCGGTGACCGAGAAGTACCTCGAAGTCATCCGCCGGCGGACGCTGGACAACCTGCAGCCGGACACGGCGAAGCTCATCGATAAGGACATGGAAAAATACCTGACCGCCTGCATCGCCTGCCGGCAGAAGAACAGCCTGATATGGGGCACGCACCCCCGGAAGTGGGTGCGGGCTCCCGCGGAGGAGCCCGCAAAATGAGCAGCCGGATCAAGAAGTCGCCCTGGATTTACCACGCCCACGCCGGCGGCTGCGTCGGCTGCGACGTGGAGCTGCTCGCCTGCATGGGCCCGCGCTACGACCTGGAGCGGCTGGGCGTCAGGTGGGTGGCGTCGCCGCGGTACGCGGACATCCTGATGGTGACCGGCCCGGTGCCTCTCCATACCAAGCCGTTCCTGGAGCGGGTGTACGCCCAGACGCCCGAGCCGAAACGGGTCATAGCCATGGGGGCCTGCGGGTGTTCGTGCGGCGTCTTCATCGATGACGAGAACTACTCCGTCGCCGGCCCGGTCGACCGCATTATCCCGGTGGACGTCAAGATACCCGGGTGTCCGCCGAAGCCTGAAGCAATTATCGAAGGCATCATTAAAGTGTTACGGATGAAATAGCCTGAATAAACATAAGCCGGAAGTACTCCTTTTTGCAGGCGATGTCATGGAAGTCAGGGTCATCAGGGAAAACAAGAAGCAATTCTTAGACCTGTTGCTCCTTGCAGACGAGCAGGAGAGCATGATTGACAGGTACCTGGATCAAGGAGAGCTGTTCGCCCTGTACGACGGGGACCTGAAAAGCATCTGCGTGGTCACCGTGGGAGACAGGGCCACAGGCGAGATCAAGAGCCTGGCCACACACGAGAGATACCAGCGACACGGCTATGGAAGCTGCCTTGTCAAGTACATACTAGATTATTATAAAGGCAGGTGCGAGACCATGATCGTAGGTACTGGAGACATCCCGTGGATAATCCGGTTCTACGAAAGCTGCGGCTTCACGTATTCTCACAGGGTCAAAGACTTCTTCACAGATAACTACGACCATCCGGTCTTCGACGGCGAAGTCAGGCTGAAGGACATGATTTACCTGAAGAAAGCCCTGTAATCGGCCACCGTCACGAGAATGCTGACAGAGGAATAAGATGCCGTACGGCACTGTCAAGGCCTCTGAAGACGAAGCTTTAACATGGGGGCCCAAGGCTTTAACAAGGGAGCCCAAGGCTTTAACATGGGGGCCCAAGGCTTTAACAAGGGAGCCCAAGGCTCGGTCGCGCGCGGGTGTTTGTGCGGCGTCTTCATCGATGACGAGAACTACTCCGTCGCCGGCCCGGTCGACCGCATCATCCCGGCGGACGTCAAGATACCCGGGTGCCCGCCCAAGCCCGGGGCCATTATCGAGGGCATCATTAAAGTGCTGAGGATGAAATAGTCACCTTTAAGACAGGCTTCGTTTACACCGGGTAAGGTGAAACGGCCTCCGGTTAAACTGGCTCCGGTTTAGCCGGCAATTTTCTTCCCGGTATTGCTTGATATAAATTTCTTTTTATAATGACATGGAAAGTACTAATTTACATTAATGTCGATATTGTCAAGAAAATTATTATTGTTAATAATGATAAAATTTAAGCTTTATTAATTACTATAGATATAATGGAGGTGTATATAATCTCTACAAGCCATCTGGGCATTACCTACATGAAACGGATAGAGAAGAGACATTCACTTATACACCGGCCGGTGCTTCCGCACCACACTCATAAAAACCGGCCATAGCGCCACGCTCATTTTCACTCACGTGCCATTAGCCAGTGGCACCGCCCTTATCGCCACTTCGGTTGACGAAACCGGAACTTCTCGGTCAGCATTCGCAGCACGTAGCGATGACTTAGTGGTTTCCAGATTTAATATTATATATTAATTAATATACATACAACTGCTATATAATCACAAATGACTGACATCTCAGATTCCAGACGGAGGTAACACAATGGCAGGATGGGAAATTCCAATCGGAGCGGCGATCGCGTTCGGCCTCGGTGCCCTGGGCACCGGCTGGGCGCAGTCGAGAATAGGCGCTGCGGGCGCGGGGACCCTGGCGGAGAGGCCCGATGCGGCGGGCACCATCTTCATCATGGAAGCGATCCCGGAGACCCTGGCCATCCTCGGCTTCGTGGTCGCCGCCATGATCATCATCATGATCAAATAACCGGGCCCCGGGCACTGATGAGCGATGGCAGGTGATGACGTGGCTGACGAACCGATGCGGAACGGGGCGCAGGGCGACGACTCGACGGAGCATAACGACCTGATGCGGTCGATGGACGAGGGCGTGGAGGAGAAAAAGGCCGAGATACGCCGGAAAGCGGAGGAAGCGGCGAAAGCGATCACGTGCGATGCCAGGACGAAGGCGGCCGAAATAAGGAAGTCCCGCATGGATGCGGCCGTGCAGGCGGCCGCCGACGAGCGCAACCGGGCCCTCTACGCGGCAAAA
>MVRA01000068.1 GCA_002067315.1 Methanocella sp. PtaU1.Bin125 | reverse complement strand
TTTAACAGTCGTCGCGCCCGTCGCGATTCGTCGCCGGACATCAGCAGATGTCCGCGTCGTCGCGGGAATACCGTCCTGCGCTAAGCCTCCGCAAAGGCTATTCCGGAAGCCTGAACAGGACTTAGAAGGAACACCTGAATAGTTATAAAAAATCAATTGTTTCTGGCGTTATGCAGGTACAGCTGGTAGAAGAGTTTTAGTTCGGTATAGGCCCTCAACATCTCTGCTTCGGCCTGCCGTAGCTGCTGGTATCCCGCGTTGAAGCCGCTATCCGTATTACCCTCGTTTGTGATCCCTTCGAAGGCGGTCCGGGCGGCGTATGTATACTGGCTGGCGGCAGCGACGTGCTCATTATATCGGGCCAGCTGTCCCTCGAGAGCGGCGGTAACGTCAGCGGAAGCTTTTAGCTCGCCGATCTTTTCGGCGGCCATGACCGAGACGCTATTCGCGGCAGCGATGCGGCTTTCCATCTGCTCGCAGGCCATGATGCCGGCTTCCAGCTTCATGTTGACCTTCATCTGGCCGATCTGGTCGTTCGTCACGGCGGCAAGGCCGTTGACGGTCTCCAGGTCGGCGGCGGCCTGAATGGCGCTTTCCTGCTGGCGGTACCAGGCGATGTTATTGTCCGCGACCGCAATGGCGGCGGCTTTCTCATCGGCGCTCAGGCGGCTCCGGGAGATCTGTTTCTTGTAGGTCTCCAGCTGGCGGATGACTAGGTTAATCCTCTGGCTGGCCGTCTTCTTTGCCACGTTCAGATGAACGGTATCCACGACGGTGTTATTCGCCTTCGGGGATGCGGTAAAATTGTGGAGCGTCGCCAGGGGCGGGGCTTTGAGATTGCCCAGCTTGAGCTGTCCGGGTGAGACGTTCTTCCCCTGCTGGTCATCCTGATCCTTATCGCTCTTGTTGGCGTTACCGGACGCCGGATTCGGCTGCGCCCACGAGGGCGGCTCTGCCAGCGCCGTCGATGTGACGGCCATTAATAAAGTACCGACGATGAGTATTGATAGACCGATTTTAATTTGTTTACTCCGGGACATTGCTACCAGGCTCCGCCTGCTATAGCTACCACTATAATTGCTGAATATATAAGTATACTTTCCGCAACTATAATATAAGTATTGCTAATGTTTGAAAATTTGACCCTGATCGCTTAATAAAACTTTATATGGCCACAATTTGCTTTAAAATACCCTCGCTATACGACATGATGGCCCGGAGATGCCCGGGTCATAGACGATCAATGATCGAGCCTGCTATACTGATCAATGTCTCATTCAATTTGCCGCTCTTGCCGGGCGGGCCCATTATCATGAAATGGAGATCATGATTATTTGAATGGAGAGCATAGTTATTCAGGTATACGATTTATCTTTTGTCGACCGGACTTTCCAGAATAAAAAGTATATATGCGTTTAGGCTTATTATCCAAGTATATGTCAGGGGTGAGGATTGTGGTAACGGCATACCGTTTTTCCCGGGTCCTTATTCTCCTGTCGGCTTTAGTCCTTTGTCTTATGGCCGTGGTGCCCGCGTGCGCTTCGGCCGAGTGTACCGTCAAGGGTAACATATACGACTGGTCGACGTTCGACCAGGTCAGCAACGCGATCGTGGAAGTGTATTCGCTGCCGGACCTATCCCTGGCGGGACAGCAAGTGATCAAGTCGGGCAGCTATTCCTTCAGCCTGCCGCAGGGCTCGTACATGATCAAGGCCAGCAGCGGGCCGCCCGGCACGCCGGATGAGATCCAGGCGACGGAAAACGTCACGGTCCCGGCCACCGGGGAGCTGATCATCGACCTCATCATGTTCCCGGGGAGCCTGGACGACCTGTCGGGGTATGTCGAAGACAATTCTACCGCGACCCCGTCACCAGCCGGAATCCCGACGACCGGCCCGGAGACGACGCCCGGGCCTGCCGGGACAGGCTGGCTATTGTACCTAGGCGCGGGCGCGATGATACTGGCGATCGGCGCTATCGTCGCAGGCCTGGTGTTCTTGCGGAGAGACAAACCAAAACCTCCCGTAGAGCCCCCCTCGGTGAAAGAAGCGCCCGCGGCGGCATCGTTCCCGCCTGCAGTGCCTGTTATGCCACCGGAAGAGCCTGTGCAGGAGCAGGAGCGGATGGAACAGATGCCGGAGACAGAGACGCCGTCACTGTCCGAACCGCAGTCGTCACAGCAGCCACAACAGCCTCAGCTGACACAACAGCCTCAGCAGATGCCGCCATCGGCACAGGAGCTTCTGCTGCCCCAGGACTGCCGTGAAGTGCTGGCCATTATGGAGAAGAACGGCGGCCGGATCACGCAGCTCGATCTACGGAAGGCACTGCCGTACTCCGAGGCCAAGGTAAGCTTGATCGTCTCCGACCTGGAGAGCCGGGGCCTGGTGAAGAAGATCAAGAAAGGCCGCGGCAACGTCCTCATCCTCAACCGGCCGGGCGAGCGTCCGCCTGATTAGGCGGAGCAGTCCGCCTGATTAGGCGGAGCAGTCCGCCTGATTAGGCGGAGCAGTCCGCCCTGAATAGGCGGAGCAGTTCGCCCTGATTAGGCGGAGCAGTCCGCCCTGAATAGGCGGAATAGACCGTCGGAACAGGCGGAATAATATTATAGGTTTCCGGGCCAATGTGGATTGGAGCCATTATATGCTGACTTTTATCGGGCTGGGCCTCTATGACGAGAAGGACATCTCGCTGAAGGGCCTGGAAGCCATCAGGGATGCGGACGTTGTCTATGCCGAGTTTTACACCTCGCGGCTCATGGGCTCGTCCGTGGAAAAGATGGATGCGCTGTACGGCAAGAAGGTCAACGTCCTCGTCCGGGAAGACGTCGAGCAGCACCCGAAAGAGAACGTCCTGAGGGACGCCCGGGATAAAAAGGTCGTCTTCCTGACCGGCGGCGACGCCATGGTGGCGACCACGCACGTCGACCTGCGGCTGCGCGCGAAGCAGATGGGCATCGAGACGCGCATCATCAACGGCCCTTCTATCCAGTCGGCGGTATGCGGCCTGACCGGATTACAGAGCTACCGGTTCGGCAAAGCGGCCACGATCGCGTTTCCCTATAAAGGCAACATCTCAGAGACGCCGTACGATACGGTAAAGATGAACAAGAAGAACGGGCTGCATACCCTGCTGTTTCTCGATATCGACCGCGAGAAGGGCTTTATGACTATCAACGAGGGGATCGACCTGTTACTCGCCGTGGAAGCCCGCCGCAGGGAAAACGTGGTCACCGGCACAATCTGTGTGGGCGTCGCCCGGGCCGGGTCGCCGGACCCGTGCATAAGGGCGGGGAAGATCGAGGCCCTGAAGTCCTTCGACTTCGGCAGGCCGCTGCACATCATGGTGGTCCCCGCCGATCTGCACTTCCTGGAGGAAGAGGCACTGCAGGCTTTTGCAGGCCTGTAGCTGCCTTTTTATGATATGACCGGGGCCTCGACCCCCGCGATTTTCATGGCGTCGTCGAGGCTCGTGATCATCATGTTACTGCCGACGCCCGCCGTGCTGGTCGAGACCGGTTGCGTCAGCCTCGCGTTGTTCCAGTCGAAAATATTGAGCAGCGACTTCGAGGTGTCGCCCATGACCTGTGACGTCAGCTCTTCCGCGTTCGCCGACGAGGTGGTCTGCGCCGGAGTACCCGACGATTGGCTCGCCTGTGAGGGCGTGCCTGTCGACGCGGCTGACTGCTGTTGCGGGCTGCTAAGGTCGTCTTTGGTAGGCAGCATCTCGAGCGCGTTCCGGATAAAGGACTTGCCGCTCCTGATGTTCACGTCGAGGTACATGCTCTTGAACTTGACCGTTTCGGTAGCCGAACCTGTATGGCCTTCATACTTTGCATCGACCCGCACCTGATCGCCGTTCCGGACGCCGGGCACGCTGAACTGGTAAAGGTCGCCGGCCGTCGTCTTCCCGGCCTGCCGGCCGTTCAGGTACAGGGTCACCTCTGCGCCCGTGACCGGCAGCTTGTCGACATACACGTTGCCCGAAATGGTCAGTGTAAAGGTCTCGCCGGCGGCCTGTCCGGTCACGTCCTCCGGTGTCGGCATCCGCGAAGGCAGCTCCGGTGCGGCCCGTTGCGTGAACCCTGGCACAATGGGGCGCCCGAGCAGCGAAGGCATGCTAAACGCGGCGACGTCAGCCGCCATTAAGGCGATCAGCACTACTGTCACGACAATTACAATTATCCTCATATTCCCACCTTGTCCCCGATCGCCTGTCGATCGGAACGATATATTACCCGATAATTAAATATACAAATGGTAATTATATATTTATATCTTAGATATGAACGGTGAGGCGACCGTTTTAAGCCCTTTTTTAGCCTGAGTGACCGGATAAGGGAGATTTGCCACGGATGCCCGTTTTTTCGGAGTATAGATAAAGGATTATATAACAGTGGGTCACATTAATTCTTAATGATAGGCTCGGTAGGGGTAATATTCGGAGAAACCGGGTCCCATGAGTTCAGGTTCGCGGTCACAGACCCGGCCGGCGTCAAGCGCACCGACTACGTCAAGGTCTGGCACCCGGCCGACGGGTGGGTGCTCGGCCAGGTCATGTCCATGACGCGATCGTCTGACGCGCATGGCCCGGACAGCGCCGCGGTCGC
>MVRA01000067.1 GCA_002067315.1 Methanocella sp. PtaU1.Bin125 | reverse complement strand
ATCATGTCATACCCTTTAACCTCAATTTATTTAAATGCGCCGGGAATGCGGCCCCGGGCGGGGCCCTGACCATCCTGCCTGCCGTTCCTCGTGTCGCGCTAAACTGCTGGACGTTTTAAATATCCGGTGGAGAAATGGCTCTCTGATGCGTCCGGGGTGCAGGGTTGTGGTAGTTACAGGGTTGCTGCTCGCTTTTTTAACTTTAGCCGTCGTGCTACAGCCGCCTGTCGCCGGTGCCCCCGCCTCCGACGACCGTCTGCAGATCACCTATGTCTTCAGCCAGCAGTGCCTGAGCTGCAAGCAGGCCTGGCCGGCCATCGAACGGGCTATCGACGGCGCCGGACATGAAGTCAGCCTGTCGCGGCTGGAGATCGCCACGCGGGAAGGGGCCGAGTATGCCCGGGCCGCCGGGATCAGTTCGGTGCCTGCCGTGGTCGTCAACTGCGGCCCGCCCGTGCGTCTCGAGGACTACGACAGCGTGGAGTCGTTCGAACGGGCGCTCCGGGAACGAATCGCCTGCGAAGCAGGCAATGGCCCGTGTAACGGGACGGCGCGCCACCAGTGCACGGCAGAAAATATTAAGCCCGAGCTTTCCGTGCCGGCCGTCTTTGCGGCCGGCCTGATAGCGGGGATCAATCCCTGCCTGCTGGCGGTCATGGTATTCATCGCTGGCACCACGCTGTCCACGACCGGCCGGAGGACGGACATTATCGCCCGCATCCTGTCGTTTTGCGCCGGGCTGATGGCCGTCTACCTGCTCATCGGCGTCGGGCTCATGGAGCTGATAGCGCGGGTGCCCGGGCTGGAGTCGGGCCTGAAGGCGACGGTTATCGGTATCCTGATCGTGCTGGCCGGGTGGAGCTTTATCGACGCCTACCAGGTTAAAAAGGGCGTGGAGAGCCGGTCGTTCCGGGCGATACTCGAACGGTCCCGCGGTTTCTACCATAGATACGGCTTGCCGGCCAGCTTCCTGATCGGCATGGCCTTCGGCCTGGTAAAGATGCCCTGTGTCGGGGGCCTGTACATCGCTATCCTGGGGACGATATTGCAGGCCGGCCAGACAGGCGAAGGCATCCTGTACCTCGTCGTCTACAATCTCGGGGTTATCGCGCCGGTGCTGGCGCTGGGCGCGCTGCTGACTCTCGGCATGAGCCCGGGGACAGTGAACCGGTTCAGGCACCGGTACCGTGTCGAGCTCAAGGCGTTCAACGGCGTCCTGCTGGCGGCCATGGCAGCCGGCTTCGCAACGGGCTTGATCTGAACGCGGTGGACTGCAGCGGCAAACAGTCTCAGCAGATGAGACCGGGGATGCTTGCGAACATCAATACCTCAAAAGCTATATTATCAGGCCACGAATAATAGCGATCAGGTTGATTCTTATGCCTGAGGATAAGCTTATATGCGGGAATTGCGGCGCCGAGCTGACGACTGCTGCCCGCGCGTGCCCGAAGTGCGGTTCCGACCCCCGGAAGGCGGTAAAGTTCTGTACGGTTTGCGGTGAGCCAATCACCAACCCGAACGCGATCATGTGCACGAAGTGCGGCGCATCGCTGAAGGGCTCCGCAGCAGCCAGGGGCGGGGGCGGCGCGCACGGGGAGATGGACCCGATCCTGGCCACGGTCATCAGCCTGATCATACCGGGCCTGGGCCTGTACTTCGTATGGCCGGAAGACAAGAAGACGATGGCTATCCTGTACACCGTCGTGCTGTTAGCCGCGGACGCGGTCACGGTCGTGGTGGGGATTATCCTGTCGTTCTTCCTGATCGGCCTGTGCTGCTTCTTCCTCATCCCGGTCATCCACCTGGGCGCAGCGCTGTACACGTACAACGAGGCGATGAAGGTCACCGGCGGCAAGACGCTGTTCTGATCACAGAGGCCACGGAGGATACAGAGGCCACGGAGGATACAGAGGCCACAAAGGGCTATTTGAGATGCCTGTTGTTCGGGCTTAATAGCCTCTGTGGCCTCCCCGGTCCCTGTGACCGCTGTATCACTGAAATCGCTTAGCATCGAGTTAAAAAATGACAACTGTTTTATAGTAAAACGATATAAGGTGTTGTGCATGAAGCTGTTAGTCAGCCCCATTGATATCGACGAGGCCGTCATCGCCGAACAGGGCGGGGCGGACATCATCGACGTCAAGAACCCGAAAGAGGGCTCGCTGGGCGCCAACTTTCCCTGGGTGATCCAGGCGGTGCGCGCTAAAGTCTCCGGGCCGCTGAGCGCGACCATCGGCGACTTCAACTACAAGCCCGGGACCGCCTCGCTGGCGGCGCTGGGCGCGGCGGCGGCAGGGGCGGACTACGTCAAGGTCGGCCTGTACGATATCAAGACCGACGAGCAGGCGTTCGAGCTTTTAATCAGCGTCGTCCGGGCGGTCAAGACGTACGACCGCAACAAGATCGTCGTGGCTTCCGGCTACTCCGACTACAAACGCATCGGCTCGATTCCGGCGATGCAGCTGCCGCCCATCGCGCAGCTCGCCGGGTGCGACGTGGTCATGGTCGACACGGGCATCAAGGACGGTAAGTCCACCTTCGAGTTCATGGACGACGACGAGCTCAAAGCCTTCGTCGACGCGGCCCACGCCGAGGGGCTGCAGTGCGCCCTGGCCGGAGCCCTGAAGTTCGAAGACCTGCCGGCGCTGAAGAAGATCGGCCCCGACATCATCGGCGTCCGTGGCATGGTCTGCGGCGGCAACCGCAACGACGGCATCCGTGCGGACCTGGTGGCGAAGCTCCGTGCCAGCATCAACTGATTTTTCGAGAATGCATTTATCGATGCCGGGATCGGTGACGAACCGTTTCATGGCTATGTGTAGCGGCACACAGGGCGCGGTAAAAGGCCGCAGAGATTGCAGAGGGGCACGGAGAACGCGGTTTCTTATTTGTTCTTCTCAATAATATGTCTGTAAGAAGAACTGCGATCTCTGCGAACCGCTGCGATCTCTGCGGCCTTTAACCATGCCCTACGTCTCGTCACGCACTCTTAACGGCGATCACATCGGCGCGCGCGCTTCGACGGGCTTTTTGGGCCGGCGCAGCCACAGGAACAGGCACACGATAATCGCGATGATGAACACGCCTGCCAGCGTCGACCAGAGCGGGCTGCCGGCGTACTCGACGGCCCGGCCGCTGAGCCAGGAGGCCGTGTCGGACGACACGTGGACGATGTCCGCGATCAGGCCGCTATCGCCAGGATCCGGCGTTGCCGTGGGCATCTGCGCAGAAGCCGCCTGCGGGAAGGAGATTACACTCAATAGAAAGAGTATGACTGCCAGTTTTTCCATCTGCCTCATAACGTTACCTTTCGAGCCTGTGTTGCTACGCTGTTAAAGCATTTGTACTTTTCAGTGATGCGCGGGCCGGTGGCAGCCCGGCGGCGTACGGCGGGGAAACGGGCGACGATCGGCCTTCTTTGCCCCTGTCGCAGAAATTTATTAATACTTGATGAATATAGTTACCCAAAAGGGTATATGGTGATTACCAGTGTACTTAAAAAAATTAGATACCCCTGTCGGGATCACTTTTGACGACGTGCTGCTCGTGCCCGGCCGTTCCTACGTCGAGCCCGACCGCACGGACGTGAAGTCGCGATTTTCCAAGAATATCAGCCTCAACGTCCCCATCGTCAGCGCTGCCATGGATACGGTCACGGAAGCCGAGATGGCCATCGCCATGGCCCACGAGGGCGGCATCGGCGTCATCCACCGGAACATGTCCCGGGAAAAGCAGATCGAGGAAGTGAAGAAGGTCAAGCGGGGCGAGGAGATCATGGACCGGGAGGTGCTCACGGCCAGCCCCCACCAGACCATCGAGGCCGCCTGGCGGATGATGTCGGAGCAGGGCGTCACGGGGATCCCCATCATCGACGACGGCAAGCTCGTCGGCATCATCAGCCGCCGCGACGTGCGGCCGATCGTCAAGCTGGAGCCGAACAAGAAGATCGGCGACGTCATGACCCGCGGCCTGGTCACCGCCGGCGAGAACGTCACGGTGGAGGAAGCGATCGACCTCATGTACGAGCACAAGGTCGAGCGGCTGCCGGTGATCAACGAGAAGGGCAACCTGGTCGGCCTCATCCTGATGCAGAACATCCTCGAGAAGCGCCAGTATCCCAACGCCATCCGCAACGGGAACGACCAGCTCCGCGTGGCGGCGGCCGTCGGGCCCTTCGACATCGAGCGGGCCATGGCGCTGGACAAGGCCGGCGTGGACGCGGTCTGCGTCGACTGCGCCCATGCGCACAACATGCGCGTGGTCGAGTCGGCGAAGCGCATCAAGAAGATGGTGTCCGCCGACGTGGTCGTCGGCAACATCGCGACCCGGGAGGCCGCGGAAGAGCTGGCGAGCTTCGCCGACGGCATCAAGGTGGGGGTCGGCCCCGGCTCCATCTGCACGACGCGCATCGTCGCCGGCGTGGGCGTGCCCCAGCTGACGGCGATCGCCGAGGCCGCCGAGGCCGCGGGCAAGTACGACGTGCCCGTCATCGCCGACGGCGGCATCCGCTACTCGGGCGACATCGCCAAGGCTATCGCCAGCGGCGCCGAGAGTGTCATGCTCGGCAACCTCATGGCCGGCACCAGAGAAGCGCCCGGCCGGCTGATCACCATCAAGGGCCGGCGCTACAAGCAGTACCGCGGCATGGGCTCGCTGGGCGCGATGGCCGGCGGCGAGAGCTCCGACCGCTACTTCCAGGAGTCGAAGCGCGAGCTGGGCAAGACCAAGTTCGTCCCGGAGGGCGTCGAGGGCGCCATCCCTTACAGGGGCACCACCAGCGACACGCTGTACCAGCTGATCGGCGGCCTGCGGTCATCCATGGGCTACTGTGGCGCCAACACCATCCGGGAGATGCGCGAGAACTCGAAGTTCATCCGGGTCACCGCGTCCGGGATGACGGAGAGCCACCCGCACGACATCCTGATCACGGACGAAGCGCCGAACTACCCCCTGTCCACGCGCCTTTAGGGCGCAGGACAGGCGTCCACCCACCTTCAGGGCGCAGGACAGGCGTCCACCCACCTTCAGGGCGCAGGACAGGCGTCCACCCACCTTCAGGACGCAGGACAGGCGTTCGCCCGGCCCCGGGGCGGGCAGCCTCTTTTTTATAAGCGTCCGCTGCATGCCGGTTTTTTCCGGGACAACGTTTTTATCCGCTTTTCATGACGCTACTGGCGAGGTAGTTAACATGAATAAGCGCCTGATTATGCTCATTGCAGTTGTTTTTACCGCCCTGATCGTCTCGGGCTGCTGTGTCTGCTGCGTTCCCTGCGGCCGCACGAAGTACGCTTATGCGCCGGGAGAAATCCTTAATCCGGTCAGGACCACCCTGAACGCCACTGCCAGCACGACCCGGGGAAACGTCTCATCTGACGCCACCCTCTTGCCGTAGCCGTCGCCCGCGGGTGGCCCGATACCGGTTAACGTACCGCTTTTAATCGCTCCCGGGGCTTTAGAAACATTTATATACCATAAATACTAACGAAATGTTAATGATATCATGGACACGACCTATCTCCTGGACATCCTGGGCAACGAGAACCGCAGGAACATATTGAACCTGCTCTCGTACCGCCCCTGCTACGTGACGGAGATCTCCGAAGAGCTGAAAGTTTCCCCCAAGGCGATCATCGACCACCTGAAGATCCTGGAGGAGGCCGGGCTCGTCGAGAGCTTCCACGACCAGCACGGGCGGAAGTACTACCAGATCGCCAACAACGTCATGATAGAGGTGTCCATTTCCCCCATCTCCTTCCAGGTCGAGGTCACCCGGGTGGAGGCCGGCGCGGACGAGCAGAAAATGCTCCGCGACCGGTTCCACGGGGACCGGATCAGCGGGGACGTGGTGGAACGGCTGAAGTATCTCTGCGAGGAAGCGCAGCGGCTCGCCCAGACGAGCCTCGAGCTGCGGGAGACGCAGAGGAACGTACAGAACATGCTGTCCGAGGTCACCAGCATGTCGATCGAGATCATCAACGAGGTCGCCGCCGACCAGATCGAGGCGGAGATCCTCTACTTGCTCGTCAAGGGCCCCGTCAGCTTCGAAGAGATCGCGGGACGGCTGAACATACCGCTCCCGGTGGCCAGGACAGAGCTGGCCCGGCTGATGAAGAAGGGGCTCGTGACCTACAGAACAGGCCAGTGGAGCATAGCATGAGCATGCTGAAGCATACAAGAGTATGCTTGCGCATACCGGAGTATGCTGAAGCATGCTACAACTGAGCGAGGTGAAAGGCAAATATGTCAGACAAAAAAACCGAAGTGACACTAAGGGTACAGGAAGCATACCACAGGGACGTGGGCCGGGGCATCGCCCGTATCGACATGGAGACGATGCGTCAGCTCGGCATGGTCAGCGGCGACATCATCGAGATCGAGGGCAAGGCTACCGCCACGGCCGTCGTCTGGCCCGGGTACCCCAGTGAAGAAGGCAAAGGAGTCATACTCATCGATGGCAACATCCGGTCGAACGCGAAGGTCAGCATCGACGACCGCGTGAAGGTCCGCAAGATCCAGGCGAAACCGGCGGAGAGGATTACGCTCGCCCCGACCCAGCCCGTCCGCATCACGGGCGGCGAATATTACCTGCTGAAGCTGCTCGAAGGCCGGCCCATTTCCAAAGGGCAGACCATCCGCGTCGAGATGCTGGGCAGCCCGATGACCTTCGTGGTGACTGCGACGAGGCCGTCCGGCACGGTGATCGCCGACATGCGGACCGAGGTGTCGATCAGCGACAAGCCGGCCGAGGCGGGCAAGGTCGAGAAGGTGCCGCGGATATCCTACGAGGACATCGGCGGCCTGAAGCGGGAGATCGGGCTGGTCAGGGAGATGATCGAGCTGCCGCTGCGGCACCCGGAGATCTTCCAGAAGCTGGGCATCGAGCCGCCGAAGGGAGTTTTGCTGTTCGGCCCGCCGGGCACCGGCAAGACCATGATCGCCAAGGCCGTGGCCAGCGAGACGGACGCGCATTTCATCAACATCAGCGGCCCGGAGATCATGTCGAAATATTACGGGGAGTCGGAGAAGCAGCTCCGGGATATCTTCAAGGAAGCGGAAGACAACGCACCGTCAATCGTCTTCATCGACGAGATCGACTCCATCGCCCCCAAGCGGGAGGAGGTCACCGGCGAGGTCGAGCGGCGCGTGGTCGCCCAGCTGCTGTCGCTGATGGACGGCCTGCAGTCCCGCGGCCAGGTCGTCGTGGTCGCGGCCACCAACAGGCCCAATGCGGTCGACCCCGCGCTGCGCAGGGGCGGCCGGTTCGACCGGGAGATCGAGATCGGCGTGCCGGACAAGACGGGACGGCTGGAGATCCTCCACGTCCACACGAGGGGAATGCCGCTCGCCGAGAACGTGAACCTGGAACGGATCGCCGACATCACCCACGGCTTCGTGGGCGCCGATATAGCGGCGTTATGCAAGGAAGCGGCCATGCACGCACTGAGGGTCATCCTCCCCGAGATCAACATCGAGGAGGAGATCCCGCAGGAGATACTGGATAAGCTCCAGATCACCGGCGACGACTTCATGGATGCGCTGAAGAACATCGAGCCGTCGGCGATGCGCGAGGTCTTCGTCGAGGTGCCCAACGTCCACTGGAGCGACGTGGGCGGCCTGGACAACGTCAAGCAGGAGCTGAAGGAGTCGGTCGAATGGCCGCTGAAGTACAAGGACGTGTTCAGCGCCACCAACACCAGCCCGCCGAAGGGGATACTCCTGTTCGGCCCGCCCGGCACGGGCAAGACCCTCATCGCCAAGGCCGTGGCCAACGAGTCCGAGGCCAACTTCATCAGCATCAAGGGCCCCGAAGTCCTGTCCAAGTGGGTCGGCGAGTCCGAGAAGGCGGTCCGGGAAACGTTCCGCAAGGCAAGGCAGAGCGCCCCGACGATCATCTTCTTCGACGAGATCGACGCCATCGCGCCGACGCGTGGCGCCGGGTTCGGCGACTCCCACGTGACCGAGCGGGTGATCAGCCAGATGCTGACCGAGCTGGACGGCCTGGAGGAACTGCACAACGTGGTCGTGATCGCGGCCACTAACCGCCCGGACATGGTCGACACCGCCCTGCTGCGGCCGGGCCGGCTGGACCGGCTGCTGTACATCCCGCCGCCCGACGAGGCTTCGCGGGTGAAAATCTTCCAGATACACACGGCCGGCAAGCCGCTGGCGAAGGACGTGGACCTGGAGCAGCTCGCCCGGGACTCGAAGGACTACGTGGGCGCGGACATCGAGTCGGTGTGCCGCGAGGCCGCCATGCTGGCGATCCGCGAGTACATCACCCCCGACATGAGCCCCGAGGAGGCCCGGAAGAACGCCGGCACCATCCAGATCCGGATGAAGCACTTCCGGGACGCGCTGAAGAAGGTGCGCCCGACGGTCTCCCGCGACGTGGCCCAGCGGTACGAGCGGCTCACCGAAGAGTTCGCCCGCCAGGTGGTGGGCGGCTACGAGGAAAAGCCGAAGGAAGAGAAGAAACCGAAGAAAGACGAGAAGAAGCCGACCGAGATAAGGACGGCATCGTAGACAGGAGATGATCATAATGGCATCGAGAAAGAGAAGAGACCCGTTCGACATATTCAGGGATTTCGACGAGATGTTCAACGAGATGTTCCGGGAGATGGAGTCCGGGCGCTTCCCGCAGGGAGGGCCGTTCTTCTACGGCTTCTCCTGGAACCAGCGCCCCGGCGAGGAGCCGGAAGTCCGCGAGTTCGGCAACATCCGCCCGGGCCGGGACAACATCCAGATCGGCGAGCGCAAGCCGCTGGTCGACGTGTTCGACACCGACGAGACCGTGCAGGTGATCGCCGAGATGCCGGGCATCGAGAAGTCCGACGTCGAGCTCGGCGTTGAGGGCCGCAGCCTCGAGATCCGCGCCGCCCGGGGCGACCGCCGCTACCACGAAACGGTCGAGCTGCCGGCCGACGTGGACCAGGACAGCGCGAAGGCAACCTACAAGAACGGCGTCCTCGAGGTCACGCTGAAGAAGACCCGCAGACAGAACCGGAAGAAGATCAACGTAGAGTAGACGGGCGACATAAGCCCTCTACTCTTCTTTTATAGAAATTATTGTTTATCTTGGCGCTCCTGGCTACCTGGCGCCCTTGGCGCTCGTGACAGGGGTCGCATTGCCTTTTCTACAATAGCGACGCAAGCCCTGCCAGGTCAATGCGACCCCGGTCATGCTCGCCAAGGGCGCCAGGTAGCCAGGAGCGCCAAGGATTAAAAAGTATATGTTCCTGGTATCGCCCATCTTCGTGCTTTCATTTCTTATATATCATGTGACACAGACGTATGGCACATATTTTAAATCTAAACGAAAAAGCACGCAACGACCGTGGACAGCACGCCGGTGAGGAAGATGCCGTCGAAGGCGCCGAAGCCGCCCACGCTGAAGCTGCTGGCGCTCAGCTTCTGCCGGCGCAGCACGTTGAGGAGCGCGGTGGCTATCAGGGTGCCGGCGACGCCGGAGACGAAGGCCAGGCGGGCGCAGTTGTACAGTCCGCCTCCGTTGAGGTACAAGCCCAGCAGGGCCACGCCCGTCGCGAGCAGCGGCGGGACGGGGGCGGGCACGTAGTACCCGACGCTCCGGGAGGGCTTCGCGAGCAGGAAGACGCCCAGCGTGACGATGACAATGGAGAGCGACACGGTCAGGGGCTGCAGCGGCAGGACGAAGTAGACCGCGGCCAGCAGCGCGAAGACGGCGCCGCCCAGGTTGACGGAGACCACCGTGTTGTGGCCGTGCCACACGGGGAGCGGGTACTTCCGGCCCAGGTAGGAGACATGCCGCTGCTCGCTATCCCGCTTGCTCTTGAACTCGAAGACGGGCAGGTTCACGACGCCGCCGGCGAGGATGGTCAGGTACAGCAGCACCGACTCGAAGACCGACAGCCCCAGCGCCTTTTGCAGCGCCACCCCCGGGCTCCATTCGAGCAGCGCGGAGACCGCCAGCAGCACGAACGGGAGCGCGAGCAGCACGATAAAAAACGGTAGCGAGACCGGTAAAAAGAAAATGTTTTTCCTCATTCCTGGAGGAGGTTACCTGCTGACCGCCATGGACGCCTTCTTGTCTACGACGATGTAGTCGCTGATCGCCCGCACGGCGGAGAACGGGATGAGGACCATGCCGTCCTGGGTCTCGTAGTTGTCTACGTTCAGGGTCATGTCCGGGCGGACGATGAGGTTGACCAGATCGCCTGTCCTCAAGTCCA
Source organism: Methanocella sp. PtaU1.Bin125 (assembly GCA_002067315.1). GTDB lineage: Archaea > Halobacteriota > Methanocellia > Methanocellales > Methanocellaceae > Methanocella_A. The sequence continues at coordinate 17,572 of MVRA01000067.1, read as the reverse complement.
CGGTGATATTGTACAGGATACCCATCTCCGACCCGTCGGTTCCCATCACTTTCTTGTTGGAAAGCTCCTTCTTTGCCATCTTTTTGACCATGAAATCCATCTCCTACGCGCCGTAGCCATCGCAACGGCGGCCCATAGTTGTCATATGGTAATTATAGCTCTACCAATAAATAAAAGTCACATGCTATAAGACTTTTGTGCTTTACCCGATGGGCCCGAAAGCGACAGGAAGCCCGTGCCGGGCAGTCAACCGGAAGCCGCCGGGGGAAACCGCCGGGGGAAGCCGCCGGGGCGCTCGCGCGCGCACGCGTGTCCGATATGCAGGTTCTTCGATAGCTACCGGTAGGGCATCATCAAGCCCATGCCGGGGATCGTGTTACAGAAAAAATGGAAAAATGGGAAGCAGGACACGGCCGCTGCAGGATACCCGCAGCACCCGTGCCCTCCGCGGCCTTTGTGCACGGTACGTCGAATGCCAGGACTTCAGACTTCAGACGTACTCCGGCGTCACGAACGACTTCTGGACGTCCTTGGGGGTGCCGCCCTTGAAGTGTTCCCTGATCGCCTTGTAATAGTTCGTGACCATGTCGTTCATGGTGGGCTTGACCTTCTTGATCGCCTCGTGGAAGTGCTTCGCAGTCACTTCTTTGGCGTCGAAGCTCTCCCGCAGCGCCAGCATGGCCGCCTCCCGGCAGACGGCCTCGATGTCGCTGCCAACGTACTTATCGGTCAGCTCGGCCATCTCGTTCAGGTCGACGTCCGCGGCCAGCGGCATGCTCCGCGTGTGGATCTTGAAGATGCCGACGCGTCCTTCTTTCGACGGGGCGCCGACGTAGACGAGCCGGTCGAACCTGCCCGGCCGCATCAGCGCCGGGTCGATGATGTCCGGCCGGTTGGACGCGCCGATCACGACGACGCCTTCCAGCTCCACTAGGCCGTCCAGCTCCGTCAGGATCTGGTTGACTACCCGCTCCGACACGCGGCTGCCGTCATCGCCGCCGCCCCTGGCGGGCGCCAGCGCGTCCAGCTCGTCGAAGAAGATGATGCTCGGGGAGACCTGCCTCGCCTTGCGGAAGGTCTCGCGCACCGCCTTCTCGGACTCTCCGACCCATTTCGAGAGCAGCTCGGGGCCGCGGATGTTGACGAAGTTGGCCTCCGACTCGCCGGCGACGGCTCTCGCGAGCAGCGTCTTGCCCGTGCCCGGGGGCCCGTAGAGCACGATGCCCTTGGGCGGCTTGATGCCCATCTCGGTGAACCGCTTCGGGTTGCGCAGCGGCCACTCGATGGTCTCGACGATCTCCTGTTTCGCCTCGTCCAGGCCGCCGACGTCCGACCAGCGGGTGTTGGTCGCCTCGATGAAGATCTCCCTCATCGCGGACGGCTGCACTTCCTTGAGCGCCGTGGTGAAGTCGTCGCCGTAGACGCGCATCTTCTCCAGGAACTCGCGCGGTATCTCCTTGTCCAGGTCGATCTCGGGCAGGTAACGTCGGAGCGCCTTCATGGCGGCCTCTTTACACAGGCCGGACAGGTCGGCGCCCACGAAGCCGTGCGTCGTCGCCGCGATGCGCTCGAGGTCGACGCTCTCCAGCGGCATGCCCCTGGTGTGGATCTGGAGGATCTCCAGCCGGTCCGGGGCGTCGGGCACGCCGATCTCGATCTCGCGGTCGAAGCGGCCCGCGCGACGCAGCGCCGGATCGATGGCGTCCAGCCGGTTCGTCGCCCCGATGACGACGACCTGGCCCCGCTCCTCGAGGCCGTCCATCATGGTGAGCAGCTGCGCCACGACCCGGCGCTCGACCTCGCCTGTGACGTCCTCGCGTTTCGGGGCTATAGAGTCCAGCTCGTCGATGAAGATGATCGAGGGCGAGGAGTCGCGGGCGTTCTCGAATATTTCCCTCAACCGCTGCTCCGACTCGCCGTAGTACTTGGACATGATCTCCGGGCCGGCGATGGAGTAGAACTCCGCGCCGCACTCGTTGGCCACCGCTTTCGCGAGCAGCGTCTTGCCCGTGCCCGGGGGCCCGTGGAGGAGCACGCCCTTCGGCGGGTCGATGCCCAGCCGCTGGAACAGCTCCGGGTGCTTCATGGGCAGCTCGATCATCTCGCGGACCCGCTGCACTTCCTCGCGCAGCCCGCCGATGTCCTCGTACGTGATCCCGGTCGTCTTGTACTCCTCGTAGCCGCGGACCGGCTTGTCCCTCAGCTCGATCTCGGTGCTCTCGTTGATGAGCGCCGGGCCGGCCGGGTCGACCTTGACGGCGATGAGCGGGATGGCCTGGTTGGACAGCGTCCGCCCCATGAACGGGTTGGTCATGCTGCTCATCAGGGGTACGACGTCGCCCAGGATGATCGGTCTCTTTAACAGCTGGTGCTTGATCATCTCCACCGCGTTGCCGCTGAACTGGATGGCCGTGCCCTCCGGCGGCGCCAGCACGATGTGCTGCGCGTCCTTGACCGTGGCCTTTCTCACTTTAACACGCTCGCCGATGCCGACGTCGGCGTTCTGCCGGGTGAAGCCGTCGATGCGGATCATCTCCTGGCCCCAGTCCTGCTTCTCGGCGCGCCATACCTTGGCCACGGTATTGCGCTTGCCTTCGATCTCGATGATGTCTCCCGGGGACAGCTTCAGCTCCAGGAGGGTGTTAGGGTCAATGCGGGCGATGCCCCGGCCGAAATCGCTGGGCAGCGCCTTTGCAACCTTCAGATATAGCTCTTTCATAAGATTCCCCGTGTTATCCTGATGATCTCGTAAATCGTCCTCTGTGCTCCGTACCTATATTCAAATGTCCGTATTAATATTGGAATATCTGATTATTTAACGTAGTTGGTGTTGATCACCTGCAGTAGAGCGTTATATTGCCCGCCTTTTCAGGAAAAGCGGGAAAAGGCGCGATGACGCTATCTATATGTTGCACGTACAAAAAGTTTCTCGTGAATGGGCAGACACGGGCGCCATTCCGCCTTCCAGCCGGCGTCACATCGGGCGGGCGGGCCGGTAAAATCCGGGCAATCTCGAAGTAATTTAGTTAACATTACCTTTCGAACTTTATTCTGCGCACGGTCCGGGAGGACGCGGCCTCAGACGCCTGCGGCAGGCGACTGTCACGCGATGATTAAGGCTATAAGCGCAAAGTGACATTCATTGGTTGGAGCGGTGAAATTTTGAAGTGCCTGATCTTTGATCCCTATTGCGGAGCCAGCGAACAGATGGTCCTGGGCGCCCTGCTGGGCTGCGGCGCCGACGAGTGGCGCGTCAAGGGCGCGGTGGAGGGACTCTGCGGTGCGCCGCTCCTGGTGCGGGACGCCAGCAAGGACGGCCGTCACGTAAAAATCGCAATGATCGACGAGAAGAACGCCCGGGGCGTCTGGCCCGCCTACCTGACGAAGGACGAAGCGTTGAGCCGGCTGTTCCTCGCCCACGAGAACGTGCCGGTCAGGGACGACGCCAGTGCCATCGTGCGATCCGTCTTTGACGCCCGGGAGAAAGCCGGCGCCGGGGAGCCCGCCATCAGCCTGGCCTCGGTCGGCATGATCCTGGGGATATGTGCCGCCTATGACTCGCTGGGCCGGCCCTACGTCCAGTCGACGCCCGTGGCCATGGGCGGCGGCATGATCGACACGCCCTGCGGTAAGATGCCCGTGCCCACGCCGGCGACGATGGCCGTGCTCGGCGGCTCCGGGCTGATGGTCCAGGGCGGCCCGTTCGAGGGCGAGCTGCTCACGCTGGAGGCCGCTGCCATACTCGCTTATTTCGTCAACGCCTCCGGCCGGTACTACCCGGAGAACCGGCCCCTGGCGACAGGCTACGGGCAGGGCTACCAGGAGATGCCGGTCCCGGACTTGCTCCGGGTGGTGCTCTGCGAGGTGGATGACGCCATGATCGCGGACCGCATCGAGCTGCTGGAGACCAACGTGGACGACGTCACGGGAGAGGTCCTCGGCAACCTGATCGAGGAGCTGATCGAGATGGGGGCACGGGACGTGAGCATCATCCCGGCCACCATGAAGAAGGGCCGGAGCGGCCAGCTCATCCGGGTCGTGTGCAAGGCCGAGGACGGGCCGATGCTGTCCCGGCGCATCATGCTGGAGACCGGCTCGCTGGGCGTCCGCGTCATGCCCGTCAAGCACCGGCACATCGCCCGGCGGGAGGTCAAGGTGATCAACGTGTGCGTGGACAAGAACGAGTACCCCATGCGCTTCAAGGTGGCCACCGACACGAACGGCCATATCATGGACCTCTCGGTCGAGTACGACGATGCAAGGCGGGTTTCGAAAGAGCTGTCGATGCCGCTGAAGACGGTCATCCGCAAGTCCGAGGCCGAGGCCTGGTTGCAGTACGACAAGACCTGCGGCAAAGAGAAAACGCCTTAAGAAGATGCCAAGGGTCCACGAAGAGTCGCGAAGGCGCCACTGTAGAAACTAAGAGATGCCAAGGGTCCAAGAGCTTTTTTGTTTCAAGATGCCAAGTAACTAAGATCCTGTCAGTTGCCCAATAATAATATAAATAAGGTTCTTCTGCGTTTTTCGGATCTGCCGATTCAATGAAATGGGCTTCGTTTCGGGGGCCTGTCGTACCAGTACTCGTGACGATCGCAACGTTTCTCTATGTTCTCGCGACGACCGCGACGAAACGCGACGGGCGCGACGTTTCTAAGAAGGATAATATAGCGGGTTGTCCGTTAACCGCCGTCGCGCCCGTCGCGTTTCGTCGCCGGACATCAGCAGATGTCCGCGTCGTCGCGAGTATTCAGTCCCGCGCCCTTGCGTACTCATCACAGGACGCCTGAACGGCAAACCATCAGAGACATCCGGCCACTGCCCTTCGATCCCAACAATGCAGAAGAGTCATAAATAAAACTTGGTTACTTGGCATCTTGAATACAAAATTTACACTTGGCGCCTTGGCATCTCTTAGTTTCTATAGTGGCGCCTTGGCGTCTCTTCTTGGAAACTTGGAAACTTGCTCATCAGTAAAGTTATTAAGATAGTGGCTCCCGGCGTGTTAGCCGGGCCACGATCTCTCCGTCCTCTCAATCCTCTCTCAGCAGAACCCGAACGGGCTGAACCCGAACCCGGTGCCGAGGCCGAACGTGCCGAGGCCCCAGGTACCGAAGCCGCAGGTTCCAAGGCCGAGCGGGTACCCGAAGCCATAGCCGTAGCCGTACGGGGCGAGCCCGCAGCCGGCAGTCCCGAACGTGTTGAAGCTCGTCGTCGATACGAAGCTGCTCTCGAAGGCGGCGCCGGTGCCGAGGCCGCAGGTGCCGAAGCCGAGCGGGAACCCGAAGCCACAGGTGCCGATACCGAACGGGCTGATCCATGCCGCAGCCGGCGTGACGACGGTTGCGATTGCCACCGCGATAGCGAGGACTACTACAATTTTGGATATTTTCACGAAATCCCCCCACACTATACACTGGACTTGGGCCCGGAATTATATATAGACTATTCACATTAAAAACGTAAGGAAGCCATGCGTACCGTCCGTTTTAGCGACAGGTTGAAAATATGATTCTATTAATGATTATACTGATAATTACGGCACATACGGTTATACAGGACGATTAACGGTCCTTTTTGAACAGCCTGGCACACAACAGCGCCAGGAAAGGCAGCGCGAGCACCCAATAGTGGAGGTACTGCCGGATGAGGATGGTGAGCGCGAAGCCCGCCGCCGACAGCAGAAAGTACGTCTCGGCCGTGCTCAACTTACGGTCCTTGAAGGCGCTGGCGAACCCGATGATGATCATCGAGGTGAACATGCTGGTGGCCATGGCGATGTTCGCGGCCAGCATGAGGGGGTCCGAGGTGCGGTAGCTCGCCACCCCGCCCGCGTCCTTTTCGCCGATGTACGAGCCGGCGACGCCGAAGCTCCAGTACAGAGAGGCGTTCAGGGCCTCGAAGCCGTACACGGCCAGGATAGCGCCGAATATCGCCAGGAGCGGCAGGAAGACGCCCGCGAGGAACGCCGGCGCTTTCCTCAGGCTTTTATCCATGTACATGGCCAACAGCAGCAACGCCACCGCGAGCAGGGCATACTGCTTGAAGCCCACGGCGATGCCCGCGCACAGGCCGGCCAGGAAGTAGTGCCGGTCTTTGCCGCACAGGGCGAAGTACGTGGCCAGCAGCACGAAGGCGATGGCGAACGGCTCCGTCATCACGAAGTAGCCCTGCGCCCAGCCGATGTTCAGGGTGAAGAGCACGCCGGCGAGCAGCCCGGCAGACCGGCCGTACAGCTCCCAGCCGATCTTCATGACCAGGAAGGCGCTGGCCAGGTTGCAGAGGCCGACCAGCAGCAGGCCGCCGAGGAACTTCTGGCCCAGCAGCACCGGCAGTGTCAGCGTGAAGAAGATGAGCGGCGGCTTCGGGTCCTCGTAGTCCAGGTAAGGGGTCGCGCCGTTGACGATCACCTCGGCCATGGCATAGAAACGGCCCGTGTCGTAGGTCGCCCACGCGCTGTTCATGAACAGCGAGGAGGCGAAGAGCATGGCCAGGATGATGAGCCCGAAAAGCGCCATGCTGCCGGCGAGGAATGCCCTGTCGGACAGGCGCGGAAAGGGCTGTGTCTTTTTATCCGCTACTGTTTCAAAAGCCATAGAATCGACAGCCTGGAATGCAAGAGAAATTTTAGGGGGCATTTGGCATAATAACCTTGTGGTCGTCCGAAAACAGCCTTGCGCAGAGAATTGCGGCGAACGGCAGGCCGATGAACCAGTAGTGGTGTAGCTCCTGGAACAACAGCGTGGCAAGCAGGAGTAACAGGGACACGAGCAGGAACTCTTCCACGGGCTCCGCTTTCTTCGCGAGGAACGCGGCCAGCGCCACCAGGGCCACTATGGTCGTGAACGCCCCGGCGGCCGCCAGGTTCAGCATGGCCATCAGCGCATCCGGGACATCATAAGATACGGTAGCATGCGCCCGGGGTATTGCCTCCCAGGAGATGCCGATTGACGCTTCGCCGGCCACCATCATGAAGAGAGCGATCGGCAGCAGGGCACAGACGAGCAGCCCGGGCACCTTCGAGGGCCGGCCTTCCCGGAGCGCGAGGAAGAGGGCGGCAAGGACGAGCACGATGGCGAGGGGCTTGATCGCCACGGCCGTGCCGATGAGCAGGCCGGCGGCGAGATGCCTGCCGCCGAAGCCGGTTTGCAGGACGTAGACCGCGGTGACGAGCAGGAGCACGGCGATCGCGTCTGTCGGCAGCATGTAGCCGCAGGCGAACGCGGTGCCCGCGGCGAACAGCGTGCCCGCCAGCAGGGCAGGGCCCCGGCCGTACAGCCTCCAGGCGATCCCGGCCACGACGACGGCGCTGATCAGGCTGATGCTCGCGATGACCAGCAGGCTGCCCGTAACCGTCGATACCCCGGAGACGTGGACTGCGACCTGCTCCGGGAAATGGCTGAAGTACCGGACCGTGGCTTTCAGGACGATGTCGGCGAGCCCGTAGAACTCCTCGATCGACCGGGGCCGCCAGGCGCCTTCCATGATCACGCCGGCCGCCAGCGCAAAGCCGAAGAGTATCGCCCCGCAGGCCGCGCTGGTGATCATGGCGAACGCCGTCGTCCCGGGCGGCACGGGGATGGCCGGGGCCGCTTTCGGCCTGCGGAAGGCGCTGGCGATCAGCAGAATCGCGAACGGCAGCACGAACGTCCAGTAGTGCAGGAACGGCCGAATCAGCAGCGTGGCGGCGAACAGGACGGCGGCCGACAGGAAGAACGCCTCGTCACGCCCGGGCTTTTGCCGGAACAGCGCCGCGATGGCCAGTAAGATGACGGGGTGTAGCAGGCTGAGCGAGAGCACGACCCAGGCGGCGGCCACCACGGGGTCGTCGATCCGGTAGGCGGAGACGTCCTCGATCGCGCCCTCGGTGAGGTACGATGGCGCGGCGCCGAAGCTCCAGTACAGCGAGCCAAGCCCCGCCTCAGGGCCGTACATGAGGAACACAGCGCCGAACATGACGGCCAGGGGCAGCAGGATGCCGGCCAGGTAGGCCGGGAACGCTTTTATCTCGCTTTTCATGGCCGAGTAAAACAGCGCGAGGGGCACGAGCAGCAGCGAGTACTGCTTGAAGCCGATGGCCAGCCCGGCGCACACGCCCGCGGACAGGTACCGGCTTCGCCCGCCGAACATCAGGAGATAAGCGGACAGGAGGATGAACGTCAGCGCGAACGGCTCGGTGAGCACGAAGTACCCCTCCGCCCACGTCATGCCGATGGCGAACAACAGCCCGGCGAACAGCCCGGGCCCCCGGCCGTAGAGCCGCCAGCCGATGGCCATGACCACGACCGCGCTCAGGAAGTTGGCCGCCGCCACCAGCAGCAGCCCTCCGGACATCCCGGCGTCCAGCGCTAAAGGCAGCGTCAGCAGGAAGAAGATGAGCGGCGGCTTCGGGTCCTTGAAATCGACGTACGGCGTGCCGCCCTGCAGGATGACCTCGGCCATGTGGAAGAAGATCCGCGTGTCGCCCAGCGCCCAGACGCTGCCGGAGAACAGGTTGACCAGCGCGGCCATCGCCAGCGCGATGACGAGGAACAGCCCGCAGGCGGCGGCGAAAAACGCCCTGTCCGGGACACGCGCCAGCCGCTTTCGCTCCTCCTCCGCCATCCTTCGCCACCTGTCCCATTATTCGCGCCACGATCATATAAAAGATCGGTGGTCTGTAAAGGAGCGCACCCCGGGGCGGGGGCCAACGGGAATGTTTATCGTGCAGCACTTCGGTGATAAATATCGGTATGGCAATTCTGATTGGCAGCAGCGGGGCCGGGGACGACCTGATACGCAAGTTGCACGACGAGGGCGTCTCGCGCAGCTGCACCACCATCCGCCAGGTCATCGAGCGGAAGGGCGCCATCGACGAGGCCATCGCGCACGAGCGGATGCGGCAGAACGAGCTGATCGAGAAGGAGATGAAGGGGCTCCGTAAGAAGGCGGCCCGGCGCCGGCTCATCGACCCGCTGCTGTTCTTCCGCCCCGAGAAAAAGGGTGACGAGTACCTGCGCCGGCTGGCCCACCTCAGGGCCAACCGGGAGGCGATCGTCGAGAACCAGCTGCTGGCGCTCTACCGTGAGAAGGACGTGCTCGACCGGCTCACCCGCGAATATCGCAGCGAGCTGAAAGGCTATTACGGCGAGCTGCTCGTGATGGACACGCTGAAGCGGCTGGACGACAGCTACTACGTGATCAGCGACGTCCGGATCACCCGCGAGTCCGGCCACCGATTCGACGGCCGCATGCTGAAATCAGCAAGAGTCGACCACATCGTCGTCGGCCGCAAGGGCGTGTACTGCATCGAGACCAAGCACTGGAACACGCTCAAGAACAAGGACAACGGCGACAAGCCCACCCCCGGGGAGCAGGCCCGGCGGGCCTCGCACCTGCTCTACAAATACCTGAAATACACCTGCGGCATCACCGGGCTGAAGGTCATGGGCATCGTGATCTACACGAACACCATGATCAAGGGCAAGGAGGATTTCGTGCGCTTCATGCGCAACGACGAGTTCCTCGCGTATCTCGAAGCCCGGCCGGACAACATCAACGCCGAGGTCATCCAGCAGATCGTAGAGGCCCTGCGGGGCAGAGACATCCGGTTCGACGACAGCGTACGCGAGGAGAGCCTGAAAGAGTTCATCGAGGAAGAGGAGCCCGCTTCGGCCCCGGAGGAACAGCAGCCGGAGGACGCGCTGGACGTCACGGGCGAGGAAGAGCTGTCGGATAAGGTTACCTGACGGGGCTGCGGCGGTACAAAGGGATACCGTCGTGTCGGTCGCGCGCGCGGGCGACTGATTGCGGGGCCATAAGATGCTTTCTCTGCCCGGGCTATGCGACTCCTGTCACGCCCGCCAAGAGCGCCAGGTAGCCAGGAGCGCCAAGGACTATCAATACAGCGATTTTCACATAATACTCTGTTAAATTTCATGGGAGTCGATCGATGACCGGGGCCCTGGTCAGGTAGCGATGATGAAAAAGGATGACTTCCTCTTGTATATCGTCAATCGGTATGGCGCAGCGCGCCCATGGGCGGGAGGGCGGGCAGTACGGGTGGCCCGCCGGAGGCGGCAAACGACGCGTCCCGGCGCGCAAACCCGACGAGTTTTCATAGAACGCCAGAATTTATCAATTAAAGGCAAGGGTAGCCTAATCTCTATTTTTCTTGGCGCTCCTGGCGTCCTCGCGCCCTGGCGGCATCTACCCTGGCGCCCCTGGCCACCCTGTCGTCGTGACAATCCAGAATAATGTTAAATATTGCCGGGTCGAAACACGAAGAGTTAGCATGGATAGCACTGAAATGGTCTATTGCTCCACCAGAGAAGAGTGGCGGGCCTGGCTGGAGCGGAACCACGATAAGAGCAAAGGCATCTGGCTCATTTATTATAAGAAAGGCTCCGGCAAGCCCCGGGTGCCCTACGACGACGCGGTCGAGGAGGCGCTGTGCTTCGGCTGGATTGACAGCACCGTCCGGCGGATCGACGACGAGAAGTACGTCCAGCGGTTCACGCCACGGAAGCCCGACAGCGGGTGGTCCGAGCTGAACACGCGGCGGATGGAACATCTCATTAAAGACGGCCGGATGACCACAGCGGGGCTGGCGAAGTTCAGGGACCCGGCGGCCCATCGGTCGACCACGCGGGATCGGGATAATGTCACGCCGCCGGGATTCATGGGGGCGCTGGAAAAAGTGCCTGATGCCCTGGCATTTTTCAACCGGCTTCCGCCGTCGCAGACCAAGCTGTACTTCCGGTGGATTAACGGGGCCAAAAGAGAAGAGACAAAACGGAAGAGGATTGCAGAGTCCGTCGAGCTGCTGGCGCAGGGGAAAAAGCTTTCGGACAAATGGTTCAACGGGCTTTAATACGTCGATGATTACTCGATGCCCTTGCCCGTGATCGCGAACTCCACGCATTCGCCCTCGGGCCGCGACCGGTGTTTCTTTAGTATAGCCAGCCGCTTCCCGGGACCGGCCCGCTTCAATTCCACGATCGCCTTGCTGATGTGCTCCAGCCACTTGCCTCCCGAGGCCCGCAGCACCTCGTTCTCGATGTCGGTGTAGATCTGGTTTGTAATGACTACGGCCGCGTCGTGCTTCCGGGCCATGCCCAGCAGCGCCGTCATCTGGCTGGCCAGTTCTCTCATCGGGCCGATGCCGTCCTTGCCCTCCCGCTCGACGCGGTAGAGGGCGGTGGCCGAGTCCATGATGATCAGGCCGATGTTCTGCTCGCTCTGCTCCATGAGCTTCTGCGCGTCCTTGATAGCCGAGAACTGCTGGATAAAGTCGGTGACCTGGTACCAGTACAGGTTTTTCGCCAGCTCCTGCGCGTCCTCGCCGGCGATCTGTGCGAACCGCTCCAGCGAGAAGCCTTCCGTGTCGATGAAAATGACCTTCTTGCCCGTCCGCATCGTGTTAACGGCCAGCTGCAGGCAGATGTTGGTCTTACCGCTCGAGGGCTCGCCGTAGACCTGCGTGATGGTCCCTGTCTCGAACCCGCCCCCCAGCAGATCGTCGATAGGCTTCGCGCCCGTCGGGAGCCTGTGTATGAGTTGAATCATCCTGCGTATTCCGGTAATCAATGTGCGATGATGGTTTAAAACGTTATTGGGAAGTTTTAGAAAGGGTGACTGGAAAACCTTTTCCAAAAAGGTTTTACCGTCTCACGACGCTGGACGTCTGTGCCAGAGGCACAAGTACGATAGCTTTGGAAGGGGGCAGGGGGAACCTTTTACCAGAAGGTTCCCCCGTACGCTCGTATTTCCTTTTTTAATCCACCTGACACTATGAGAATCCATGGCCATCGCGTCCATCCTGGGAGGTTAGTTTTACGTCATATGGAATCGTAAATAAGCCATGTCAGGCATCCACGCCAAACGTGAATGCGGAGGGAACTGCATAATCGCCCTTATCACCTCGGACTTTGCCGTCTACGAGAAAGTGGTCGCGGAGCTGAAGAGCCGCGAGATGCCTTTTATCACGTTGAGGGTCGGGGAGCATATTCCCGCGAACGTCGACGTTGTCATTACGACAGAGAGCGAGGCGGGTAAAATCGCGTGGGAAGGCAACCGCCTCGTGATTTATGACGACCCCGTCGCAACGGTCAACCAGGCCATCCTGGCGGAGCAAAAGACGGAGCCGTCCGGCGCGATGGTCGTGGGCGTCGACCCGGGGCGGAGGCCGGGGGTGGCGGTGCTATCGGGCGATATGGTGATCGCCGTCCACCAGGTGAGCCCCACCGAGGTGGAGCCGCTGGTGAGGAGGATCGTGCACGACTACAGGCCTGCGTCGGTAATCATACGCATCGGCAACGGGGCGCGGCTGGTCACCACCCAGATCATCAACTCCCTGCTGCATGCCGGTTTTAAGGTGGAGCTGGTCGACGAGACGGGCACCACGCCCCACATCGGGCGGGACGTGCATACGAGTACCGTCCGGGACATCATCGCGGCGATCAACATCGCGCGCATCAAAGGCGTCCCGGTAGGCCACGAGCGGGAGGTCGAGCCGTCGAAGGGCGAGATCCGCGTCATCCAGGAAGCCAGCCGCTCCCGGTCGGAGGGCAGGGCGACCATACCGCGGTACCTGGCGCGGCAGGTGGCGAGGGGCGAGCTGACCATCGACGAGGCCATCGCGATGCACAAGGGCGCGATTAAGAACGGCAACGGCCAGAACGGGCACAACGGCCACGACCCGTGAGACGCGAGAACGGCCCGTCCCTGTGACGCGTGCGCGCGCGAGCGGCCCGGCAGTTGCCCGATCAGCATTTGAACTGCCGGAAGTATTTCCACCCGGTCTTCGCCAGCCTCATCCGGGCGCGCGGGTCCTCACAGATCCATCTAATCACTTTGTTGAAGGCAGAGGCGGGATCGCGGGCCTCTTTCGGGTCGAAGTACTCGCGATATCCCAGGGATACGACGTATTCCTTGAACCGCGCTTCCAGCTCATGCTGCAGCGTCCCCGTGATCTCGGTCACGCGTACCTCGTATCCCGCGTCCCGCAGCTTATCCTTCGACCCTGAGTTCACGTAGCCGGTACAGATCTCGACCAGCGTGTCCTGCGGACGCCCGCCCATCGTCTCCACCAGCGCCAGCGTGACCCGGGCAGCCTCCCCGAGGTATGCGTGCTCCTCGAACAATGCCCCCTGGAAAAATCGGACGTCCACCAGGCCGGTCTCAACGCGCCCGCCCGTCTCGGCGCCGATCATCACGCCCCCGAGAGGGAATCCCCAGCCGGCATCATCCACCTTAATAATTTTTTCCCTCGCGGGCGCCGGGCCCGCAAGCAGTCGCTCCAGCGTGCGATAGTCCGTGGTCACCAGCTTGAGCCCCCCCTTCGCGTTCCGGTAGACGCGGGCGGTCCACCGGGGCGTTACCCGTACCCCGTCACCGTAGACGCTCAGGACCACATAGGGGCCCGTCTCGGTGCGGTGCGGCAGCCCCAGGCCCTCGATCGCCCGTAAAGTCGCCCGGTCTATAGTCCGTACATCCATGTTTTCCGCCTGTCGATACAAACCATATTAACCATGCCCTTAACGATCTCCCACTTTCTATTAATAATAATCAGTAAATGTTTAAAAAAATTCCTTAATACGGTACTTAATTTTTTACCATTTTCCGGTAATGAGCGGTGGAAGCACCGGGCGCGATCAGTGTTATTTTCATGTATTTTGGCCTGTAAAGCCCATAAAACGCAGCCTTTATCTAAATAGCCGTTAGAATTAATGTAAGGGTTAATATAATAACTTACAAAAATATAACACAAGCCTTATTACCTAATAGTAAGTAAGCAGTATAGGACATATCTGGAAACTATATGCACCTTCCAGATCATTGTCAGGTGAGAAAGGCGGGATGGTTTAATGGATTATCATATTACGCTGGGGGATAGCAGATGGCATCTCTGAACTATGGCAAACCGGCAGACGGGAGCCTCTATATCATCAAATCAGATAACAGGATCGAGCTGTTCGATCCGAACAAAGTAGTCGTCAGCCTGATCAAGTCGGGTGTGCCTTACAGGCTGGCGTGCGACATCGCGGACGACCTGCAGTACAGGATCCACGACGGCATTACGACCAGGTCGCTGCGGACCATTCTCCTGAACATCATCGACCAGAAGGACCCGGAGGCCGCCCTGCGGTACAAGCAGTCCCACGAGATGTACGTGCGGACGTCGCGGGGCACGCTGGAGCCGTTCGACTGCCGGATGATCGAGACGTCGCTGGTCAAAGAGACGGGCATCGCCCCGGAAGCGGCCGTCCACGTCGCAAAGGAAGTCGAAGCGAAGCTCCGCAAGCTCAAGGTCAACTACCTCAGCGCGCCGCTCATCCGTGAGATCGTGACGGTGCAGCTGCTCGAAGAGGGCCTGGAAGAGGCCCGGGCGAAGTACACCAGGCTGGGCATGCCGGTCTACGACGTCACCCACCTCATCGAGCAGGGCAGCAAGGAGAACGCGAACCTCCATCACAATCCCGAGACCATCCACAAGTTCGCCGGCGACCAGATCCTGCGGGAGTTCCTGCTGGTCAAGGTGCTCCCAAGCTACATCGGCGACGCGCACATGCGGGGCGACATCCACCTGCACGACGCGGACTACTTCGCCGTCAGGCCGAACTGCCTGCAGCACGACCTGAGCTGGTTCTTCGAGAGCGGGCTCCGCGTGGACGGCACGGGCAAGCACACGTCCGTCGCGGCGCCGCCCAAGCACGCGATGGTGGCCGCGCTGCACGCCGCCAAGATCCTGGCCAGCAGCCAGACGAACATGGCCGGCGGCCAGTCGCTGGACGACTTTAACGTCTTCATGGCACCCTTCTTCACGGGCATGTCCTACGAAGAGGTCAAGCAGGTCGCCCAGGCGTTCATCTACGAGATGAACATGCAGTACGTGGCCCGTGGCGGCCAGGTCGTCTTCTCGAACATCAACATCGGGCTGAACGTGCCGAAATACCTCGCGAGCCGCCCGGCGGTAGGGCCGAAGGGCAAGATCATGGGCACCTACGGGGACTATCACGACGAGCTGATCACGTTCACCAACGCGCTGCTGGACACCTTCCTCGAAGGCGACGCGCTCGGCAAGCCGCACCTGTTCCCGAACACCATCGTCAAGGTACGGGACAGCGCCTTCAAGAAAGAGGAAGAGAAGCAGTTGCTGCTCAAAGTCCACCAGCTGTTCTCCAAGTACGGCACCCCGTACATCCTCAACATGCTCCCGGAATGGCAGCATGACGCCGTCAACAGCATGGGCTGCCGGACGCGGCTTAGCGGCGACTGGGCGGACAAGCAGGGCTACGACGACCCGTCCATGTCGACCATGCGGACGGGCAACATCCACTATAACACCGTCAACCTGCCGCGCATCGCGCTCGAGGCGAACGGCGACGACAGCAAGGTATTCGAGATCATGGACCAGCGGCTCGACCTGATCCGCGAGGCGCTGAACATCAAGCACGACCTCATCGACAAGCGGCTCCACGTGAACAAGATCCTGCCGTTCCTCACCCAGAAGGGCAAGGACGGCCAGGAATACTACCGGTTCAAGGACCTGACCCACACGGTCGGCTTCGTCGGGCTGAACGAGCTGACGAAGATCCACTGCGGCGCCGCGCTGCACGAGTCGGCGGATGCCTATGACTTCGGTATCGACGTGATCAGGTACATGCGCGACTGGGCGGACACGATGTCCGAGCTGACCGGGTGGCGCTGGACGCTGACCCAGACGCCGGCCGAGTCCACCGCAGGCCGCTTCGCCCGGCTGGACGTGAAGGAGTTCGGCGACCGGGCCGTGGTCAACGGCGACCGGGAGAAGGGCGCGGTCTACTACACCAACAGCTCGCACATGCAGGTCAACGCGGACATCCCGCTGTTCGAGCGGGCGAAGATGGACGGCAAGTTCCACCCGATCTGCAACGGCGGCCACATCGCCCACCTGTTCCTTGGCGAAGGCACGCCGGACCCTGAGGGCCTGATGAGCCTGACCGAGAAGATCTGCCGCAACACGAACGCAGGCCTGTTCGACTATACACGGGACCTGACGACGTGCCGGAACTGCGCCACGGTCTCGGGAGGCCTGCTCAGCGCCTGTCCCAACTGCGGCAGCGGGGGCTCGGACCTCGAGTACTACTCGCGGATCACCGGCTACTGCCAGCGCATCGGCAGCGGCGACAGCGCGGGCGGCTGGAACGACGCGAAGATCGCGGAGCTCCGGGACCGGAAGCGGTACTGCGTTTAAATTAATAAGTGCGTATAAATGAATGGGCCCTGCGGGGCCCGGCCATTTTTTTACCTTCGACGTTTAGAAAAAGATCGTCCTGTCGCTGTTAACCACGAAGCCGACCAGATCGTTAATCGTCCCCATCTGTATGCCGTCGACGAGGTCGTCCAGCGTGATGCCGCGGGCTTTGCAGCAGGGCATGCAGGCTTTGACGACCGCGCCTTTACCGATAGCATCGATTAGCAGGTTACTGTCACTGGGATAATCTGCCGGGGCCTGTTTGTTCATTCCCGTATACACACCGTTTTCGATCAGGAATATGTTGACGTTCAGTTCCTGGAGCAGCGCGGCGAGCACGAACCGGAGCGCTGAAAAGGCCCGTTCCGTGCCGTAGGGCGCGTCGCCGATGATGATCGTTATCGACCGCCTTTTGTCCATAGGATTATCCACCGAATTATTATAAGGCGTTGTTATTATATATCATTGTATATGGCACGAGGTATGGCACGGGGCTCGTGAAACCGGGGCGCACGGGTAATGTTTATCGTATTTGACTGCCTTTTATCTTCTTCTGGGATACCAATGCAAGTCTGCCTGGGGGACATCATCCCCACATCGACACTGGAATGGCCGGGTAAGGTCTCGCTGGTCGTCTTCTTCCGGGGATGCCCGTTCAAATGCCCGTACTGCTCCAACGCTAAGTTCATCGAGCCGGGAGAGCCCGTGGAGATAGAAAGAGTCACGGGCGAGATCAGCAGGGCGAAGGACTTCATCGATGCGGTGGTGATCTCGGGCGGCGAGCCGTTCATGCAGCAGGTGGCGTTCCACGAGATCGCCCGTCACGCGAGAAGCCTGGGGCTGAAGGTGGGGGCGCAGACCAATGGCATGTACCCCGACCGGATTTCCGCGGCCGTCGGCCTCGGGCTGCTGGACGCGGTCATGCTGGACGTCAAGGCCCCGCTTGAGCTGAACGCCTATTCCCGGGCCGCGGGCGACCGGGGCCGGAAGGATATCCTGGACGCGGTCACGAGGACGGTGGCGCTGTGTAACAAGCTGCGGGCCGATGGCAAACTCGCATATTATGAAGTGAGGACCACCGTTTTCCAGGGCTTTTCCGACAGCCCCGCGGAGGTTGCCGCCATCGCGGCCGCCGTCCGGTGCGACGCCTACGTGATCCAGCAGGGCCGGCCGGAGATCGCCATGGACGACTCGGTGAAAAGACTGGCGGCCATTCCCCGTAACGACCTGATATCGCTGGCCCGGCACGTCAGGCAGAACGTATCGGTCGACGATGTGAAGGCAGTCAAGGTCCGGACCCGCGAGATGGGCGACGAGGTCATCAAGCCTTAAGGCGAGCAGATCGCGGGAATCCCGGGA
>MVRA01000066.1 GCA_002067315.1 Methanocella sp. PtaU1.Bin125 | reverse complement strand
CATTGCTTGCGCGTGAAGAACTGTTCTTCATCAAGCGAGTCTCATGGACTGGCGACCGTCCGCTCGCGCGCGCATACGCTGGCCATGGCCACCTGTTGAAGAGACACCTGAACAATTACAGATAGAAAAGGGATCTGCAGGGCGCGGTTACATTTCCGGAATTACGGCATTGCCATTGGCACCAAATATATCTATTTTTAGTTTTATAGACTTTTTACGAATCGGTTGCTGGTCATGATGCTGGGTGATGACAGGGCGTTGACGGGGCTGGAATCGGCGATCGTGCTCATCGCGTTTGTCGTGGTCGCGTCCGTGTTTGCCTATGTTGTCATCGGCTCAGGCCTGTTTGCGGCGCAAAAGAGTCGCGAAGTCGTCAGCGGGGCTGTCGATCAGACTACGTCGATACTGATGACTGCAGGCTCCGGCTCGAAGACTATACAGCCCGGGGTCTCGGAGCAGGGCAATCATCTCCTCACCATCAGTATCTCGTTGAAACTGCCCTCTTACTCGTCTCCAATCGACCTAAACCGGACCAAAGTACGGCTGACCACGAACCGTACGATCAACAACAGTATCTTTTTCCCTGAACAGGGGACCACCGTTCAATGGCCGATGAGCAAAGATACCCCGCCGGACATGCTCCTGGAAAGCGGCGAGGTCGTCCAGCTCTATTTCACGGACCTCGACCTGCCGCCCGCTACCGCGTGCACGATCACGGTCATGCCCCCACAGGGCATGCCTCTCTCGATCAGCATGACTATGCCGAAATAGAGGAATGGCATCGCCCCTCCGATGTACGTAGATTTTATATACGTGTACGCCCATTTTAGTTCTCGCGAGGCTGGGCTCGTGGCTTAGTCTGGACATAGCACCGGCCTTCTAAGCCGGGGGTCGTGGGTTCGAATCCCACCGGGCCCGCTAAAAAACTATCAACGTTAAAAACGTTTAAATGTAAAAACGACCAATAACAATTTCGCGGGGTTGTGGCCAAGCCAGGAATGGCGACGGGCTCCAGCGGTGGCCGGGTCGAAGAGGCCCGCCAGTAATATGATGAGCAACGGGTCACCTGAAGCCGCCCGACGGGGCAGCTTATGAGGAGCCGTTGGAGCGCTGATTTACTAGCGCTCCCGGTGCGTTAATCGCTAAGGGAGCCTGGTGCTTCCGGAGCGTTAATCGCTAAGGGAGCGCCGCTCTCCGGAGTCACATCCGGACAATCGATCGGAGAGACCCGTCGATCAGGGGTTCAAATCCCTTCAACCCCACGTTCTTTTTATTCCTTTTCATTTCCATAATCCGCTATCCCGGTAATTATTTTTTACAAAATCGTATGGTATGCTGCTGTTTATTAGCAATAAGCTTTTTATATTAATAATATAATAATAAGCGCATAAATACGCAGTCGTTATATGCCAGCCCAATACCGGGCGGTCGGCGCAGTACGATCCGGCCGTCACAGAAGGCACCGGGTGTAAAACCATGTCGATTAAAATGAAAATCGTGATCATGTCTTTAGTGTTTTGCATAATATCTTCCGGCCCCGTTTATGCAGGCCAGGATATACTCATCGATGCCGTCAGTATGCCTTACGCGTTTAATCCAGGCACAGGGGCCGCCAGTATAGGTTTTTTATCCGGCGATGATGACGGTACGAAGATCACTGTGGTCATTGCCGATGTGTCCGGCGATACGGTCCGCACCATCGACGAAAGCCTGATCGGTGGCGGCCGGTTTAACGTCGCCTGGGACGGCCTTGATGATCGGCGCCGTCCAGTCGACGAAGGTTTCTATGACGTGACAATCTACGACGTGGACTATGTCATCGACATGCCCCAGTTCCTGCTGGTACGGGAGCCAGAGACGTTATCGAACGCCGCAGGGTTAAAATATTATCCTGTCTGTCCGGCAACGGACCGCGAAGGCAACATTTATGTGTCAGACGGGCGGAACGATCGCATCTGGAAATATGATTACTACGGTAACCTGCTGACGGGCTGGGGCTCGGCCGGAAACGGAAACGGCCAGTTCAACAACCCTTCGGGCATTGCCCTCGACAGTAACGGCGATGTCTACGTGGTTGACACGCTTAACCATCGTGTACAAAAATTCAGTGGTAAGGGCGAATACCTGTTGCAATGGGGCACCAGCGGTTCCGGGGAAGGACAGTTTAACTGTCCGTCGGGGATATCGATCGACCCTAGTGGCCGCATATATGTCGCCGACACCAGGAATCACCGCGTCCAGGTATTCGACGGTAACGGCGCTTTCCAGTGCATGTGGGGCTCGTTCGGCAATGGCCCGGGCTCGTTCAACGGGCCTTCAGGCATCGCAGTCGACACGACGGGCAACGTGCTGGTAGCCGACACCTATAATAACCGCATCCAGCTGTTCGATTCTGCAGGCGGATACCTCGGCGAATATGATAGCTTCGGCGGATACCCGTTAGATCACCCCGCCGGCATCGCCATAAACCGGGACGGCCGGCTGCTGATTGAAGACAACCGCAACCAGCGTATCCTGGAAGCTGATACGGACCGTACGATCGTCGGATACGAAAAGGCCAGGAGCGCGACCGATGCATCACTTTCCGCCGCCAACGGCGGCAAGTATGCAAAGGATGACGGGTATGTCGCGCGGGAGAAGCCTTCCGGAACCGGCGAACACCGTTATGTTTACCTGCCCGGTAGCGTGATCTCCCGGGCGAAGGTTATCGTGGACAGGACCCCACCGGTGGTTAGCATCATCGTGCCCTCAAACGGCGTGAAATATGATCAGTATTCCGACCTTGGCGCTTCCTGGTACGCCGGTGACGCGCTATCGGGACTCCGATCGGCAACCGGCACGATGTCATCCGGCTCGATCATGGATACGTCCACTCCGGGCACATATGAGTTTACGGTGAGGGCGACGGACAATGCCGGAAATGAGGTCGTGCAGACCAGCAGTTACGAGATCGTGAGCGAGAGCCGTTCCGCGGGTAACCCCGGCCCCGTATCGTCGCCGGCGCCGACGCCGGTGCCTACGGGGAAACCTACGGTCATGCCGACAGCTAAACCGACGGCGACGCCGGCGCCGACGGCCAAGCCCACGGCATCGCCCACGCCCGTGCCGGACCTGAACCCGCCGCGGCCGATCGGCGCAACCGTCAGCCTGCTCAAAGACGGCGGCAGTACGGCCGCGTCGATCAGCGCCGAGCTCGCCACCACCAGCAGCGAGATCAACCTGGGACTGAAGTATCGTCCATCTCTTTCGCAGAGTCGGGGCATGCTATTCGTTTTCGGTGGCGACCAGTCTCACACGTTCAACATGGTCGACATGAACTTCCCGCTGGACATCATCTTCATTAAAAGCGACATGACGATCCTCAAAATAAGCGCTAACGCGCAGCCCGGCAGCACCGGGATATCCTCCGGCGGCGCCTGCAAGTACGTGCTAGAAGTGAACGCCGGTCTCTGCGCATCGAAAGGCATACACGCCGGCAATAAGGTCAAGATCAACTGGCAATAAAACATAAAAGGGCACGGTGGGCAGCCTGTCACGCTGCCATCGTGCCGTTACTCCTTCTGCCCCGAAACGCTCTCCAGGGGGGCCACCGGCTGGCCGGCCTGGCCGGCGGATATCCGTCTTTTCTGGAGGAAATAGACGACGATCAGCGCAGAGATGCCGTAGATTGCACCCGGGACGTTCGGGAAGATGAGGCAGAGCGCGGCGATGAAGAGGGCGACCTGTTCGACCCGGGTCATATGCGTCAGCCAGTATCGCGTCACAGAAGCATGCAAGGCCAGGATGCCCAGGAACATCGTGCCGACATCAAATACGGCCCATCCGACCGATACGGGATCCACCCAGTTGATGCCGAGCAGCAGGATGGACGGCGAGAAAACGAACGCGAACGGCACCATCAGCTTGTTCAGCGAAATCTTGAACGCCTCGATGCCGGTCCAGAACTGGTTGGACTTCGCGATGCCCGAGGCCGCATAGGCAGCCAGGGCTACCGGTGGCGTCACGTCGGCCAGCACACCGTAGTAAAGCACGAACATATGGACTGGCAGGAGCGCGACGGCGCCGACTAACAGGCCTTCATAGGGCAGCTGCATCTGTGCCAGCGCCGGGACGGCCATCGTCACTAATACGATGTAGGTCGCCGTCGTCGGCAGTCCCATGCCCAGGACGAGACATGCGAGCATCGTGAGCAACAGCGCGATGAACACGTTGCCGCCGGAGATCGTGGAGACGAGCATGGCAATCTTCAGGCCGAGGCCGGTCAGTGTCGCGATACCGGAGATGATGCCTGCCGTGGCGCAGGCGAGGGCCACGCCGGACGAGCCCTTCGTGCCCTCTTCCAGGGCAAGCTTATACTTGCCGACGTCCATGCCTTCGAGCTTATATCCCTTCAGGTGACATATGGCGACGACCGGTATGATGACGGCTACCACTCCGAAGAAGAACGCTTCCATCGGGAACTGGAACCTGACGATGAAGAAGTCGAGCATCCTTAAATTCGTAAAGCCGAAGACGAAGTACAGGGCCGCCACCGCCACACCATACGCGGATATCAGCCCGGCGATGACCGGGATTTTACCCTTCCGGTACAGCCTTACGAAATCTGGCACGTAACTGAGCGCCATGATCGAGATAATGCTGAAAACGCCCGCGAACGGGATTGACACTTTCGCGACCAGGATGAGATAGAGCAGCAGAACGACCGAGATGCTCAGGTATCCTTTTTCGACGAGCAGCTTTTTCCAGTCAGGGAGCTCCGACTTCGGCACGGACTTGAGTCCTACCCGGCCCGCTTCGAGGTGCGCCATGATCCATACGCCCGTGAAGAAGGCGATGGCCGGTATGATCGCAGAAATGATGATCTTGTCGTAGGAGATGCCCAGGAACTCGACCATGATGAACGCCGCGGCTCCCATCACGGGGGGCATGATCTGTCCGCCGGTGGACGATGCCGCCTCGACGGCTCCCGCGAACTCTTTCCGGTAGCCGGCCTTTTTCATCAGCGGGATGGTAAATGAGCCCACGGTGACCGCGTTGGCGATGGAGCTGCCGGAGATCATGCCGAAGAAGCCGGATGCCAGGACCGATGTCTTGGCGGGGCCGCCTTTTCTCCAGCCCGTCAGCGCGTATGCCAAATTGATGAAGAACTCGCCCGCGCCCGAATACTTCAGGAAGGACCCGAAGAGGATGAAGACGATGACGAAGATGGCGGACACGTACAGCGGCACGCCGAAAATACCCTGATCCGTGAACCATATGTGCGAGATGATCCGTTCGATCGAGTAGCCGCGGTGGGCCAGGATGCCTGGCAGGTACGCGCCAAAGTACGCGTACGCGAGGAAAATGCTCGCGATGATGCTTAACGCGATGCCCACCGTCCTCCGGGTCGCCTCGAGCACCAGCAGGATGCCCAGGCCGCCGATGATCCGGTCGATATCCGTCTCCGCGCCGGAGCGCATGACGATCTCTGGATAGTAGTAGACCCAGTAAAGGCAGACTGCGGCGCTCAAGCCTGCGAGCAGCAAATCGTAGACGGGAATTTTATCCATGCCCTTCTTACCCGATAATAACTTCGAAGTAACCGGGTACATGAAGAAGATCGGCGTCATCATGAACAGCAGGTGCATGGACAGATGGAACTGGTAGTTGGGCATGTAGAGGGACGCATAAAGGTGATATAGCGAGCTAATGATCGCTATCACCGATACGATGAGGATGCCCCACTTCGTCAGGCTGCGAATATTGGAATATTTAACCTCAAGCTCATCGAGCTGAGCCTGATCGAGCTTTATCGTTCCCGTCTCGTCCGTTGATACTGCCACCGCTGCTATCCCCTTCTGGTTCATGTCATGCCCTGACATGGCACTGCTATATATGCACATTAATGTACATTGAGTAAAGACAATAATTTAGAAAGCAACCAATAGCATATAAAACTTTTGTAATTAATGATAAAAAGCAAAATATAGGTCGCTATCTCATTAAAAAAGCTTACTGGCCACGTTATTACGCTCAATTATGAGAAATAAAGGCTTTCCATCCGGAACTGACCTATATATTGGATATTTATCGTTATTTACTTTTAAGTGATGCATCGGTATTTTGCCGGTGATGAAGGGGATACTTTCAAACGTTACATTAATGTTTTCGATCGAAAAATTTCCCGAAGCATCGGTCGTAATATTGTACGACTCGTCCGATGCCAGGCCGGCTCCCATCGAGCCATAGGTCGAATTGGTCAAAAACATGGTACCGTCGCTCATGACGAGGAACGTGTCCACAACCTGTACTTTTTCCACCGAATGTTTGAACTCCAGGGAAACGACGTCCCCCGGCGAAACGTCTTTTTCAAAGTATACATATCCGGCATTGTCTCTGACGATCAGCGACATGCCGCAAGGCAACAAAAGAAATAAGATCATCACCGCCACCGCGAGAGTGACGATGATGACAGTTTTTTTCAGCATACGACGTTAATCAGGGTGTCTGGATTCCCTGCTCGTCGAAGTACTTCTTGGCACCGGGGTGCAGCGGGATGGACATGCCGTCCATGGCGCTCGTCTTGACGATCTTCTTGGCAACCGCGTGCGTGTAGTTGAAGATGGGCTGCGGTCCGTCGTACATCGCCTTGACCAGGGTGTAGACGTCCTGCTCGGGGATGTCCTCATGGGCGACGAGCATGGCCATGATGGTCACGGTCTCGGTGTCCCAGGCGACGTTCCGGTAGGTGTTGGCCGGCAGGGTCTGCTTCGCGTAGAACGGCGAGCTCGCCATCAGGGCATCTCTCTCGGCACCCGCGATGGGCACGATGTAAATGTCGTTGCTGGTCGCCAGTTCCGTGATGGCCGCAGTCGGTGCGCCTCCGGTCCAGAAGGCCGCATCTACCTGGTCGTTCTTCATCATCTCGGCGGCCTGCGCGAGCTTGACGGCCGAGGGGATCACGTCATTTTCCGTGAGGTTGTAGGCCTTGAGGATCTCCAGCGCGTTGAACCACGAGCCGCTGCCGCGGTCGCCCATGACGACCCTCTTGCCCCGGAGGTCGCTGACGCTCTTGATGCCCGAGTTGTTGAGGGTGATCAGCTGGATCGTTTCGGGATAGAGACAGGCGACACCCTTGATCATCGTCAGCTTGCCCGACGCGTTGAAGTCTCTCTCGCCGTTTACTGCCGCGTAGGCCACGTCGTTCTGAATCGTGGCGAAGTCAACGCCCTTGTCCTTCAGCAGGTTGCAGTTCGCGACCGATGCGCCCGTGGACTCGATCGATATGGCGAAGTTGGTACTGTAGTTGTTAGCCGCCTGCGCGATGCCGCTGCCGATCGGGTAGTAGGTGCCGGCGACGCCGCCCGTCGCCATCGTGTATTGCTTAAACTGCGGGGCCGGCGTCGTCGTGCCCGTCTGGTTTCCGGGCGTCGGAGTCGGCGTCGTGCAGCCCAGAGTAAATGCTGACATTACAAGCACCGATACGACGATCAGTGCCATCATCATCTTTTGCGCTTTCATCAAATTGATAACCTCCCAAACCTCCGGACAGGAAATGCCCGAAGATCATGTCCTATTCTGTACACAAGTTGTACATTATGATAATAAAAGTTTGCTATTAGAACGCATGGCTAGTTAATTCTTGCCATGCGTCCGTATGGCTGGTAAAATTTTGCCATGCGTCCGAATTGAAGGTAATTTTTGCCATGCGTCCGAATGGCTCGCTTCACATCTACGGTAACTCTTTTATGATAACAACGTACTGTATACCTCTGATGCTCGAGGTGCTCATCGCAGCTTTCATCGTCGGCCTGACCCATGCCGTCCCGCCCGGCCCCATCACGTTCGAGGTCCTGCGGCGCGGGGCGGCCGAAGGCCTTATGCCGGCGCTGAAAGTCGACGCCGGCGCGGTCGTGGCAGACGCGGTCTTTTTCATACTGATCGTCATCGGCCTGACGCAGGTGATCAACAATCCCGCGGGCAAGCTGGCCCTCTGGCTGGGCGGAAGCGGGCTCCTGATGTTCCTCGGGCTCCGCGGCGTCTACAAGGCCCTGGCCGCCCGGAAAAAAGCGGCAGACCTCATGGCCACGGAGGGCAGCCGGAAGGACACGCCGCCGTTCCTGACCGGTTTCCTCATCTGTATCACCAGCCCCTTCGCGATCATCTGGTGGACCAGTATTTTCGCCGGTTCGATGACGCTCTTCAACACGGACACGATCACGATGGCCGTCGTCTTCGCCGGGGTCGCGATCGCCTGCCTGGCCTGGTACGCCCTCGTCGGGCTATCCGGCAAGCTCAGCCGGACGCTGTTCAGCCCCGGCATCACAAAGGCACTTTCGCTGATCTGTTCCGGGATGATGATCGTATTCTCGCTGTTGTTACTGTATCGTGGCTATATATCGTTTTTATAGCCATATAAAAACGATATATGATTATATTATGCTCTATTATCATATGCATCGTTATAGTTTGCATATTGTTAATTTCAAAATAAGTAGAATAAATACATAAACCATGAAAATGAATGGTTATTCTACGAAGCACTGGGGTATCATCATGGTTGAGGAACTTACCGTCGGGGAAAAACTGGAAGACGAGATCATCACGGCGACCATCTATTGCGTCAATACCAATTGCGCATACGTTTACGAGCTGCTTCACGGGGACATCGTAAACGAGAAAAAGATCATGGTCAAAGTGTGATCACTAATCATATATAATAAAAACGATTTTTTCCTTATACTTTCCTTATACTATAGTCTTCGACATATTGTGTGCCCATTCTATAATGATTTATGGTAACTGTTCAAGTGTTCCTTGTTATTCCTGTTCAGGCTTCCGGAATAGCCTTTGCGGAGGCTTAGCGCAGGACTGCATTCCCGCGACGACGCGGACATCT
>MVRA01000065.1 GCA_002067315.1 Methanocella sp. PtaU1.Bin125 | reverse complement strand
ACGACTACCGGCTCAAAGCCCTCAAGGACGCCCGGCCGTTCTACGCCTCGCAGCAGCGCCTGTGAGCGTTCCGGAAGCGGTTAAGGCTAAAGGCCGCAAAGCTGCGGCATACAAGGACTGCTGCGAAAAGCGAGATTAGAGCGGTAACGTCCGGCCGGCGGCCTCGCGCGCACGCGTGACCACGGGCAGGCTTCGGAGCCCTGCCCGATTTTTATCATCTTTGCCCTATATTCCACATTTCTCCTGCCCGGACACATTTTTCTCCTACCCGAACAGGGACCGGATCCATCCGAGGTAGGGTATCCTGAAGGCGGCGACGCCGAGGATCCACTCCTTCTTCACGGGCTGGTTCAGCGAGATGCCGGAGCTCTGGTCGTAAAGAAAATTATTGTCACCCTGGGTCACATAGCCGTCGTGAGGCGAAGGCGGGCCCCCGGGCCACATGGGCTGGCCTTCCGTCACGAAGTACATGGCGCGGTGGATGACCGGCGTCTTCGAGGAATCTCCAAACGGCCGGTAGACGATCACGTCGCCGTAGTCGTTAAAGCTCCGGTAGCCGGCGGGCAGGGCCTCGTCGTAGGTGCTCACCCCGGCCCGGTCCAGCCCCTTGACGATGACCAGGTCGTTCTGCCGCATGTTCGGCAGCATGCTCTGCCCTTCCACGGTGACGAAGGGCGGCCACGTCCCGGTGTAGGCGTAGAGCAGCCCCATGATCACGACCACGACCGCAGCCGCGAACAGGAGGTCCTTCAACGCTTCCGTCCAGAACCTTCTGCCGAAGGTGGCCCTGAGGCTTCGCCAGTCCATGAGAAGACGTTCGATGTGCCCTTAGATAAAATATTGTCGCCGAAATAGTGTATTTTTAATACCATTTCTACCATATCTATCATAACCGATAGTATATATGGCAATTTTTTATCGTGGCCGCGGTAAACTGTGGAGACAATTTTTAACGGCGGGGCCCGAATCCAGTATGTATGTACAGGATGGTCTTAAAGCATGACGTGGGAGCCCTGGCGCCGGGCTTCACCCTGAAGGACCCGGACGGCAGGGACGTCTCGCTGGAAAGCTTCCGGGAGCAGGGGAACGTGGTGCTCGTCTTCTTCATCGGCGGCTTCGACAGGGACGCCGTGCGCAACCTCCGGGCGCTCGCGGACCGGTACCCGGAGATCCGTGAGGCCGGGGCCGGGGTGGTGGCAATCACACCAGAGCTTCCCGGCAAGGTGAAGACGCTGGCCGAAAGCCTGAAGCCCCCGTACCCGATGCTGAGCGATCCCGATCTCACGGTGGTCAAGGAGTACGACATTTACAACCCGGACACCAACTGGGCCTGGCCCGCTGCGTTCATCCTGGACCGCGACGGCGTCATCCAGTACGCCTTCCGCGGCGCCAGCAACCCGAACACCCCGCCGGTCGAGTACCTGCTCCTCGTGCTCGCCCGGATGAAGGAAGGCAAGCCCGCCGCCGCCCCCGGCCGCGCGCGGACCTGAGGCCGCAGGGGGCTTCTATCCCGGGCTCCTCGTAGAGAGAGGGCATGAAAAAACTGGCATCCCGCGGGACTCTTTTTCTGCGGGACTCCTCCCCGCTCGACGCCTCCGGATAACTCTAGATCCCGAAGATGCCGAGCACGCTTCTCACGTACCCCAGGTAAGGTATCCGCACGCGGGCGACGCCCAGGACCCAGTCGGGCTTCACCGGCGTGTTGGGGCAGATGCCGCAGCTCTGGTCGAACAGGTAGTTGTTGTCGCCCCGGGTGACGAAGCCGCTCTCCGTCGCGGCCACGCTGCCCTCCCACATGGGCTCCGACTCGTTCACCCATGTCATGGCCCGGTGGATGACGGGCGTCATGTCAGTGCGCCCGAACGGCCGGTACACGAGCACGTCGCCATAGTCCTGGAAAGTCCGGTACCCGGTGTCCTTCGCGGCGTCGTACGTCATAATGATGGCGGGATCCACTTTCTGTATCAGGATCAGGTCCCCGTCGTGCATGTGCGGGTCCATGCTCAGCCCGTTGACGCTCACCAGCGGGGGCCACGCGCCCGCGTACGCGTAGAGGGCCAGGGCGATCGCCCCGATGAACACGCCGGCGAAGAGTACGTCCCGGAAGGTCGAGACCCAGAAATTATCGCTTGACAGGAACCGTTTGATTGCACTCATGGGGATCAGAGTTAAATTTAAGTATTTTTATAATATAAAGATTACCACTATATACTGGCCGGATATCCGGAAAGGACCGGCCTTCTGGAGAGTCGCACCACCGAGGCTTTTATTGCCCTTTAACGCATTGCCTATATAGCCTATGCCCGAGATCGACATCGTAAAAAAACTGGCAAGCAGAGGGTTCATGATCGAACCTGCGGCGCTCCGGCGGCTGGAGGGGCGCGACGATTGGGTCGACCGCCTGATCGACGCCATGGATCCGGCGGCGTTCCTGGTGACCTCCGGCGACGTGGAGCGGCTGCTCGCCCGGCCGGCGCCCGCTGCGGCGATAGCGGCGGCCATGGCCCCGGCAGCCGCCACGATACAGGGCATAAAGCCGCCTGCGCTGTCTCCCGGGATGACGGTCGCCCGGGCCGGCGTCGCGGGTGCCCCGGGCGTCCGGGTGTTGAGCGACATCACCAACAACTCGACCTGCATCGGGGACTACGACGAGTTCGTCGGCTACTTCCGGTACCGGTACGCCGCCCTCGGGGAGATGATCCGGGGCAGGGTCAGCGCCCGGCCCGTGGAGAGCGTCCGGAAGAACGGGGGCCGCCGGAGCACGGGCGAGAAGAGCGAGATCTCGATCATCGGCATGGTCAGCGACATCCGGACGACGTCCGGCGGCCACCGGATCGTCGAGCTGGAGGACCAGACCGGCTCCGTCAACGTGCT
Organism: Methanocella sp. PtaU1.Bin125; assembly: GCA_002067315.1. Lineage (GTDB taxonomy): Archaea > Halobacteriota > Methanocellia > Methanocellales > Methanocellaceae > Methanocella_A. The sequence continues at coordinate 781 of MVRA01000065.1, read as the reverse complement.
GTTCGGGAAGGACAGCGATCTCAAGGACGCGCCGCTCGTGCTCGACGAGGTGATCGGCGTCACGGGCATGCCCACCAGCGACGGGGGCCTCTTTATCCCTTCGGCCGTCGTGTACCCGGACGTGCCGTACACCAACACCCCGCGCCGGTCCGGCGAGCCGTCCGTGGTCGCGCTGCTCTCCGACATTCACATCGGCAGCGACACCTTCCTCGAGGACGGCTGGATGCGCTTTATCGACTGGCTCAACGGCGACGCCTCCGGCGAGGACCGCGACCTGATCGATCGGCTCCGCTACCTGGTGATCGCCGGGGACGTGGTGGACGGCATCGGCATCTACCCCGGCCAGGAGAAGGAGCTGACGATCAAGGACGTGTACGACCAGTACCGGAAGGCGGCCGAGTACCTCGGGATGGTGCCGAAGCACATGCGCATCGTCATGGCCCCGGGCAACCACGACGCCGTCCGGCAGGCGGAGCCCCAGCCGGCGCTGTCGATGGACGTGCAGGACATGTTCAAACAGGACAACATCACCTTCGTCGGCAACCCCTCCACGGTGGAGATCGAGGGCGTCCGCATCCTGGTCTACCATGGCCGCTCGCTGGATGACCTGGTCTCGAGCCTGCCCGGCGTCTCCTACGCCCACCCGGACGCCGCGATGATCGAGCTGCTCAAGCGCCGGCACCTGTCGCCGATCTACGGCGGCCGGGTCATGATCGCCCCGGAGGCCCGGGACCACTTCGTGATCGACCCGCTGCCCGACATCATCCACAGCGGCCACGTC
>MVRA01000064.1 GCA_002067315.1 Methanocella sp. PtaU1.Bin125 | reverse complement strand
GTAGGTTCCAGAAAAAATTTGAAGCTTTCAATATCGCCCCTTTAGATAAATGGCCTTATGCCCTGACGGATTATGTCAACTGTTGCTGGATAACCCATGATTGTGGCATTGGTCTAAACAGGTATGGCTATTACCAGTGTGCTGTAGCAGGGTCTATCGATCGCGTGTTCGGGTTCAACATTGGCATTAAAAAATTGCCAATTAGTCAATACGAATTCAATGAGCAAAAACGTAAGCTATGTAAGTATTGCGGGCACTTTATTCGGAGAAAATATGTTCCAGCAGACCAGAGGATAGCTGTAAATGGTGAACCACAGTCGAAGAGCTGGGTTAGATCATATAAAAAATATATGGAAAAACTGCCTGTATTAAGCCTGTATTGAATATTATTAAATTAATATTGATGATAGTAAATGGATTAAGTAAAGATGTGACTTGATAACTGTTAATTCGGGTAGCAGAAAAATAGAGAGTAAAAAAAATTTGCTGAAACTTCATAACGCATGAGGTGTTATGGAGTCTCTGAAAATGGCGAAATTGTTTACACAGGAACGGATAAGGGCTTGGCTGAAAGAGAATAATTTGCGGGATGGGGCTAGTATTGAGCGGGCTTTTGTCGCTGAGATAAAAGGTGTTTTGCAGGAGGCCCTGGAAGAGGAGATGACTGAGGAGCTCGGCTATTCCCGGTATGATTGGTAGAACAAGTCCTCTGATAATAGCCGTAATGGCCATTCGAAAAAGAAGGTCCGGAGCCAGTTTGGCGAGATTGATCTTAAGGTTCCCAGGGAGTCGGTCGATGACCGGGTTTTGGTCAGGTATAAGATGATGAAAAACGGATAGGTTATTGTGATTGGGGCGTGAAGTCCGTTTTGGCGTTGACCCTTTGAGGTCGTCTGGGAATCAGGCCATCGGTACGGAACGCAGGTAATGATGCATCCTTGAATGCGTATAGAAAGCTGTCCTGCAAAGGAAGTACTAGCGCTCCTTTCACGCTTTGAAGCCGTTCCGGCGGGTGACTTGTTTAGTGTTTTTTGTCTATAAGAATAGAAACCTCGATTTTTATGGTAACCATAAATCGGATAGCTATAGGCCAATGATAATAGTTTTTCATAGAACTCCGACGTGTTTCTGGCCAGGCCCCGGAGATGCCCGGCCGTGTTTTAACAGCCATTTCGGCATTATTGGCACAGACGATGGGTATGGAGGCCATATTTATTATATTATATCATACCAAATTATAAATAAAGGTCAATTCAACGTTGATATGGTATTGATGCGCAGGCTCACCATAGAGGCAGACAGCGGTGTCTCGGAGTGGATAGAGCGCCGGAGAGGCGCTATGAGCCCGGAGGAGTTCGCCTCGCGGGCCCTGGCGGAGTACCGGGCGGCCGACGAGCGGGCGACGGCGGTCCGGATGACGCGTATGCACGAAGAGATATCAGACAGGCTTGGCGAACTCCAGGAGCGCATCGGAAGGCTCGACCGGTCCCTGAAGGAGCGGCGAGCCCGGCAGCCAGCGGGCGCCTCCCGGTGATTAGCCCGCGTTGCGCGGGGCCGCGTTGCGCGGGGCCGCGTTACAGGGGTCCGCGTTACAGGGGTCCGCGATACGTTTATATCCGGGCGGGGGAAACCGTACAGCGATGGCCACCACCTACGTGCTCGACACCTCGGCGTTCATCTACTGGATGTTGCCCGGAGGCGAGATGGAGACGGTCCCGGCGGTCTACGCGGAAGTGAAGGACGAGCGGTCGCGGATCAGGCTCGAGCTCATGGAGGGCCTCAGGGTCGTCGAGCCGGACGCGTCGTACGCCGGACGCGTGTCGGAAGCGGCGCGGGGCACCGGAGACGACAAGCGCATATCGAAGGCGGACGGCGACCTGCTCGCGCTCGCGCTCCAGGAGAAGGAGGCAGGAAAGGATGTCGCCCTCCTGACAGACGACTACGCCGTCCAGAACCTCGCCCGGGCGCTCGGCATCCGGGCCACCGCGCTGCGACAGAAGAAGAGCCGGGCCAGCGTCGTATGGGAAAAACAGTGTACGGGCTGCGGACGCACTTTCCCCGACGGCGAGACCTGCCCGGTCTGCGGCTCGCCGCTGCGGATGAAAAAACGACCCGTAACCAGAGGCAAATAGCTTACCGGAGGCAAGTAGCATGAGGAACGTCAACGACCTGATCGAGAAGGCGATCGAGATGCGGAACCGCGGCCTGCGGGCCGGCGAGATCGCCGACGAGCTCAATATCTCCCGGGAGACAGCGACGTGGCTGCTCACGCGGACCAAGAAGGAGGGGAAAGAAGGAGCTCCTTCTGCCGCGCCCAAGGACATTTTCATCGACTGGAGCACGATCGGCAAAAGCTCGAGCAGGCTCATGCTGGTGGCCACCTGCCTGGCAGACATGGTAGAGGAAGTGCTGAACGACCTGGACACGAACGTCGACGTGGTCGTGGGCATCGCGCTGAGCGGGGTGCCCATGGCGAACATCGTGGCCTACCAGTACGGCGTCGAGCTGGCCGTGATGCACCCGGGCAAGCACCAGACAGAGTTAGGCAAGCACCAGCAGGTGCAGCCCACGATGAGCGAAAACTATGCCGACGTGAAGGGCAAGCGGTGCGTGATCGTGGACGACGTCATTACCACCGGCTCGACCATGGAGGAAGCGATCAAGCTGATCGACGACCTTGGCGGCGAGACCGTGGCCATCGCCGTCATGCTGGACAAGCGGGGCGCCGAGAGCATCGGGACGGTGCCGGTGCGATCGTTGATCAAGATCGGGCGCATCGAATAAGAGAAAACCAGATACAAAGGGCATTGAACGCTATTCGATATCGCCCTTCATGCTGACCTGCCGGAGACGATCCACGCCGCAGACTTCCTCGACCACGTCCGCGACGGCGGGGGGCACCAGCTGTTCCCAGCCCTCGCCGGTGAGCATGCGGCGGCGGATTTCGGTGCCGGAGTACTCGTGCCGGTTGTACATGGGCGAGTGCTTCACCGCGTAGCCGGACTCGTAGAACAGGCGGGAGACCAGCGGGTTATTGCTGTAGGCCACGGAGAACGGGGGCGTCATCGAGCGCACATGGGCTACCCACTCGGCGTTCCGGTATATATCGGGAATCGGTATCACGTAAAAGTACAGGTCCAGCTCTTCCAGGCTCCGGGAGATCATCAGGATGCGCTCGCCGGCCGTGAACGGGTTTTCCGGCGTGTGGCTCATCTGGGCGCTGCCGATGCCGATGACCAGCTCGTCCACCTCCCGGGCGATCTCGCTGATGACCTTCAGGTGCCCGTTGTGGAACGGCTGGAAGCGGCCGATGTAGAAGGCCCGGCGGACCTGCTTCGGATTCGACTTCCTGTTACCGGCCATGTATACGCTCCCGGCTAATGGTTATTGCCCGAAGTATTTTAAAGTATGCCCGGCCGCACAACCGGTACGGACAACTTTTAAGTAGTAACGGCCGCAACAGTTCCTCTCGCAGAGGGGCGGCAAGTGAACCTGACCAAGTACCGCGATCACCTGATCCATCTCATCGACCCGGTCTCGAGGACCTTTGCCCGGCTGGGGCTGACGCCGAACCAGATCACGCTGCTGTCCGTCTTTTTCGGCATCCTCTCCGGCGCGCTCTACGGCCTCGGCCACGCGTACCCGGCGGCCCTGGCACTGCTCCTGTCGGCGCTGCTCGACTTCATCGACGGCGGCGTGGCGCGTCTCAACCGCAAGGCGTCGCGGTTCGGCGCGGCCATCGACTGGGTCGCGGACAAGTACGTGGACGGCATCGTGCTGATCGGCATCGGCTTCGGCGGGTTCGTGGACATGAGGCTGGCGGCGATTGCCGTCTTCGGCTCGCTCATGAACACGTTCATCAAGCCCGTCGTCTACGCGGAGATCGGGTTCGCCAAAAAGGAGGACGGCAAGATCAAGGACCCCCTGGAAGGCGTCGGCATCTTCGGGAGGCCGGAGACGATCATCGTGATCATCGCCTTCTCCTGTCTGAGCTCGCTGACCTTCTTCGGCTACACGCCCCTGGCCGTGGCCGTCGCCGTCGTGGCGCTGGGCACGAACCTGTCGGCGCTGCAGCGGGTCGTTTACCTGTACAGTAACCGTAGCAAATATTAGTATGTAAATACCTGGGACAGCAGGACCGGGATGAAAATGAAAGTCGACCTCCACCTCCATACGAACAAGTCGGACGGCCGGGCCAGCGTACATGACATGATAGACGCCGCCGAGAAGAGAGGGCTGGACGCGATAGCCATCACCGATCACGGCCCCGGCCACGGCAGCGGCATCACGGAGCGGCAGGCGCGGCAGACCCGGGACGAGGTCGCCCTGCTGCAGCCCTCTTATCGTGTTAAGGTGCTCGTCGGCATCGAGGCGGAAATCCTGCCCACCGGCGAGGTCTATCTCGCGGACAGGGACGAGCTCGACCTCGTGCTGGCCTCTTACCACGCGGCGCCGTCGGAAGAGGCGTATTATCGTGCGGTCTTCCGGGCGATGGAGGACCCGCGGGTGGACGTGCTGGCGCATCACGCCTGGATCGCCGGGACGCAGTTCGGCTTTATCCGGGAGCACGAAGAGCGCCTCGTCAGGCTCCTGCGGGACAACGGCAAGGCGATCGAGATCAACGCGAAGCACTGCCTGCCCGCGTGGGACTTCCTGGTCATGTGCCGCGACGCGGGCGTGAAGTACACGATCGGGAGCGACGCGCACCGGGTCACGGACGTCGGCTCGGTCGCCTGGGCGAACAACACGGCCCGGCATATTTTTAAAGATCAAGGGCTGTTCCTGCCCTGATACCCCAGTATCGGCAGCCGGCAGGGTACCTTTTTCCGGTCTATTCAGGGGATCGGCGGATGACAGAAACGCCCGACCGCCCGCCGCCTCGCGGAGACGGAAATAAAATCCCCCGATATAAAGCGGTTTTTTATTTATTCGCCTGTTGCAACCGATATCTTTTTATGTGCCTCCTGTCTTTTGCCTGTCAACAATTTTTGGAAAAATGAGGCTTGAAAATGGGAGTAATAGATGTTGTACAGGATGTAGTCAACACCGTCAACGGATACGTCTGGGGGCCGGTGATGCTGGTACTGCTGGTGGGCACCGGCGTGCTGCTGACGCTACGGCTGCGAGGGCTGCAGTTCAGGCAGCTGTCGCTGGCGTTCGGCAGGCTTATTCACTCGATCAGGACAAGACACGGTGAAGGCGAGGGAGACATACCTGCCTTCCATGCGCTATGCACGGCGCTCTCGGCGACCGTCGGCACGGGCAACATCGCGGGTGTCGCGACCGCCATCGTGCTTGGCGGCCCCGGCGCGCTGTTCTGGATGTGGGTGACCGCGCTGGTGGGCATGGTGACGAAATACTCTGAGGCGGTGCTCTCGCTGAAGTACCGGACGAAGAACCCGGACGGCACCATGTCGGGCGGGCCGATGTATTATATCGAGAAAGGCCTGAAGATGAAGTGGCTGGCGGTCCTATTCGCGCTCTTCGGCATGATCGCGGCGTTCGGCATCGGGAGCATGACCCAGGCGAACTCCGTGACGCTGGCGATCACCTCGCAAGTATCCGTCGGGGGCAACGTCGACTTGCCGGTCGTCGGCAGCATATCGGTGCTGAGCCTGGTCATCGGCATCGTGCTGGTCGTTATCACGGCGCTGGTCACCTTCGGCGGCATCAAGAGGATCGGCGAGGTCGCGGCCGTCCTGGTGCCGTTCATGGCTGTTCTGTATATCGCGGGCGGCCTGCTCGTGCTGGCGCTCAACTTCTCAAAAATCCCTGACGCGCTTGCCCTGGTCTTCACTTACGCCTTTACGCCCTATGCGGTAGCAGGCGGAGCGGTCGGGTACGCCGTGTCGCAGGCGGTCAGGTACGGTATGGCACGGGGCGTGTTCTCTAACGAGGCGGGCCTGGGCAGCGCACCCATCGCATACGCGGCGGCAAAGACGAAAAGCCCCGTCAACCAGGGACTGATCGCGATCACCGAAGTGTTCATCGACACGCTGATCATCTGCTCGATCACCGGCCTGGTCGTCCTGACCAGCGGCCTCTGGGACGACGGCGCGTACACGAGCACCGGCCTCACCATCCAGGCCTTCGGCAACAGCCTGGGCCCGGTCGGCCTGCTGGTCGTCACGATCAGCGCGATCCTCTTCGGCTATTCGACCATCCTCGGCTGGGCGTACTACGGCGAGCAGTGCTTCCACTACCTGTTCGGCGACAGGATGAAGAACGTCTACAAGGTCGTCTTCCTCGCCATGGTGCTGTTCGGGTCCGTCACCAGGGTGGGCCTGGTCTGGGACATCTCGGACACATTCAACGGCATGATGGCCATCCCCAACCTGATCGCCCTGGTGGCGCTCAGTGGCGTGGTGGTCGCTGAGACGCAGAAGTACTTCGAGGAGCGCAAGTCCGGGTCCGGCGAGGGCGGCACCGGATCGCCCGTCGGGACGCCCGTATCCTGACGGACCCCGGCGAAGCCGGCAGTGAAATGGCTGCCGTCGAAAATGCTGAAGAGGAATGGCCGCGGGCCGTGCCTGCGTAAGCGGCCGGACATCGGCCATTCCTTTTGCTTTTTTCTTACGGATAAGGTATCATTGTCCCGCGGGTATGCGTGGCAGGGCAGGCCATGGAGATACGAAGCATGCTGGACTGGATCCCTTGTAGTGGACAGGTAGTTAAGCAACACGCACTATGAGGTGTATTGGTATGGGAAATTCCAG
>MVRA01000063.1 GCA_002067315.1 Methanocella sp. PtaU1.Bin125 | reverse complement strand
GCTTTCAAGATCGTTTTTAAGGCCATGGGTGCAACCGGCGATGCCGCCAGGAGCAACATGCCGACGGCGGTGGCCTTTGCCGGCCTGACGAGCACGATGATGGCCACAGCGATCAGCGGCACGAGGACGTCGACCGTGAGAAGTGATTTGAGCAGCAGCCCCGGCCGGGTCCCCATATACCACAAATCGTCTTTTCGCGTCTCCAATCCCCTGGAGAACATGAAGGCGATCGTGCCGGCCATCGAACCCGTCTGGATCAAAGACAGAATGAGACTATCCGTAACTATCACCGCCCGTTGCCCTATTCGTCCCGGCTGTTTTTACGTCTGCCGATCTTATCCGTAATCTTTTCGAAGATAATAATAATATGCATTTATATATTTGTATCATTTCCTCATATTTGCTGGTGCTCCGGAGTTCCATGGCAGTATCGGGGAAGCCCCTGTCCCGGGAATGTAATGTGGGGGAGGTCATTATGACGTTGAAAGAGTATAAGCCCGGGACAGCGTTCAACGGCGAGGTCGGCCGCACGGCGGGCGAGTCCTCCCCGGCCTGACCGGAGCCCCTGCGGGCGAGTGCGGGCATGCGGGGCTTGCTGTTCATCGTGCTTGACGACATCGGCTTTGGCCAGCCCGGTTGCTGCAGGGGGCCCGATCAAAAATAACGTTCATTATGCAGGAGGATGGAGATGGCTAAGAAAGAGAACAAACCGAACATTCTGGTGATCTGGGGCGACGACATCGGGATCACGAACCTCAGCATCTACTCACAGGGGCTGATGGGCTACAGGACGCCCAACATCGACCGCATCGGCCAGGAAGGCATGATGTTCACCGACAGCTACGGCGAGCAGAGCTGTACTGCGGGGCGCGCGGCCTTTATCACGGGCCAGAGCGTGTACCGTACCGGGCTGAGCAAGGTGGGAATGCCCGGTGCACACCAGGGCCTGCAGGCCGAAGACCCGACCATCGCGGAATTACTTAAGCCGCTGGGCTACGCCACCGGCCAGTTCGGCAAGAACCACTTCGGCGACCGGGACGAGTTTCTGCCGACCATGCACGGGTTCGACGAGTTCTACGGCAATCTGTACCACCTGAACGCCGAGGAGGAGCCGGAGCTGCGGGACTATCCCGCCGAGAAGGAATACCCCAATTTCCGGAAGAACTTCGGCCCGCGGGGCGTGCTGCGCTGCAAGGCGAAGCCGGACGGCGGCCAGAAGATCGAGGACACCGGCCCGCTGACGAAGAAACGGATGGAGACCGTGGACGAGGAGTTCCTGGACGCGGCGAAAGCCTTCATCAAGAAACAGGATAAAGCGGGAGTGCCGTTCTTCGTGTGGTTCAACACCACGCACATGCACTTCCGGACCCACGAGAAGCCCTCGTATAAGGGCAAGGCCGGGCGGTGGCAGTCAGAGTACCACGACGTCATGATCTACCACGACTGGTGCGTGGGCGAGATGCTGAAGGTGCTCGACGACCTCGGCATCGCCGATAACACCATTGTCATGTACAGCACCGACAACGGGCCCCACCGGAACTCGTGGCCGGACGCGGGGACGACGCCGTTCCGCAGCGAGAAGAACACGTGCTGGGAGGGCGCCTTCCGGGTGCCGCTGCTGGTGCGCTGGCCCGGGGTGATCAAGCCGGGCACCGTCTCGAACGAGATCGTCAGCCACCTGGACTGGCTGCCCACGTTCCTGGCGGCCGCCGGCGAGCCGGACATTAAGAAGAAGCTGCTCAAAGGGCACAAGGCGGGTAAAAAGACGTTCAAGGTACACCTGGACGGCTATAACCTGCTGCCGTACCTGTCCGGCAAGGAGAAGAAGAGCCCGCGCATCGAGTACTTCTACTTCTCCGACGACGGCGACCTGCTGGCCATGCGCTACGATAACTGGAAGACGGTCTTCCTGGAGCAGAGGTGCCGGGGCACCTTGCAGGTGTGGGCGGAGCCGTTTACCCGGTTGAGGGTGCCGAAGATCTTCAACCTGCGTACCGATCCCTTCGAGTTCGCGGACACGACCTCGAATAGTTACTGGGACTGGATCTTCGACCACGCGTTCATGCTCGTGCCCGCGCAGCAGGAAGTGCAGAAGTTCATGGAGACGTTCGCGGACTTCCCGCCGCGCCAGAAGGCCGCGAGCTTCACCGTCGAGCAGGCCAGCGAGCAGCTCCAGAAGCCGGGCGGTGACTGAGGCGTAGCACGGTGCCGCCGTCGATGAAAGGTCCGGACATGGCGAATTTCGGCGTGATCCCGGGCAACCTGATCGCTGAATCAGTGCCCGAAAGGGTCTGCCGTGGCACAGGGCAGGTGGTCATCATTGCCCTGGCGATCTTGCTCACGCTCGGCACCTGCCGGCCGGGCGCCGGAGCGTCAGACTATCGTTTCAGTCATAGTGGGCTGGTAGCCGGAAAACCCGGAGATCGGGTTATATATGCGGGATCTGAATGTGATCCCCTGCCCTCGTGGAACGACTGTCCCGCAAAACGGGCGATCATGGACTTTATCGCCCGGGTGACCGACGAGGATGGCCCCGACTTCGTGCCGGCGGCGGAGCGTGTCGCCGCCTTCGACAACGACGGCACCCTCTGGGTGGAACAGCCCATGTACGTACAGGGGATGTTCGCCATCGACCGGGTCCGGGCGCTGGCCCCGGAGCATCCCGAATGGCGGGAGCGGCAGCCGTTCAAGGCGGTGCTGGAGAACGATACCGCGGCCCTGGCCCGCATGAGTAAAGAGCAACTCGCCGACATGGTGCTGGCCGTGCACGCAGGGACCGGGCAGGAGGAATTCATCGGTACCGTACGGGAGTGGCTGGCACAGGCCCGTCATCCGCGCTTTGACGCCCCGTACACCGCGCTGGTCTACCGGCCGATGCTGGAGCTGATGGACTACCTGCGGCAGCACGGGTTCAAGGTGTTCGTCGTCTCCGGTGGCGGCGTCGACTTTATCCGGGCTTTCTCAGAGGAGACCTACGGCGTGCCCCGGGAGAACGTCGTCGGCAGCAGCCTGGAATACGAGTACGGGGCCGACGGTCGGCTGGTGCGGGTGGCTAAGCTTGGCAAGTACGACGACGCCGGGGGCAAGCCGGAGAGCATCGCGCTGCACATCGGCCGGCGGCCGATCCTGGTGGCCGGGAACTCGGACGGCGACCTGGCCATGATGCGCTACGCCGCCGACGGAGGCCGCCCCTTCCTGGACCTGCTGGTACACCATGACGATGCCGGGCGGGAGTGGGCCTACGACCGGGAGTCGCGGGTGGGAAAGCTGGACGAAGCGCTGGACGAAGCGATTTCCCGGGGATGGACGGTCGTCAGCATGGAGCGGGACTGGAAGCGGATATTCGATGATCGCACTGGATAATTATCTGTACGGTGTTGTAGGCGGGGTCGAGCTCATCGCCAATGTGATCAGCGTCGTCCTCATTGCCGCCGGGATCGCCGCGGCCATATACCTGCTGCTGCTGACCTTCCGCCACCCCGACCTGAAGCATTATAACCAGGCCCGGCTGACTTTCTCGCGGTACCTCGTCCTGGCGCTGGAGTTCCAGCTGGCCGCCGACATCGTCAAGACCGCTGTGGAGCCTTCCTGGGAAGACCTCGGCGTGCTGGCGGCGGTCGCCGGGATACGGACGTTCCTGAACTTCTTCCTGCAGCGAGAGATGAAGGAGGAAGAGGCCGCCCTGGAGCGATCGCGATGACGGGGGACACCGGTCCGCCGGTCGACCTCGGCTACGAGCGCACGCGGATGTCGGCGGACCGCACCCTGATGGCCTGGATCCGCACCTCGGTGTCGATGATCAGCTTCGGCTTCACTATCTACAAATTTTTCGTGTACCTGCAGGAATCGCAGCTGCTGTCCGGCCAGCTTCCCATGCACGGGCCGCGAAACCTCGGGCTGGGGCTGGTCGGGCTGGGCACGTTCCTCCTGGGTATGGCCATAGTGGAATATCTCCTGTACCAGCGATGGCTGAGCCGCGAAATGAAGCAGCGATTCCCGCTCTCTACCTCGCTGCTCGCCGCTGTCCTCATTTCTCTGATCGGCATCCTGGCGCTGCTCAACCTGCTCTTCAACGTCGGGCCCCTGTGACAGCCGGACAACTGTCTACGCAGGTCTGCCGTATCCCTTGCCGGTACCGCGTCGCATTTCGAACGCGATTAAAACCACGATGACCGCATAAGCCGTCATGAAGGTGCCAAAAATCCTGGCCAGCAGTACGACATCGCCTGCTATCGTCGTCTTCAGTAACAGCCCGCATACAATGGACATGAGCCCGCTGGCGATAAAGTAATAGTCATAACGGACGACCTGGTGCAGGTCCAGCGCGGTAAAGACCTGTAAGGCCCCGGTCAGCATGACGTACGTGGAAAAGATGTTGGCCATCCCGATCTGTCGGAACTCCGGCCACAGGAAGATGGCGGCGCCGAAGCCGACGCCGATGACACCGTGCAGGAGCCGGGACGATGCTTTCCTGTCCACTTGCCGTACCTGCGCGACGTGCATGATCAGCAGCAGGCCGTCTACGAGGGCGTATACGCCGAAAATTTCCTCGTAAGCCCGGACTGATGCATTGGGCCAGAAGATCATCAGCAGCCCGAGCAGTAAGCTGATGACGCCCCGGAGTAACACTTGCCACCAGATGCTTAACATCGCCCGCTGTATAGCTTCGTTGCTCATAAATGTACACAGTATGATCTAACGGGCCATCAATTAACGGTTTGTCACCGTTCCGGCGATACCAGTAACAGCCGGGAAAAATGAAAACAGGGCCTTTACCCGAGCCGCACCGGGCTGGACGGGGCCGTCTCCGGCTCGACGATCACGGCAGTGCCGCAGGCCAGCACCTCGGTCATCGACTGGGCCAGCTCCGAGGAGTCGAACTCGACGCCGATGATGGCGTTGGCCCCAAGCGAGCGCGCGTTCGCCTTCAGCCGGTCCAGCGCCTGTCCCCGCGACTGGTTCAGCAGTTCCGTGTACTCGTGGATCTCGCCGCCGAAGACCGTACGCAGCCCGGCGACCATGTTCCCTCCGATGCCCCGGCTCCGGACGACGAGGCCCCACGTGAACCCTAAGTTTTTCGTGATCCTGTACCCCGGAACGTACGGGGTGCTGACGACAATGATATCTTCGGTCATAGTTAACACCTCTGTCAAATAGCATTCGATGCGGGATATAGCTAATGTACGAAGCTCAGCCCGATATCCGCATCGATTTTGGTTCTTTTAGCCTTTAATCATTTAATCAAGGATGGCGTCATATCAGTTCAATGAGGTTCACCTCCCTCAAGGTCCAGACGATAATACTGCTATTGTTCGTCATCGTCACGCCTATCCTGATCGTGGGCATCCTGAGCTCGGTCTATTACCGGGACGTGATCAAAAACAACATCTGGGACTACAACATGGCGCAGGCCCGGACGACGGCGACCCTGACCGAGCACTATTTCGACTCGGCCGCCCGGTATCTCGAAGGGCAGTCGACCCGGCTGACCGTCATCGATGCCGTCGTCAGCCGTGATACCGGGTTCCTGAACGAGACTTTGTTCTATATACAGAACAACAGCGACTATTACGCAGTCTATATCGTCGACGGCAACGGTGTCGTGATCGCCTCTTACCCGTATTATGAGCTGGTAAATAGAGATATCAGCAGCTGGCCACAGGTCCGCGAAGTCCTCAGGACCGGTATCCCTTATTCCGGCGATGCGACGATCAGCCCGGTGACCGGCCGTCCCACCGTATACATAAGCTCGCCGATCCGGCAAAACAACAGCACGGTCGGCGCGATGATCGGCGCGATCGACCTTCTCCGGTTCCAGGCAGAGGTCATCGGGACTCCGGTCGTGTCCGGGCAGTATGTCTACCTGGTGAACCGGACGGGCCACGTCATGGTGCATAACAACCGGACGTATATGGACCACATGACAGACTTCTCCTGGCATGCCGCCGTATGGAACGTGACTGCGGGCCGGCAGGGCCTGATCGAGCATTACAATCCGATGGAAGACAAACAAAAGCTGGCCGCCTATACCCCGGTCCCCCGGTACGGCTGGGGCGTGATCGTGTCGTTGCCGGTCGATATCGCGTACATGCCCATCGCGAATGCCACGCGATGGATATCTTCGCTGATCGTCGCGCTGATGATATTATCGCTGCTGATTGCCGGCGTGGCCGGATCGTACATCGCGGACCCCATCCACCGGATGACCCGGGCCACGCGTGCCATGCCATACGGCAATTACCGGAAAGACCTGCCCCTGGTTCGGCGGGACGAGATCGGGGACCTGGCCCGGGCCTTCGATCATATGGCCGGGGTCATCCGGGCTGACCAGCAGCAGATCACCGAAGCCCGCGACCGCGCCGAGGAAGAGAAGAAACGCGCGGAGCTCTACGTGGACATCATGGGCCACGACATTAATAATCTCAATCAGGTCGGCCTCACCAGCCTCGAGTTCCTGGACGACGAGCCCGGCATCAGCGACGAGGGCCGCAAAATGCTGGAAATGGCGATTAACTCAGTCCGGGGCAGCGCCGAGATCATCGAGAATGTCCACAAGATACAGACGATTACCTCAGACGGATTCGATCTGGAGCCCGTAGACATTAACGACATGCTGTTACGCTGTATGCAGGAGGCGCCCCGGCCTGCCGGAAAGGAAGTGCATTTCAACTACGCCGGGCGGCCGGGCATGCGGGTCCGGGCGGTCCCGCTGCTGAAGGAGCTGTTCAGCAACCTCGTCAGCAACTCGATCAAGTACTCCGGGCCGGAAGTCACCATCGATATCGGCACCGGCGAGACGGTCGAGGACGGCAAAAAGTATTACGTCATCACGGTCGCCGACAACGGCCACGGCATCCCGGACGACGTCAAGCCCCGCCTTTTCCGGCGATTCGAGCGCGGCACGACGAAGGCCCATGGCAAGGGGCTGGGGCTCTACATTGTCCGGATGCTCGCGGAACGCTTCGGGGGCTCGGTCAGCGTCGAGGACCGGGTGCCGGGCGACTACGGCAAGGGGGCGAAGTTCATCGTCAGGCTCCCGGCTGCCCGTGATTGATGAAAAGCGGAGCCGGCACTTAACGCAGAGCCCGGCCAGGGGCTGTTTACAGGGGCTGCCGGCGGCCTCGCGCGCGCACGCGTGACCGACACGGCGGGGTCTCTTATCCGCGACCCGGAGGAATCTCTTATCGATGGCCCGGATTGCCGCACGCCCCATCACGCCCCGGTGCCGGCGGGAGACGCCCGTGAGCGCCCTGTTCAGATCAGCTTTTGCCGCGCGTACTCCACGGCGTTGCGCCAGATCTGTATCCCGTCGCCCTCTTCCTTCAGCGTCTCGCCCTTCCGCGCCGCCGCCTCGCGCATGCGCGTGTAGTGCGGGTGATTGGTGATGTGGTTGAACGCCTCCGGGTGGGGCATCAGGCCGAATACGCGGCCGGTCTCGTCGCAGATGCCCGCGATGCCCTCCATCGAGCCGTTCGGGTTGTCCGGGAATTGCATCGTAGGCCGGCCGAACCGGTCCACGTACTGCATGACGATCTGGCCGTTCCGCGTCAGGCGGTCGAGCAGCTGCCGGTTGGCCGGGATGAACTTGCCCTCGCCGTGGCGGATGGGCGCGTCCAGCGTTTCGATGCCTTTCGTGAAGACGCACGGCGATTTTGTGTTGATCTTCAGCTTCACCCAGGCGTCACGGAACCCGTGGTCGTTGAAGAACAGGGTGCACGACTGGGTCTTGTAGTCCCTGTCCAGCGCGGGGAGCAGGCCCATCTTCACGAGGATCTGGAAGCCGTTGCAGATTCCTATTACGAGTCGGCCGTCGTCGATGAACTTCAAGATTTGATCGGCGAGCGGGCCGGTCGGCGTCTTCGCGTAGAGCAGCTTGTTGACGAAGACCTTGCCGCTGCCCAGGTCGTCCCCGAACGACCAGCCGCCGGGGAAGTTCAGGATCTGGTAGTCCTCGAGCCGGTACTGCCCGTCGATCACGTCGTTGATGTGGGCGATGTCCGGCTCGGCCCCGGCGAGGCTGTTCGCGTAGGCCGTCTCGTACTCGCAGTTGATGCCGTAGCCGGTGATCACGAGGGATTTTATTTTCGACATTGTCGACACCATTTCTACCACCTCAGCGGGTATTGCCACGATTCTTTCAATGCCCCGGCCATCGTGTCGATGACGCGGGTGCCGCTCAAGCCGCGTATCAGGAACCGTTCGTCGTCCCGGACGTTGCCGATCATCGCGCAGGGCACGCCTTCCATCGCCCGCTGGAAGGCCGCCGCGTTGTTCGGCGCCACCGTGACGACGAACCGGCTGGCCGACTCGGAGAAGAGGATCTGCGCGTCCTTGTTGAGGCGTTCCGCGGGCACGCGGTTCAGGTCGATGTCCATGCCCAGGCCCCCGGCGAGCGCGGTCTCGGCCAGCGCCACCGCCAGGCCGCCGTCCGAGCAGTCGTGGCACGAGGCGACGAGCCCGGCTTCGATGGCCGCGGAGAGCAGCTCGTATGTCTTGCGTGCGACAGCGGCGTCCACCTTCGGCACGTTGTTGCCGACCGCGCCCAGCAGCGAGTAGAACCGGGAACCGCCCAGCTCGTCCTTCGTCACGCCGATGGCGAAGACGGCGTCCCCGGGCATCTTGGCGTCCATGGTCACGCACTTGCGCACGTCCGGCACGAGGCCGACCGCCGTGAACAGCACGGTCGGCGGGATCGAGATCTTGAACTCGTGGCCTTTCTCGTCCTTCAGCTTGTAGTCGTTCTTCATGGAGTCCTTGCCCGAGATGCACGGCGTCCCGAAGGCCGTCGTATAATCGTATAATGCCCGGTTCGCCCGCACGAGCTGCGCCAGCTTGTACTTGCCGTCCGGGGTCTTCTCCGGGTCGTAGACCGGATCGCACCAGCAGAAGTTGTCGAGCAGCGCGATCTGCTTCAGGCTGCCGCCGACGGCGATGATATTACGGATCGCTTCGTCGATGGCGCAGGCGGTCATGTGATAGGTGTCGATGTCCCCGTAGAACGGGTTGATGCCGTTCGAGACCGCGATGCCGGACATGCGGTCCAGCAGCGGCCTGACGACGCCCGCGTCGCCCGGCCCGTCGTTGGCGATGCCGGTCAGCGGCTTAACGACCGAGCCGCCCTGGACTTCGTGGTCGTACTGGCGGATGACCCATTCTTTGCTGGCGATGTTCAGCTCGGACATGAGCTGGTTCAGGTAGCCGGTCAGGGCTTCCTCCGGCAGCTCCGGCTCGGGGTGCTTCGGCGCCTTCCACTCGGCCTCGAGCTTCATCGGGGGGAGGCCTTCGTGCAGGAAGTGCATGTCGATGCAGGCGACGGTCTTGCCGTCGTACAATACGTGGAACTTGCCCGAGTCCGTGAAGTTGCCGAGGACGGTCGCTTCCACGCCCCGGCGGCGGCAGAGGTCCAGGAACGCGCCGAGGTTGCCCTGCGGCACGGCCAGGGTCATCCGCTCCTGGGCTTCGGACAGCAGGATCTCCCACGGGTCCAGGCCGTGGTACTTCAGCGGCGCCTTCTCTAAGTGCAGCTCGCACCCGCCGGACGACTGGGCCGTCTCGCCTACCGAAGAGGACAGGCCGCCCGCGCCGTTGTCCGTCGTGCAGTTGTACAGGCCCATGTCCCGGGCTTCCAGCAGCATGTCCAGCATCTTCTTCTGGGTGATCGGGTCGCCGATCTGCACGGCCGTGGCCGGGGAGCCCTCGTGCAGCTCTTCCGACGAGAACGTGGCCCCGTGGATGCCGTCCTTGCCGATCCGGCCGCCGACCATGACGATCAGGTCGCCCGGCATCGCCGCTTTCTCGTGCGATAAGCGACCGTTCACCACGGCAGGCATCAGGCCGATGGAGCCGCAGTAGACCAGCGGTTTGCCCTTGTAGCGGTCGTCGAACAGGACCGCCCCGTTGATGGTCGGTATGCCGCACTTGTTGCCGCCGTCCTTGATGCCCCTGACCACGCCTTCCATGATGCGCCGCGGGTGAAAGATCCGGGGCGGCAGCGGGCCGTCGTAGTAAGGCGAGGCGAAGCAGAGGACGTTGGTGTGGGCGATCAGCTTCGAGCCCAGGCCCGTCCCGGCCGGGTCGCGGTCGACGCCCACGATGCCGGTGATCGCGCCGCCGTACGGGTCCAGCGCCGAGGGGCTGTTATGCGTCTCTACCTTGATGGCCACGTTGTAGCCGTCGGTAAACCGCACGACGCCGGCGTTGTCCTTGAACACGGAGACCAGCCAGTCGGCCTGTTTGGCGATCTCGTCGGTGGAGCCGCGGATGTACGTCTTGAACAGGCTCCGGACCTGGGAATGCTTGCCGTCCTCGACGTAGTCGATGTCGGCGTTGAAGATCTTATGCTTGCAGTGCTCGCTCCAGGTCTGCGCCAGCGTCTCCAGCTCGACGTCCGTCGGGTTCGGCCCGAGCCCGATCTTCCGGCGCTCTGCGAGGACTTCCGGCCGCTTGAAATAGTCCCGGAGGGTCTTCATCTCGTCCAGCGTCAGCGCCAGCGTGCCCTTCCGGCTGATGGCGACGAGCTCCGCGTCGGAGACGTCCAGGTTGACCTCGGCGACGCGCGGCCGGTGGGGGTCCCGGACCAGCGGCACCTTCGCCTCGATGCCCTTGCGGGCGTCCCAGGACCGGCCGTCCACGACCTCGAACCGCTCGATGAGCTCGTTGCCTAACAGCTGTTTACAGATGGTCTCGACCTGCTCGCGGGTCAGCTTGCCGTTGATAAGGTACTGCATGGACGTGTGAACGGACTCGTCCTTCGCCAGCTTACGGCTCAGCCGGTCCTCGATCGCCTCGCGGCCCGTGCGGCCTTCGTTATCAGTGACGCCGGGCCGGAACCCGACCTCCACGAGCCAGTCGAAGCCCGACGCCAGCGGCGCGTCGACGGAATACAGCTGCACGATGGCGTCCGAGAACGGGCCGGCGGCGACGGCTTTCTTCTCGTCGTCCGTCAGGCTGGCGTTGACGGTGTATACCTTGATAGTGCGAACGTCGTCCACCGCTATGCGGAGGCTGTTCTTTATAGAGTTCCTGATGCCTTCTCCGATGGCATCCCTGTACCCTGGTTTAAGCGCGATCTCGACCCTGAACGGCATGAAACTGACCTCGGTTAGCAACCAATTCGTAACACAGTGCTTCGAATATATAAAATCTATCGGCACCGATCAGAGAGCCTGATATCATAAATAGCTTTAGCGTGCCCGCTAAGGGCGAAAATTCCGCGGGCTCATTCCCGCCCTTTATTGCCGTTTTCCTCGCCCCTGTCTTCCGGAGGTTGCTGCGTCAGCAGCACCTTGTCGACGCGCAGGCCGTCCATGTCCACGACCTCGTACGTGAAGCCGCCGACAGTAAAGCGGTTGCCGACCGCCGGGATGCGGTGCAGGTACGTCATGACGAAGCCGCCCAGGGTCTGGTATGCGCCTGTGTCCTCTTCCGGCAGGCTGTCGATGTCGAACGTGTTCTTGAACTCGTCGATCGGCAGCATCCCGTCAATCAGCCACGAGCCGTCCCTCTGGACGATGCTCGGGCCGCTGATGTCCGGGATCTCCCCGACGACCGACTCCATGATGTCGTGGATAGTGATCAGACCCTGCATGCCCCCGTATTCGTCGATGATCAGCGCCATGTGCTTGCGCGACTTTTTGAACAGCTCGAGGGCCCGCAGCGCCGGCATGCTTTCCGGGATGAACACGGGCTCTTTCATCGCGGCTTTGATGTCCCACGGCTGACCCGCCATGTACCGGTTCAGCAGGTCCTTCGCGTAGACGACGCCCAGCACGTTGTCGAGGCCGCCTTCGCACACGGGGAAGCTCGAATGGCCGCTCTCCTGTATCTTATGCCGGACCTCTTCGATCGAGTCGTCGGTGAACAGCGCGGTGACGTCGGTGCGCGGCACCATCATGGCGCTGACCCGCCGCTCGCCCAGGCGGAAGACGCTCTCGACCATGTCGCTTTCCGCTTCCTCGAACACGCCCGCTTCGGCGCCCTGGCTGATCAGGACCCGGATCTCTTCCTCGGTCACGGGCGGCTCTGTCACGGGCTTTACTTTCAATACCCAGAGTACTGCGTCGGTCGACAGGCTTAGCAGGCGGACGACCGGCATCGCCAGGACCGACATGAGGCGCATGGGCGCCGCGACCAGGAGCGATATCCGCTCCGCATAGTTCAGGGCTATCCGCTTGGGGACCAGCTCGCCGATGATGATCGTCAGGTACGTGATGACGATGACGACCGAGGCGATGGCGATCGCCTCGCCATAAGGCGCGAGTGCCGGGACCGGGCTGATGTAGGGGACGAGCTTTTTCGCGATGGTCGCGCCGCCGAACGCGCCGGCCAGCACTCCCACGAGCGTGATGCCCACCTGTATCGTGGACAGGAAGTCACCCGGCGACTTCGCCAGGTCGAGGGCCACCCGGGCACTGGCGTTGCCCTCGTTCGCGAGTTGCTGGAGGCGGGCTTTGCGGACCGAAACGATCGCTATCTCCGACATCGCAAGGGCGCCGTTGAGTAACATTAAGAGTACGATGATGGTGAATTCTGCCAACAACTCTAACATTAATGAATCAGTCTCCGTTACCGATTATCCGGCACGGGGCGTCATAACTCCCTGCCGGGGTGATCAAGCGCCTGATAAATACCGGTGCGATATTGCAGTGACCCCTCATACCCGCTGACATCCCTCCACGGAAACCGGTGCCGATCGCGTGGACGGGCCTGTTTAACGGACTACTTAATAGGATATTGGCATGGTTAATAAATTTTTGGGAACGCCCCGCAGGTAGCGTGATTACCGGCAAATTGGCCCGGCCGGTCGAGATTACACATAATCGCCTATATATCAGCCGATAAGTGTAGAAGAGAAAATATATACAATATTCTAACCAGCGGGAATATTGTTACACGGGATGCGATACCTCTCAAATTCCGGAGCCATAACCACTTAGACAATCGCGTTCCGAATTTCTTAGCGTGTCCCGTGTAATGTCATCGGCTTTTTAAACATGCTTCCGCTTCCCTGACGGCGGCGACCCCGGCGGCGAACTCGCCCGCCGCGTCTTCATGACAGCCGTCGATATATAGCTTCATGCCATCGCGGAACCGCTCGCCGTTCGTCTCCATCCACCTGATCTATGTGCCCGTATGTCAACTGACAACGGACTTGAGCCGGGAGCGGGCCTCGGCCATCTCGGGGTTGATCTTCAGAGCCTCGGTGAACTCCTGGTACGCCTCGTAGAGCAGGCCCTGCCGCTCGTACAGGATGCCGAGCATCGTGTGCGCCTCCGCGAAGTCGCTGCGCAGCCAGACGGCTTCCAGGAACTCCGCGATGGCGACGTCCAGCGCGCCCTTGCGCACGATACAGGCGCCGGCGGCGAAGTGGATCTCGGGGACGCGGGGGCTGGCCGTCTGCGCCTGCCGGAACTCGACCAGCGCTTCCTCGAACAGGCCTTTATTGTATAAATCCAGGCCGAGGTTGAAATAGGGGTCGTTCCGGCCCATCCGCAGGGCCATGACCACCATGAACCGGTCGACGATCTCGTCGACCCGCAGCTTGGCCTGGCGGAGGGCGAAGATCCTGGCCGAAGCCGTCTGGTTCTTGCTATCAAGCTGTTGTACTTCCTCGTACTCCCGGACTGCCTCGTATATGCGGCCTTTCTTTTCGAGGCAGGCGGCCAGCTTCAGGCGGACCTCCACGGACCCGGGGCTGACGGCGATGATGCTGCCGTACTCCTCGATGGCTTCGCCGATCAGGCCTTCCTGCTCCAGCAGCCGTGCCAGCGCCCGGCGGATTTCCACCCGGCTCCCGTCGAGGTCGAGCACCGCCCGGTACTCGGCGATGGCTTCCGGCGCCCGGCCCAGCTTTTCCATGCAGTGCGCCGCCGAGACGCGGGCGTCGACGAACGTGGGGCTGGTCTTGATGATGTACCGGTACTCCTGCAGCGCTTCTGCTGGCAGGTTATTGCGCTCCAGGCAGTTCCCGAGCATGTACCGGGCCGTCACATACTTCGGGTCGATGAGCAGGGCCATCATGTACTGCCGGATGGCCTCGTTGGTCCTGCCCGTGCGATATAACAGGTTGCCGAAGTCGAAGTGCGCCGACGCGTTGCTGCCGTCCGACTTCAGGCCCTCCTGGTACTCCCGGACCGCGTCGTCGAACCGGCTCTTCCGCTCCATGCACGCCGCCAGCCCGAACCGGGCCCGGGCGAAGTTCCGGTCCTGCCGCAGCGCTTCCGTGAATTCGGCTATCGCCTCGTCTACCCTGTTGCTCTGGTAGAGATATGAGCCCTTCTCGAAGTGGGTCCTCGCGGCTTCCTGCCGGCTCTGGGGATTGATCGGAGGGAATGGCATCTACATACAATTATGTAATTACAATTAATAATCTTTTGCTTTGCAATAGGTTTGATACGAAATATTTGGGTTATAATAATTGGTAATGTGGCAACTTTTTAGCTATAAATTGATTATTATATGTTTATTTGCTTTATTGAAGCCGCTGGAGGGGATCTTGCGTGGATCACGGAGGACTCGCGCGTGCACGCGTGCCCATCCACCGGCAGGATATCAATTTTCATCGTTTATACCTGGCCGGAACTCCGGTCATCCGCCGGCTCTCTGTGCCCTCCGTGACCCCCGCGAGGGCCCGGAAGCCCCCGTGGCCTCAGAAATAGAAAACCTTATACGAACCGGGATACTAACATTGTGAGTCAGTCCTGTCAGGAATGGCAGCGGCTTACAGAGGCGGAAAATTCGCATGGCAGACCTTGATGGAGTCAGGACGGACCTGGAACGGTTCAACGAGGAGATCGAGCGGGAGCAGTACGAGCACCTGTCGGGCCAGAAGGAGGACATCGATACGGAAAGCATCTACGCCCGGTACAGTCGCATCTTCGAGGACGAGGGGCTGATCATGGACGTCCGCAACCGCCGGGCGACGGCCCGGGGCGAGGAGCGGGTGCGGATGGAGTACCTGTACGGGTTCCTGCTCGGGGGATACGCCGGGCGGAAGATCACCCGGGTCGACGACCGGCTTCATATGATGCAGGCGAAAGCCGAGATCGAGGTGGACGGGAAGAAGGTGTCCTTCCACTCGGTGCCCGCCATGCTGGCCAACGAGCCTGACCACGGGAAGCGGGAGACCATCGACCTGGCCCGGGAGCCGGTCTTCGACGGGCTGAACCCGCTGTTCCGGGAGCGCCTCGACATATCGTACGCGGTGGCCGAGCAGTTCGGCTACGACGATTATATCTCGATGTGCTCGGACCTGAAAGGCATCGACTATTACGCGCTTCGCGAGCAGATGCAGAACTTTTTGTATCGCACGGACCGCCTCTACACCCGCTATTTCCGCAACATGTGCAAGAACGTGCTCGACCTCAGCCTCTCTGACGTACGGAAGTTCGATATCGGCTACCTGTTCCGGGTGAAGGAGTTCGACAGGTTCTTCGCCGCGGACCGGATGATGGGCGTGATGGGCGGGACGCTCGAAGGCATGGGCCTGCAGCTCAGCGATCAGCCCAATATCAAGGTGGACGCCGAGATACGGGAGAAAAAGCGGCCCCGGGCCTTCTGCAGCGGCATACGGGTGCCGGACGAGGTCGTCCTGTGTATCCGCCCCCAGGGGGGCATGGACGACTACCGGGCGCTGTTCCACGAGATGGGTCACGCCCAGCACTTCGGCAACGTGTCGCCGTCCATACCGTTCGAGTACCGGTATCTGGGCGACGTGGGGCTGTCCGAGACATACGCGTTCCTCTTCGAGCACCTCACCGGCAACAAATACTGGCTGAGCCAGCAGTTCGAGATGACGGACGAGGAGCTCTTCGACGTCGGGCAGTTCGGCGCCTTCAAGCTGCTCTTCATGGTGCGCCGGTACGCGGCCAAGCTGCTGTACGAGCTCGACCTGCACGGCGGCGAGGCCGACCCGGAGAAGCTCTACGCCCGGCACCTCGGGGACGCGCTGAAGTTCAGGCACCCGGAGAGCGAGTACCTCTACGACCTGGACATGGGGCTTTACTGCGCCGACTACCTCCGCGCCTGGATGTTCGAGACGCAGCTGCGTGGCGTGCTATCCGAGGAGTTCGGGAGCGAGTGGTGGAACGCCCGCGGCGCCGGCGAATACCTGCGGGGGCTGTGGGGCACCGGGCAGAAGTTCACCTGCGACAGCATGGCCCGGAACCTGGGCTTCTACGGCATCGACGAGCATCCCCTGATTAAGGAGATCGAGAAGCGATTGAGGTACTGAGGATGGAGGATGACGTGGCTCCGCTGTGTGAGGCAGCTGAGCTGCGTAAGGCCGAACAGCTGCGGGACTCTCTCAAAGTGCTCATGGGCATCCGCAAAGGCGAAGTGGCCCTGATCGTCTATGACGACTACGCGGCGCCGGTCAGCGCGGTCACCCGCCGGGCGCTGGAGCTGGAAGGCGTGGCTGTTCGCCTTTATCATCTTGCGGAGAAGGGGCGTCCCTGCCTGGCGATTCCCTCCGATCTCGGTGACCTGATCGAGTCGCTCCGGCCCGATCTCTTTTTCAACCAGCTGAAAGGCTACGCCGCCGAGACCCCGTTCCGCATCGCCCTGCACTGCGAGGAGTCGAAGCACGGCGCCCGCGTCGGCCATTCCCCGGACATCGACCCGGGCATGATCGCGCACGCCATGACCGCCGACTTCAAGGCCATGCGACAGACGGCCGCCCGGCTGAAAAAACGGTTCCGGGCCGTCCGCACCGTTCGGCTGGCCGCGCCCGGCGGGACCGACGTCGCGTTCAGCGTTTCCGGCCGCGCTTTCGTCGACGACCTATCGATCAGGCCCGGGCATATGGGCAACCTGCCTGCCGGCGAGATATGGTGTGCCCCCGTCGAGCGAAGCATGAGCGGCACCATTGTCTGCGACGGCAGCGTCGGCGACCTGGGGCTGGTCCGCGAGCCGCTGTTTTTAAGCGTCGAGGCCGGCCGCGTGGTCCGGGTACGATCGAATGACGACGCCATGGTCCGCGAGGTGGAGACGCTGCTGGCTGAGGACGCCGACGCGTCGCTGGCCGGGGAGTTCGGCATCGGCTTGAACCCTAAGGCGCGGGTCACCGGGCTGATGATCGAGGACGAGAAGGCCTGCGGGACGGCGCACATCGCCTTTGGCCAGAACACCGACATGCCGGGCGGCTGTAACAATAGCGTCACGCACAGGGATTTCCTTATCCGGCGACCGTCGATCGTCGATCAGGATACCGGCGAGTACGTCATGCGTGACGGTAAATTCGTCTGATGCATCTCGCGCGGCGGTCTCGCGCGCACGTACGGGCGGCGGTAGGGCATGTGACGATGGTAATGCCATATCGGATCTCCGGTCATCCGTCGACTCTCCGCGGCCTTTTACTGTTCTCGCTTTCCGCAGTCAACAGCCGTAAACTGGCATTAAACAATTTTCGTTAATCTAAAACATCCGGCGGTACGCTTTTAACCCGAGGTAGACCAGTGCGATCAGGGCGATGGCGATGATGATCGTCGTCGTCATCGTCGTAGGTTTGGCCGGGACGTCGGTGGAATTGGCGGGGGCCGGCGCCGGCGTGACGGTCGCGTTCGCGTTGCCGGCCACGATCTCCGAGACGTTCACCGTCTCCCGGAAGCCGTGGATGACGATGTCCTGCCGGATGTACTCGAATCCGGCCTCCGCCTTGAGGGTGCCGGTGTAGCCGTTTTTCTCCGCCGTCAGGGTGTTCTTGCCCGGCAGCTCTACGGGGAGGTTGTCGATCCGGTAGTATCCCATCGGGCTGCCCGAGCCGTCGCTCGAAGCGTACGGCCCGCCATCGAAGACCTTGCCGTCCGGCGTCGTCACCGATATGTTCGCGCCGGTGATCGTGCTCATGGCGTCGTCGACGACGTATCCGCTGACGGACCCTGTGCCGGTGATATAGACGATCATGTTGGAGCGGATGCCATCGTTATCCGTCTGGATCCCTTCGACCATGACCTGGAGCGGCAGCCTGAAACGCTCGGGCGGGTTGTCCGGGCTTATCATGATCGTGGCGATGCCCTGGCCGGACTCGTTCGTGATCACGAGCTGGTTTCCGAAGACCGTGTAATCGCCCCCGGTCCGGAAGTTCAGTGCGACGGGGACGTTGGCAATGCGAGCCGGCATGCCATGGTCAGTCAGCTGTATCGTGACAACAATCGTATCGTTCATGCCCAGCCGCAAATAGCTCCTCGAAGAGTCCATCGTCATGCCGTCGTACTGTGCCGCTGTCGCCGGCGTGGAGAATAATGCCAGCGCTATCAGCACGATAACTGCAAGGAACGCTCTTTTCATGGGATCGCCAACTTAACTATAGTAAGAGACGGGGCATATAACCTTTCTCGTACGAACTGATCTGCGTCGAGGCTCCGTCCCTGTATGAGTTTTCTTATTTATTTCGGCATCCCGGCGTCAAAAGCCGATATTAAAGATTATATATCATGAACAGAATTATTTGATATAATATATACAGGATTATTATAACATGACCGGAATCAAACGGCTTGTGCTGGACGTTCTCAAGCCGCATAAGCCATCAATTCTGGAGCTTGCTAAGGCGATTTCTAAACTGACCCACGTGACCGGGGTCAACCTGAGCATCCAGGAAGTAGACACAGAGACAGAGACGATTAAGATCACCGTAGAAGGCAACGACGTCGACTTCGAGGAACTCGAGTCCGTCATCGAGGACATGGGCGCCGTCATCCACAGCATCGACGAGGTGGCCGCCGGCGCCAGGCTCGTGGAAAACGTCGAGACGCTGCAGGACCGGTAAATGCTTTTATCCGTGCAATTAGAAGTGAGTCGCTGAATGTCTGACGGAGGAGACCGGGGGAGATACCTGATCCTGGGTACCATTGACGGCCTGCTGGCGGTCCTGGGCATTATCGTGGGGCTGGCGACGGTGACGACCGACCCGGGCATCATTATCAAGGCCGCGCTGGGCGGCGGCATCGCGCTGTGCCTGACCAACGGCATCGGCTCTTATCTCGCCGAGACGGCCGTCGAGTACGGCCGGATCACCTCGATAGAGCGGGCGATGCTGGAAGACCTGCGGGACACGCACATAGAGAAGCAGGCCCGGCGGAAGATCATCCGGGACTCCCTCGTCCACGGGGGCATGAGCCTTGCCGGCTCTGTCGTGCCCGTGATCCCGTTCTTCGTGACCAACGGATGGACCGCTATCATCGCATCAGTGGTCCTCTGCCTTTTCACCCTGATCGGGCTGGGCCTGTACTCGGGCCGGGTGTCGAGCCAGAGCTATCTCATGTCAGTCGTCCGCATGGTAGGGCTCGGGACGCTGATCGTCATCGTATGCAGCCTCCTCGGCCTCGGCCACATCTGAAGCCTTCAAGAAACCAAGAGGCCAAGAGAAGTGTCCAAGACGCCACTGTAGATAATAAGAGGCGCCAAGCCGCCAAGATCTTTTTTTAGTTATAAGCCGCCAAGGATCCAAGAAGAGGGGCCAAGTCTCAAATTTTCAAGGATTTTATGTCAGGAAGGGTACACGCACCACTATGAAAATCATTTACTATGACCTTGCCCTCTTGGCGCCTTAAAATTATTAAAAAAGACTTGGCGTCTTGGCGTCTCTTAGTTTCTATAGTGGCGTCTTGGCCCCTCTTCTTGGACACTTGGAGCCTTGACGGCTTGCGCGGCGGTGGAAACTTTATAGCCAATGCCGTCAATATACTCGCGGAGCGTAGCGAACGCATGGCAGTGGATGAAATCTGGACGGAGAAGTACCGGCCCAAGAGGCTCGAAGACGTGATCGGCCAGCATCAGATCGTGAGGCGGCTGATCTCATACGTGAAGTCAGGCAACCTGCCGCACCTGCTGTTCTCGGGGCCTCCCGGCGTGGGCAAGACGGCCTGCGCGGTCGCGCTCGCGCGGGAGATGTACGGCGAGACCTGGCAGAGCAACTTCACCGAGCTCAACGCCTCGGACGAGCGGGGCATCGACGTGGTCCGGACCAACATCAAAAATTTCGCGCGGACGGCCCCGCTGGGCGAAGCGAAGTTCAAGATCATCTTTCTCGACGAGGCGGACGCCCTCACGTCGGACGCGCAGTCCGCGCTGCGGCGGACCATGGAGCGGTATGCGGCGACGTGCCGTTTCATCATCTCCTGTAACTATTCGTCCAAGATCATCGAGCCCATCCAGTCGCGGTGCGCCGTATACCGGTTCGGCCCGCTGACGGCCCGCGACGTCGAGGAAGGGCTGCATCGCATCGCGAAGAGCGAAGGCCTGAATATCGACAGGGACGGCATGCAGGCGCTGGTCTACGTGGCGAAGGGCGACATGCGCCGGGCGATCAACGCGCTCCAGTCCGCCGCTTCCGTCGCGAAGGAGATCGACGCCGACGTGGTCTACCAGACGACCAGCGTGGCGAAGCCGAAGGAGATCGACGACATGCTGAAGCTGGCGCTCAACGGGCAGTTCATGGACGCCCGCGACAGGCTGGACGAGCTCCTGGTCACTTACGGCTTATCGGGCAGCGACGTCATCGACCAGATCTACCGGAGCATGTTCGACCTCGGCCTGGACGAAGACGTCCTGGTGGCGCTGGTCGACCGGATCGGCGAGGCCGACTTCCGCCTCACCGAAGGCTCCAACGAGCGCATCCAGATCGAGGCGCTGCTGGCCCACTTCAAGATGCAGGGCGCCGCTGCGAAGCAGGGAAAATGAGCGGCATCGATAGCCGTTTCGCTTACCCGGAATAGTTAATAAAAGTTAAAATGATTTATGGATAGACAGAAAAGATAAAAACCACCAGGTAGCCCGGGTTTAATCAGGCTACAGGGGTGGTTTTTACCTGTTCGAGGCGGGTTGCTAACGTGTTTATAAGCTTCATGTTCTCCGGCTTCTCGTTGCCCGAGGTCTCGACGATCTTGAGGATGTACCCGGAGATCTTGATACCCTTCTCAGTCAGCTCATAGCCCTCGTCTTCGGCACACTTGACGACGATGCCAGAGGTGATCAAGGTCTTCAGCACCCGGTTCAGGATCCCGGGGTTCAGCTTGGTCTCGAACATGATCTCTGTGAAGCGTTTCCTGCCCTTCCCGAGCGAGGCGAGTACTTCCATTGTTCCGGCATATGAGATGGTTTTGAGTATTTCCATAGGGATTACCAGCTTTTTATTTATTGCGCGGGGGCAGGCATTAGCAGCAATTGTGTGGGGGGTTTTTCGCTTGCATCTTAAGCGCCAGAACCCCCGGCGCATGAATGCTAATTAGGAATTAATAACTATATAAAAGGGTACAACAGGCATGTACGTACAAATTATACAAAATATTTTATGAAAATATGAACTAAGTCAAATATATCTTTTTAAGATAACAAAGATGTAAAAAATTTTAAAATTAAAACGATTGGTTATATATCTATCTAATAGCTGTACAAAAAGCATATTAATTTACTTTATATGGAGACTAATGTGCTGAATTTTATTAAAAAATATAAAATATTATCATAATTATAATATTATTGAGCTAATGGCCAACCGTTGCCACGTGCTATCGCGCCGCATTAAAAACAACTTTTTTACTTTATCAATGCCATCTATATCACGGGAGTCGAGCCCATGGAATACGAAATCCGACCTGTAACACCCGAAGACAGGGCAGGCATTATTGATATCTTTAACTATTATATCGAGCACACCTTTGCCGCCTATCCCGAGCAGAAGGTGCCCGGCGAGTTCTTTGGCATGCTGATGCAGCTGGCAAAGGGCTACCCGTTCTACGTGGCCGAAAGCGGAAAGGCCGTCGTCGGCTACGGGCTGCTGCGCCCGCACAGCCCGATAAGCAGCTTCCGCCGAACGGCCGAGCTGACCTGCTTTATCGCGCCTGACTTTACAGGAAAAGGCATCGGCCAGGCGATCCTGGGCCGACTGGTGGCCGACGCAAAAGCGATGGGTATCGATACCATCCTGGCGAGCATTTCATCGGCGAACGAAGGAAGCATCCGTTTCCACCGGAAATACGGTTTTACGGAATGCGGAACCTTCAGGCGGGCGGGTAAAAAGTTCGGAAGGGACTTCGACGAGACCTGGATGCAGCTACATATTTAGCTACCGATATATCTGCATACCGTTACCTGTTCCAGGCCTGTTTGTTCACTGTTCAATAGTGTTCTTATACTTCTTCTTTTATTGTCGTGAAGGTGTCGTGGTGCTCTTCCTCTTCCTCGAGGATCTTCCGGAAGATGCGGGCGGTCGTGACGTCCCCTTCGCCTTCTGCCGCCTTGATGATCTCTTTGTAGAACTTGATCGCGAATTCCTCAGACTGGATATCGGCGTCCAGCATCTCTTTCAGGCTTTCGCCGACGGTGATGTTGTCCGGCTTCGTCGTGGGCTTGCCGCCCAGGTAGTTCAGGCGCTCCGCGATCTTTTCGGCGTGCTTCATCTCGGCGATGGCGATCTTCTTGAACTCGTCGCGGACGGCGAACCCTTTCACACCCGACCACTGCACGTGCTGCCACATGTACTGGATGGAGACCTGCAGCTCGCGAGCGATGGCCTTATTGAGCATCTCTAACAGCTTATCAGACGTCATTATACCCTCTCCATGAGTTTATTAATGCTATACAAGTTCAAACGATACCTGCGCATAAAACGGTATATGCCTTAAAAGTGGCCGCATCGCGATTTCTGTCGTATGAAACACAGTTCTCCCGGGCACTACAATCAGCGTCCCGCGTCACGAATGCAAGGGTTACTAATTTAACGACGGTCGTATACCTGATATTATAGGCCGTGGTCACATGATGAGCGTCACCAGAACCCTGAAGCTGAACAGCGCGTCCTTCGAGCCGGGCGGATTCATCCCGGAAAAGTTCACCTGCGACGGCGAGGACATCACGCCGGACCTCTCCTGGGCCGGGGCGCCGGACGGGACGGAAACGTACGTGCTGATCGTCGAGGACCCGGACGCGCCCGGCCGGGTGTTCACCCACTGGGTCGTCTACAATATCCCGGGTACCGTCGGAGGGTTCGAGGAGGGCATGTCGGCGTTCGAGATCATCAAGTCCGGCGCGTACCAGGGCAAGAACGACTTCGGGCAGATCGGCTACCGTGGCCCGTGCCCGCCCCCCGGGAAAGCGCATGGCTATCACTTCCGCCTCTTCGCGCTCGACTCCGAGCTGGACCTGCCATCCATGCTGTCCAAGAGCGCGGTGCTCGGCGCCATGAAGGGGCACGTGCTCGACGAAACAGAGATCGTCGGTAAGTATAAGCGTGCCTGATTCAGGTTGCTGCCCTGGCACGTGCCCGCGCGCGAGACGGCAGGCCCGGCATCGCATAAAAACTATTTATACATGCGACCGTCAATAGCCCTGATTACAGCAGGAGGGCGGTACGAACGGGCAAATGGCGACGGCGACTGGACAGCATCGGATTCCCGGCCGTACTGGTCGCATGGGTGACGTGCGGCGTTATCCTCATCTGCCAGTGGAAAGGCATGCTGCCCTGGCTTGACCGGTGGATTGAAGCCATCATTATACTCGTCACTGTCATACCGCCGACGCTGCTGGCGATGTACGTTTTTTCCGAGATGATAAAGCTGTTGATGTCCCGTATCAAAACGTAATAACCGGCTGACAATACCGGGAAAAACCGGTCGGGCTTCGCGTACGCGCGCGAGGCGGGCACGCAGGCGTCTCCCTATACCGCCCGCCGGGCGATCCCGGCTAAAGCCTCATCGATGTACGGCGTCACGTCCAGCCCCCGTTCCTTCGCGACGATCAGCCCGGCCACTTCGGGCGTGACACAGTCGAACAGGTGCTCCTGCTTTTGCCGGATCAGCTCCCGCGCTTCGGCATCGCTCATGCCCGCGCCGGCGAGCAGATCGACGACCCGTTCCGTCAGCGTCTTCTTCTTAAACAGGTCGAATCCCGGCCGGTATCCGGGTGGCACGGCGACGCTCCGGTAGTCGAATGCCGGGGCGATCTTCCCCTTTTCATCCTTCAGGAGCCCCTGCTTCAGGCCCTCTTCGATGACCTGCCTGCCCTCCTCCGGGGTCAGCCATTTCAGCTCCAGCGTGAGCGCAAACGTGAACTCGGTCGGCGTCAGGCGGGCCTTGCCCCGCCGCCGGAACGGTTCCGCGATTACGATTTTAAGCTCTTCCATACCTGTACAGTCCGATGATTAGCAGTACCAGCGCCGCCAGCGGCAGCCCGCAGCACGGGCGGCCGTCAGGCCGGGAGCTGTCGGCGGCGGGTATCTGGCTGAGCTTCAGGGCTTCGGTCAGGTTTCCGCCTGATACGATCACGTTAGTATTAATCGTGGCATAGCCGGGAACGCTGACCGTCAGGGCATGAGCGCCGTCCGCCGCCCCGATCGAGAACGTCCCGTCCGGGCCGATCGCGACGGGCTGCCCGTCCAGCAGCATCGTCACTCCGGTCAGCGGCAGGCCGGTCACCGCGTCGACGATCGTGCCCGTGACGTAATGTTGCGTCTCGCCGGGCGTCACGTTCAGGCTATCGTCGTCCGGCGGCTGTGTCGGCACAGGCGTAACGCTGGCCTGTGGGGTCTGCGTCGGGGTCGCCGTCGCGTTCTGTGCCGGCAATGGCGTCGGCGTGGGCGTCACAGACGGTCCCGGTGTCGGTGTCGGGGTGGCCGTGGGTGCCGGGGTGGGCGTCGGAGTCACGGTCGGGCGGGCCGTCATCTCCCGGCCCATCGGGAAGCCCGTGGAGCTGAGGCCGGCGGGCGCCGGGTCGAGATACCGGAACGTGTAGCTGCCCGTATCCGTGACGCCGGTGAACGCGATCGTCGTCTGCAGGTTTAAGGATACGCCGCCGTTCGCATAGGCGTTGACCCGGAACAGCGCGCTCTCCGTGGCCGGCGAGGTCCCCATCGCCAGGTGTCGCTGGTCGGCGAATCCCTTATTGAACGAAGGATCGTAGGACACCCAGACACCTTCCGCCGGGTAATACACCTGCACCCAGACGTGCAGCTCCCGCGGCCACGTGACCGACAGCTGGTGTATCGCGTTGTTATAGGCGAACTGCGGTGTCGTCAGCGGGGTGTCGACCGTGACGCCCTGGACGACTCTCCCCTGGATGCCCGCGCTCTGTAGCTGCGAGAGCATGAGGTTGGCCCGGGCCGTGCAGCCGCCCGGGTCGTTGAGCTTGACGTAGTTCGCGATCATGTCCACGGCTTCCGCCAGGGTGTCCGCCCCGGCCGTCACGCCGCCCGGAGAGTTATACGGGTCCGTAAAGACCCGGGGCTGCGGGTTGGCCGTCACCGTATAATCGAACGACGTCGTGACGGTCGCCGTGAACGTGCTGCCCTGGGTGCCGTTCAGCAGCCACTGGTATTGCCGGTACCGGATGTTCAGGTTGCCGGATGTCTCTTGCATTTCGGTCGCAGAAACGGGTGTGACGCTGGCCGAATGGGTCTGTGCGGAAACGGTCTGGGAGAAGCCGTCGTCGGCAAAGCTGCCGTAGACCGGCGCATTGAACGTGACATACGCGCCCTCCGGCAGGTCGTGCAGGTTACTGACGGTGATCGTGTTCGTAATCGTCGCATGGCCGTGCGAGCCGACCGGGCCGCTGACGACGATCGTCTCGGCGCAGGCCGGCTGTGCGGCGAATCCGAGTAAAAGCAGGATGAGCGATAAAGTAATAACGTGCCCGGCCTTAGCGCACGTTTTCATATCCGCAGCCTCTTCATCCCTTGAATATCTTCAGCTGCGTCTCGATCGTGTTGGCGACCTCTTCCGGCAACGTCCGTCCTTGGCCTTTGATGCAGGCTACCTGGAGCGTCAGGCTGCCGTCCACGGTCGCCCGCACCAGGAACACGTCGCTCTCGAGGGGCAGCCGGTTGAAGTTCTTGTCCACATACGTGTACCCCACGGTCACCCGGAAGTCCGCGGTGCCGGACGGCTCCAGCCCCTGCAGGACGCCTGTCAGGTTCTGGGGGGTGAGGGGCATGAAGTCGACGCGCCGGTGGGCCACGTCCACGGTGACGTCCCGGCGGGCGCGCACGTTCTCCACGTGCTGCTTCACGTCCAGGCCCCGGGTATCGAACTCGACCGAGCCCGATTTGCCGTGTATGCTCGCCATGACCTTCATCAGGTAGCGCATGTCGGCGTTATAGCCGTAGCTGCGCTCAAAATCGATGTTAGACGGAAAATGATAATAGATACGGTTCATAAATGCACAACCCCTGCGATTGACTGTTCAACCGTTGATCACGCATGCAGATATATTTTTTGCACCTCATCGGTCTGCCCCGGCAGGAATTTGCCCGTTCGGCGAACGGCTTGAAGCCCATGCCGTCATTATCACGCCCGGACCCCCGTAATCCCGTGAAAAAAACAGGTTGCATTCTAGTACATATATGATTATGAGTCAATGGAGCCGGAACATGATTAAGATCGTAGAGCTGATGCTCGAAGACGAGTTCACGGACATCGCGAAGCTGAAGGACGCGTACGTGCACGGGATCAAGGATTACCTCTCGGGCATGGGATATGCGGTCGATCACGTCGACTACAGCGATTGGTACAGCTTCGAGCGTAAGATACTGGTGAAGACGAACGCGCCCCCGGGGGTCATCGACGTCGTGCTCCGGGAGCAGAACCGGAAGCAGAAGAGCGCCACGGGCGTCCTGGTCGCGTGACGCCACTGCCGGTCGCCTCTTGAGACCGGTTGCCGCCCGGCATCTGACACGACATATGCTACATCATCCGCCATGGCGGATGCCGCAGCATCCTAACTCTTTTATATGATCATACCATTTATCAGAGCAGGTTCGGGAAGATGTTCGACACCGGCGGTCTCGCGATCATCATCATATTCATTCTTCTCATCGTCATAGCCCTGGCCACCGCGCTCAAGCTCCTCAGCATGAACGAGGACCAGCTGATCGCGAAGCAGGCCGGGCCGCAGACGCAGGCTTCCGAGGAGAGCAATTTCGTAAGCTCGTTCCTCAAGCCCATCCACGGCGACGGCCTGGACGAGCTGGAAAACGCCGTCGACGCGATCCGGAACGGGTACGACTATTACCGGCACGAGGCCTACGTGAACGCGGGCGAGGAGTTCATCGCCGCCCGGCACAGCGCCGACGCGGCCGCCCGGAAGTTCCGGGAGGTCATGTCCATGGTGGAAGACCCGGGCCACGAGTACGCCAAAATGTCCCTGGGCCGCATCGAGGAGTGCAAGCGGTTCCGTGAGCTGGCCAAAGACATGGAGAGCGCCTGCGACGCGATGCTGGAAGACCGGGCCGCGGACGCAAAGGCTGCCGTCGATAAGACGGGCAACCTCCGGAAGCTCGTCGACGAGTGGAAGAAAGAGTAATTTTTCCCGAAAGGCTCGCGTGGCGAAATGCGGGCACTGTTTCAGACCGCAGAGATCGCAGAGGAGCGCAAAGAACACGGTTTCTTTTACAATATGGCTTAATGTATTATCTACAATGATTCATAGAGGCCGCAGCAGACGCAACGAACGCGGCATAATTTTAGGGTAGCCTGTCATAGCTGCGTTCGCTGCGGCCTTTGTCATTCTACAATCCAAAAAGTGAACTGCGTCTCATGAAAAACTCGTCTGGCGGGCGCGCTGGCGCCTGTCGCATGCCGCCTCCGGCGGGCCATTCGTACT
>MVRA01000062.1 GCA_002067315.1 Methanocella sp. PtaU1.Bin125 | reverse complement strand
TACTTCTGGCCTTTCATGTCGTAGCGGTTCAGCACGATGCCCCGCACGTTCACGCCCAGGATGCGGGCCATCTCCTGCACCTTGAGCCCGTCGATCAGGCTGCCCTCGTCCGGGTTCAGGACCAGCAGCAGGTCGTCTGCCGCCTTCAGGGACAGCGCCATTTCTTTATTGTAGCCGGCCGGGGTGTCGATCACGATATAGTCGGCGCCGGCCGCGAAGTGCCCGATGACGGCGGCGAGCAGCCCCCGGTCCATCTTCAGGAATCCGCCGATGGACAGCCCGCAGGGCACGATGCGCAGGTGCTCGTCCAGCGCGCGGTACACCGCCTTTTCCGGCTCCGCCTCGCCGGCGAGCACCTCGTGCAGCGTGGCCTTCATGCTCTGCGCATCAATGCCCATATAGGGCGCGAGGTTGCTCATGCTGGCGTCCGCGTCGAGCAGCACGGTCTCGAGGCCGAGCCCCGCCAGGGCGACGGCCAGGTTGATCGAGAAGGTGGTCTTGCCGGTGCCGCCCTTGCCGGCGCCGACGGCGATGACGGTCGCCGTCTTTTCCCCGGGCTTGCGGGTTTCAGGCAACATCGACGGCCCCGGCTCCGGTTCGGGCTCATGGGCAGAGACAGAGACAGGAACGGAGAGAGGAACAGTGGCAGAGACAGGAACAGGCTCAGGCGGCGTGTTAGCGGATGCCCCGGTGCCGGACGGGAAGATCAGCCGGGGCCGCACGTCCTTCATGGCTTCCAGCAGCGCCATATCCTGTTCCGGCGGCAGCTTTCGCGCGGCCGGGTCGCTTAAGACCGCGGGCAGCAGCGACGTGTATACCAGCTCCCTGACCTCGCCAGGCTTTAGCCCGGACAGCTTCCAGGTGAGCAATCCCTCCGATGCAGCGGCCACCGGCGCGACGCCGCCGGACCGGGCAAAGCAGAGCACTCCGGCGATCGCGTCCGGGTAGCTGTCCTCGACGGTCACCTCGTCGACGCGGGTGCTGCCGTTCCTGACCAGCAGGGTCATCCGCCCTTTCGCTCCGTCCCAGTGCTTGCAGATCGAAAGGCCCGGCGCATTGTCGACCGACGGGCCAGGTTTCTCGCCCATTGTTTCACCACGACTTATTTACACCTATATGAATATAACCTTTTCCACTGCCGGGTCTGCAGACGTGACGAAGGTATTAATACCAAAAACGTTATAGGGCAAATGAACACTATGGCAGACCCCGTAACGGCGATTCTGGAGACTTATTCCGCCTTGACCAACAACGAGATCAGGCGGATCATCGAGAGCCGGAAAAGCACCGGCCGACTCCAGGGCATGATGATGTATCACCTCGGGTGGGTGGACGAGCATTTCGGGCCCTGCGACTTCAGGGGCGGCAAGCAGCTGCGTTCCACGATGTGCCTGCTCGCCTGCGAGGCCGTGACCGGCGACTACCGGAAGGCGCTGCCCGCCGCCGCGGCGGTGGAGCTGGTCCACAATTTCTCCCTTATCCACGACGACATCGAGGACGGCGACGAGAAGCGCCGCCACAGGTACACGGTCTGGAAGCTCTGGGGCGTGCCCCAGGCCATCAACACCGGCGATGCCATGGATGTCGTCTCCTATATGGCGATCATGGACCTGGACCTCGACCCGGCGGCGATGGTCGAGGTGCTCCGGGTCTTCAACGACACGATCATGCAGCTCTGCGAGGGCCAGTACCTCGACATGGACTTCCAGACGCGCGGCTCTGTGACCGTCGAGGAATACCTGAAGATGATCACGGGCAAGACCGCGGCGCTCATCGAGGCGTCCACGGCCATCGGCGCCATGGCGGCGGGCGCGGACCGTAAGACCGTACAGCACTTCCGCAGCTTCGGCCACAAGATCGGCGTCGCCTTCCAGATCCAGGACGACCTGCTCGGCATCTGGGGAGACCCGGCGAAGACCGGAAAGTCTGCCCGCAACGACATCCGCAACAAGAAGAAGACCCTGCCCGTGCTGTATGCCATGCAGTACTCGCCCCGGAAAGACGAGCTGAAGAGCCTCTACGCGAAGGAGGAGCTCTCGGAAGCCGACATCGACCGGGTATTCGACATCCTCACCCAGGCCAAGTCCTACGAGTTCACCGCGCAGAAGGCCCGGCAGCTGAAGGACGAGGCCATGGCCGAACTGGACGGGCTGTGCCCCGGCAGCCGGGCCATCGAAGACCTCCGGGCCATCGGGCGCTTTTTGGTCGAGAGAGATTATTGAGGCTACCGGGGGGCATCTCCGGTCCGGGCTTTCGTGGAAATCCACGGGAAGCCTCCCCGTGGCCTCGCCGAAATGAAAAGCCTTTTATAACGCCAGCCATTATGAGTTTATACAATCACCGGGAGTGAAAACGATGAGCGTTCACGAGGTTCTGGAAAAGCTGAAGCGCGGCGACATCGGCGTCGAGGAGGCGGAGCGGCTGCTGAAGCTGGACTACGTCGAGAAGATCGGCAACCACACGGTGTTCGACCTCTCCCGGGAGTCCCGGTCCGGCATACCGGAGGTCGTCTACGCCGAGGGCAAGACGCCCGGCAAGGTCGGGGAGATCGTCGAGGCGGTGGTCGCAAAGAAGGGCATTATCGCCGTGTCCCGCGCCTCCGAGGCCGACCACGCCGAGATCGTGAAGCGCATCGGGACCGATGGCGTGCTGCACAAGCCCGAGGCCCGCATGATCGTGGTGGACCGGCGGAAGGCGAAGCCGCACAGGACCGGGAAGATCGGCGTCCTCACCGCGGGTACTTCCGACATTCCCGTCGCCGAGGAAGCGGCGATCGTCGCCGAGGTGATGGGCTGCAAGGTCATCCGGGGCTACGACGTGGGCGTCGCGGGCATTCACCGGCTCCTCGAGCCGCTCAAGCTGATGATAGAAGAAGGCGTGACGTGCGTGGTCGTGGTCGCCGGCATGGAGGGCGCGCTTCCCTCCGTGGTCGCGGGCATCTTGCCGGTCCCGGTGATCGGCGTGCCCACCAGCATCGGCTACGGCCTCGGGTCCGGCGGCGTCGGCGCGCTCACGTCGATGCTGCAGTCCTGCTCCCCGGGGCTGGTCGTGGTGAACATCGACAACGGCTTCAACGCCGGGGCGACGGCGGCGCTGATCGCCGGCCAGAGCCGCAAGAAATAAGCAGCCCTCGAATCAGCTTTTTATAAAAAATAGACGTCTTCCATAGAAGACGTCACGATTAATAGAGCCCGTAGCCAGGGCCGCCGAAGTGCGGACGGATGCCCAGCGGGCTACAGCCGAAGCCGTACCCGGGGACGCCGAGGCCGTAGCCGCCAGGGCCGCCGAAGCCGCCGTAGCCTAACTGGTTAAAGCCGGTACCATAGCCGCCGAGGCCGTAGCCTCCCAGCCCGGGGCCGAAGCCCCCGAAGCCACCGTATCCCAGGCGGTGGAAGCCGCCGTATCCTCCGAACCCGCCGCTCGCCGCCGCCGAACTCGCAGCGCTGGCACCGCCGAACCCGCCGCTCGCCGCCGCCGAACTCGCAGCGCTGGCACCGCCGAACCCGCCGCTCGCCGCCGCCGAAGAGCTGGCGGCAGCGGCCGCGTTCGCAGCCGGGAAGGTCGCGACGACGAGGGCCAGCGCGATTAGCAAAACCGTGGCAAAAGCCGTCATTCTCTTTAAGTTAACCATCAATTTTCCCCCTACGAATAATGATCAGCGCGGTCGCTGGTAAATAACGTTGACCTGAAATGTAGCAGAAAATGACGATAAAACAAGCTTTTTATGGTTAAAACTGCTATATTAAATGCCTGTTTAAAAATCGAAGCGTAACTCATGCTTTAAATTAATAAATAATAGGAATCGTTATCCTGATGCAGGAGGTGCGACTGATGAAGGGAGCGTCACTGGCAGTCCCCGGACATCACGACGATGCTGCAGTCCTGCTCCCCGGGGCTGGCCGTGGTGAACATCGACAACGGCTTCAACGCCGGGGCGACGACGGCGCTGATCGCCGGCCAGAGCCGCAAGAAGCAGGCCTTCAAGGAATCATCAAGCATTCATTTTTGGCATCCGGGGCGTGTGACCGGACAAAAAAGTGTGGCGCCTTACGATCAGCTGAGGTAAGGTGTCGTAAGGCGTCAGTCTCATGCATCCAACTTTACCTTACCACCACCAGTTGCCGCCCCACGAGCTGCACCAGTTATTCCACCAGCCGCACTGCTGCCACCAGGGCCACCAGCCGCTCCAGCCGCCCCAGCCGCCCCAGCCGCCCCAGCCGCCCCAGCCGCGGTGACCTCCCCAGCCACCCCAGCCGATGCCGCGCCCGAAGCCGCCGGCAGACGCGGCGCTGATCGCACGGGCGCCGCCGAAGCCCCCGAAGCCGCCGGCAGACGCGGCGCTGATTGCGTGGGCCCCGGCGCCGCCGAAGCCGCCGACGCGGGCCGTTACGACCGCCGGTACCGATGCCATGAACAGTGCGGACAACACTAACGCAGCCACTACGAGGGCTGCGATCTTGCCTGTTTTATCCAATGTCTCCCCTCCTTTAATCCCGGGAACTGCAGCCGGCATAAAAAAGGCTGTCACGAAAAACAACAGATATGCATGTGACCGGGACATGGTGGAGCAACATAGCGCGCCGGCAAGGGTTCCGGTGAAGCGTGCCATACCGGGAGCGGGTTAGTTTTAATACTGTCCGGGCCCTATCAACTATCGGGATTAATCTAGAGCACGGCGGCGGGTATCGTCGTCAGGCGACTTATTACGCGGCTGGCTTAGACCGGCTGGCCGCCTGCTGTACAGGAAAAACATTTTGAGCCGCGCGCACGCAGTGACGTCACAATATACAGGACAACAATGCAGCCCCAGGCACAGAAGAACACCATATTCGGCGTGGACATCGTCAAGGGTTCCAGCAGGTCCCGGGAGGCGCCCCGCTACGCGGTGGTCGTCATCAACGGGGAGATCGAGCGGTTCCCGTCGGTCAGCCGTTTCAAGCTTTTGAGGATGATCCGGCAGTACCGTCCGGACATGCTCGCCGTGGACAGCATCCAGGAGCTCGCGCCCGACCGGGCCGGGCTGATCGCGTTTTTGAAGAGGCTGCCGCCGGAGGTCAGGCTCGTCCAGGTCACGGGCAACGAGCACCAGGAGCCGCTGACGAAGCTGGGCAAAGAAAAAGGCATCGTCTTCAACCCGATCGTCCCGGAGGAGGAGGCGTTCGCGTGCGCCTGCCTCGCGGCCATGGGCGTCGGCTACGTCGTCTCGGTGTTCGAGGACCGGACGGTGATCAAGGTCAGCCGGGCCCGCTCCCCCGGGCGGGGAGGCTGGAGCCAGAACCGGTACCGCCGGAAGGTGCAGGGCAAGGTCCGGGAGAAGGTGAGAGAGATCGAGCAGAAGCTGCGGGATACCGATTACGAGGCACGGGTGACCGAAGGCTTCGGCGGGCTGGTGAACGGCACCTTCGTGGTCAACCGCCGGAGAGCGGAGATCGGCATCCACAACTCGCGGGAAGAGGACGTACAGGTCTCGGTGACCAGCGTCGAGAAGGACAAGATCGAGTTCATACCACTGGAGAAGAAGAACAGGGAGCATATCATCGTCGGCGTCGATCCCGGCACCACGATCGGCGTGGCGGTGCTGAACCTGGACGGGGAGCTGAAAGGCCTGGTCAGCTCGCGGGTGATGTCGGTGCCCGACATCGTGAGCTATATCCGGGAGATGGGCAAGCCCGTGGTGGTGGCCACCGACGTGGTGCCGCCGCCCGCGACCGTGGAGAAGATCAAGCGGTCGTTCAAGGCCACGCTGTTCGTGCCCAACGAGCGCATCGCCGTGGACGAGAAGGTGAGGCTCGCCAAACCCTACGGCTACGGCAACGACCACGAGCGGGACGCGCTGGCCGCCGCGGTGAAAGCGTATAACGCGTACAAGAATAAGTTCGCGCAGATCGACCGCAAGGCCCCGGCCCACATGACGGACGACGTCAAGGCCATGGCCGTCGGCGGCAAGGCGATCGACGCGGCCATCGAGATGCTGAAGCCACGGCCCGAGAAGCCACGGCCCCAGGAACGGGCGGCTGCGCACGCGGAAGACGCCGGGGCCGGGGCCCGGGTCGCGGAGCTGCGGGAGCAACTGCGCCGCCGGGACGAGCAGATACGGAACCTCCAGTCGTATGTCTCCGACCTCCGCCGTGACATGCGCCGGATGGAGCGGCGCATGGAGTGGCAGGGCAGGACGATCAGCGACCTCCAGCAGCACGGCATCGACGATCTCCGCCGCACCAAAGAGGTCGCCATCCGGGACCGGGAGATCGCCCGGCTGAAGAAGGAGGTCTATGACGAGCGGCGGCGGAACGCGGACCTGCGCTCGAACATCGACCGTCTCAAGCAGATCCGGGTGCTGGAGTTCCGCGGCGACAGGTCGCCGGTCAAGATCGTGGAGAACCTGGGCAAGGACGCGATCGCGGCCTGCGATAAGAAGCTGGGCCTGAAGCCCAATGACATCGTTTTCGTCCGCGAGGCCGGGGGCGGCCCGCAGGCGGCCTCGATGCTCATCGAGCGGGGCATCCGCGTCGTCATCCGGGGCACCTACATGTCCCACCTCGCCGAGGAGAAGTTCATGGAAGCCCGGGTGCCGGTGGTGTCGAAAGAGGACGTTGGGCTGAAGATCGTGGACGACTTCGCTGTCATTGACTCGCACAAGCTCGACGCGGCGGTCGCACGCTGGAAGGAATCGATGGCGGTCCGGGACAAGCAGAAGAACGCCGAGTGGTTCCAGGGCATCATCGACGACTACAAGTCCGAGCGGCGGCGGGAGTTCCGCAACTCCACGAAGCAGGACTGAACGGGACGGCTCTTACCAATACAGCCACGTACGAGAGATGAAAAAACGGGGAATCTCCATATCGTCGGCGGGCGAGCGCTCGCGACCGACGCGCAGGCGTCCCTTTCTAACGACGCGCAGGCGTCCCTTTCTAACGACGCGCAGGCGTCCCTTATTTGCGGGAGGACGGGCCACGCATATCCTCCGCCGGAGGCGGTATGCGACCGGAGCCCCCACGCGCAGGCTAGTGAATGATGGGTGCCCGTGTGGAATAGTAGGGCGGCGACACTTCCGTGGCCGTGACCTCGCCGGTGCTGCCGTTGACGTACGTCTTTATCTCCAGGTACACCGGGACGTCGGTGTTCCGCAGGTTGTACCGGTACTCGGTCACGTCCAGCCATGTGCCGGTCTCCGGCAGGTAGCTGGTGTCGAGCGTCACGGCCGAGAAGCCCAGGATGGCCGAAGGCGAGACGCCGAGGTTATTGTAGACGCCGCCGGACAGGCTGTCGACGTAATGATCGTAGGCGATGCTCTCGGCGAGCGACGCCGTGAAGCCCGCGACCTCCTGCGTGGTGGCGTTGAGCCGGTAGCTGGCCGACCAGCCGGACGCCCGGGTCATGTTGTCGGCGTAGTACTGGCCCAGCCCGATGATCAGCTCGCCGGGCTCCGCGTTGCCGGGCGGCCCGATGCTGACCTGATAGGGATTCGCCGGGTCGAGGACGGCCGTGTAATGCTCCGTGTCGATGAAGTCGGCCTCGACCGTGATGCCGTCCTGCTGCAGCTGCCTGTACTCGTCCTGGTGCGCCGAAATCCACCAGGAGCGGGCGGCCTGCATGTCCTGCATATGCACCGCCATGACCGCCAGTGCAGTCTGCCTCTGCTGTTCCTTGTACTGCTTCAGCTCGTCCTGCGCCGCCTGCAGGGACTGGTAGCTCACGGCCAGCGCGCCCAGCAGCACGACGATAGCGGCTGCCGCTGCGGCGATCAGGAGCTGCTTCGACCGTTCCATCGTGCAGGTGTATCGCGCCGGGCGGATATATATGTAATGCCGGACGCCCGGGCACCGGGCGATGCCCGGATACCGGGCGTCGCCTGTTTATCGGCAGGCTTATTAACCATGAGAGGCATTATCCGAATTACCATTTCCGGGCTGGTTTACCACAGTTCAGGTATATGTTATCGGGTGGGGCTATGGACATCTCGGTCGTGATTCCCGCATTTAACGAGGAGAAGTACATTGAGACCTGCCTAAAGTCTCTTCGCGACCAGAAGTTCGACGGCAACTACGAGATCATCGTCGCCGACGACAGCAGCGAGGACAACACGGTAAAGATCGCCGAGAAGTACGCCGATAAGATCGTCGTGCACCAGCGCGGCTCCATCTCTTACGGCCGGCAGAAGGGCGCCGAGGCGGCGCGGTACCCGGCCATCGCTTTTTCTGACGCGGACACGTTCGTCGACCCCCACTGGCTGGCGGAGCTGTCCTCCAGCCTGGAGCAGGAGGGCGCCGTCGGCGTCCACGGCCAGCTCATGCCGCTGGACGGCAACATGGTGGAGAACAACTTCTGCCGGTACGTACTGCCGCCCTATTCCAGCTTCATGGTGCGCATCAACCAGCCGTCGGTCCCCGGGGCCAACTTCGCGGTCACGAAGGAGGCCTTCCACAAGGTCGGCGGCTTTAACACGAAGCTGATCACCGCCGAGGACGTCGAGCTCTGCAAGCGGGTGAAAACGCTCGGCCGATTCTTCTTCAACCGCAACGCGGTCGTCTACGTGTCCACGCGACGGGTACGCAAGTGGGGCTACGCCCGGGTCGTCTCGTTCCACATCTCCAACTCGATCAAGATCCTTGCCCTGGGCAAGGCCGACCAGGAATACGAGCCGGTCCGTTAATCGCCCTTCGTGATTTTTTCGTAGTCCACCCGGGCCCTGACGATGCGTGGAAGTCGCCCGTAGGTGGCCATCTTATCGCCTATGATGCCGATGGCGCCGGTCACTTCGGGAGTCGTCCTTAAAAAGTCGAACGCGGTCTCCAGCGACGCCGCGTCTGTGATGCGGTTGCCCAGCGCGGTGGCGGCCGCGTCGGCCAGCGGCACGTCGTCCGAGATGACCAGGGCCGCGTCGGCGTTGCCGAAGCTGATCGAGGGGCCGACCGTCCCTGACGAGGTGCAGATGCCGAGTATCCGGTCGCGCGGGGGGATCTCCAGCGCCAGCCCTTTGACGGGAGAATCGCCGGCGTAGATGCCGACCAGCACCGGCTCGTCGTTGATCAGCGCGATGTCGCCGCCGTTGTCCACCAGC
Organism: Methanocella sp. PtaU1.Bin125; assembly: GCA_002067315.1. Taxonomy (GTDB): domain Archaea; phylum Halobacteriota; class Methanocellia; order Methanocellales; family Methanocellaceae; genus Methanocella_A. Next base: position 14,038 of record MVRA01000062.1, on the reverse strand, counting down.
GCATGGGTCGCGCCCGCCGCTATCATCGCCTCGACCGCGTTCGCCGCGATGGCGCCCGCGACGGCCGCCATGGGGCCGACGCCCGCCTTCGAGGCCGCGTCACACATGCGCCGGACGATCGCCGGGGCGCCCGGGGGGCAGGGGTACGGCTCCAGCGTCCGCTGAAAGTACGGGTCCTTCGCGATAAAAAGCTCCAGGTCGGCCCGGGACGCATAGATCGCCTCGAGGCAGGCCTCGTGGCAGGCCTCGTCGGCGATCACGGTCACGATGGTCTCTTTGACCTGGTATCTGGCTGTCTTTCCCGGGCTCATGGGCTGGAGAGCTTCAGGACGCTGACCGGGCAGGCGGTGATGCAGGCGCGGCACTGCACGCAGGCCGACCGGTCGAGCCGGACGCTCCAGTCGTGCTCGTACCGGTGCGCGTCCACCGGGCAGACGGAGACGCAGGCGCCGCAGTGGATGCAGCGCTCCTCGTCTTTGGCGATCGCCTCGCCCAGCCGGGTGACGTCCACGCCCTTCTTCCGCAGGTAGTCCACGACCGAGCGGCAGCGCTCCTCGGGCACGTTGATCACGATCTCGCCCGAGGAGGCGTCGACCGTGGCCCGCTCGATGTCGATCTTGACGCCCGTGTCTATGATGGTGTCCGCCAGGATGGGCTGCCGGATGATCTCCGGGCTGAAGCGGCAGAGGAGCTTCATTGCGACGACCCCCGGGCCAGCAGCTTGCTCAAGCCTTCGCCGGTGACGATGCCGATGACCTTCTTCTCCCGGTCGATCACCGGCAGCGCGGAGATGTTGTGCTTCTCCAGCAGGCGGGCGGCCACGTCGACCGGGTCGTCCGGTCCCACGGTAATGACGTTCCGGGTCATGATGGGGTCGAGCCGGTCCCGCTTCGAGAGCGCGACGGCCTTGGACACGTCCCAGGCGGTGACGATGCCCACGAGACAGCCGCCGTTGTCCACGACGGGCAGGTGGTTGAACTTGTCCTTGATGATCTGCTTTGCCGCCTCGTCCACGCTGAAGCCGGTCCGGATGGTCGCCACGTTGCGGTTCATCACGTCTTTCACCAGCGGCAGGCCCAGCGTCTGCTTCATGGGGCGGGCGGCTTTGTCGCGCGACAGCCGCTCAGCCGGCGCCGTCAGGAAGAACCTGCCGTCCTTTATCCAGGACTTCAGCTCGAAGGCGACCTTCCTCGCGTTATAGAAGCTGGATAAAGAGGAGGTCTTCACGTCCTTCCCGTTCAGCTCCACGTAACCGGATTTCAGTTCCGCATAGCTCACCTCGCGGAAGGCCGGTTTAGACCGGCGGGGCACCGAGTAGTCGTAGATCTCGGTCGTAATATCCGCGTCGCTGACGGCCGTGAACCGGGCCATGTCGTCGTTTAATATCGGAATCGGTATCCCGAGGCCCAGGTACATCGTGGTGCCGTACTTGTGGAACGTCGCGGCCCGCAGGAACTCCCGGCTCATCTTCTTGAGGTCGCCGGTGACCGACAGCGTGCCGAACCCGCCGGCCGGGCTGTGCTGGGTGCCCTCGGAGATGACGTAGCCCTGCGCCCCGCCCAGGAAGATCCGGGTGCCCACGCCGATCGTGCGGTACTCCGGGTCGTTGGACAGCGGGGACAGCACCCCGGCGCCCGAGTAGGCCACGTTGCCGCAGTTGGGCAGCAGCGTGCCCATGTACGTGTAGATCGCCTTTCCGGAGCCGTTGCTGGCCGCGTTGTACTTCTGGTAGGCGTTCCGCGGGTTCACCATGGTGGCCGTGTTGACGTCGTCCAGGGTGATCTGCGTCTCGATCTGCTTGCGCGGGTAACAGTCCGTACCGTATGCCGTGGCCTTAAGCGTGACCTCTTTCCCGGCCAGCAGGTCCTCGATCACGTATGAGCCGCCGTACTCCATGCCCCGGGCCTCGGACAGCTGCGTCGCTCCGATGTAGGCGTCGACGGCGGCGATGCCGGTGTAGGCCTCCACGTCGTTGAGCCAGACCCGCTGCATCTTGATCGGCGGGTCGGAGTGGCCGAAGTTGAGAAATACGCCGGTAGAGCACATGGCGCCGAAGGTCCCCGTCGTCACGACGTCGACCTGCCGGGCGGCTTCCTCCACGCCCAGCTCCTGCACCAGGGACGTCATCTCCTCGGCCGTAATCACGTTGACGGAGCCGTCCCTTATCTTCTCGTTGATCTCTTCGATAGTCCTCTCTACCATTGTATTACCTCAGCATTATTGTAATAATCGTTGGTAATATTTATAATTGGTGGTAATAACCTTCGTGTCCCACCCCTGTGTCACACAGGCACGCCGGAGAGCGACCGCCGAATATCGCGGCGACGCTCACGGATCATTAAAGTTCACGACCCTGAACGTAAATAATCCTTGTGCCGCCCTCCCGGGAACCGGCCTGGAACGGAGGTACGGGCCGGGTGGTGGCGACGAAAACAGGGCATGTATGGTATCGGGGCCCCGCCTGGATAGATATTAGAGCCATGCCTGGCCGGTCACGCGCGGGCGCGCGCCAGGCGCCAGCCTATTGCGCTTCCGGGGCCTGTTTCAGCAGGCCATTCGCGAACGCCCGGGCATCCGCGAGGTCCTTCTCGTCGGGATGGCCTCTTTGCAGGCCGCCGATCAGCCTGAACGGTCCGAAGGTGTCGAAACCGGTGCAGGCAAACGTGCCTTTCACATTGAGCCCTTTGCCTTTGAGCTTCGCGATGAGGGGACCGCTATGGTCGCCGGTCGCGCCGCTGGTGGAGAAGACGAACGCATCTTTGCTCATGGCGGGCAACCGATCGATAAACGCGCGGATCGTCTTGTGATGTCTGCTGAAGTATATGCCCGAGCCGAAGCCGATCAGGTCGTACTCCGCCAGCGCGGCCGGATCGACCTCTTCGGGCTGCGCCAGTCTCGCGCCCAGTACTTCCGCCATGGCGCGGGCGACTTTCTCGGTGTTTTTGTGATGGACGGACTTGTAGATGATCAATGTCTTCATCGGCTCACCATTCGCTAATGACATTGACGTGGAAAGGCATTAAATATGTTCCCGCCGCGCCCGGATATGAATAGGATTATATTCAGGGTTGCCTTACTAGCGGATTGAAGGGCCATTATGGACATAGCGTTATTCCTGAGCGCCGTCACCACGATCTTCGTCATGGCCGACCCGTTCGGCAACATCCCCCTGTTCCTGGGGCTGACCGGCGGCCTGAGCGGCACCGAGCGCCGGTACGTGATCACCAAGGCTTCGGTCGTCGCCACGGTCATCCTGTTCGTCTTCGCCGTCATCGGGCAGCCGGCCATGAGCCTGCTCGGCATCTCGCTGGACGCGCTCAGCATCGCGGGCGGCATCCTGCTACTGCTGATTGCGCTGGACATGCTCATGAGCACGGGCCTGCATGCCAAGCGGACGGACGGCGGCAGGGGCCCCGACATCGTGGAGGAAGAGCCGGACGCCGTGGCCATCACGCCCATGGCGACGCCGCTGATCGTAGGTCCCGGCGTGATGACGGCCACGATCGTGTTCATGAACCGGGCCGGCAGCCTGACGGACCAGCTCCTCGTGCTCGTGGCCATCCTGATCGCCATGCTGGGCTCCTGGATCATCGTCGTGAACAGCGACCTGCTCTACAGCGTGCTCCGCCGCGACGGGACCCGGGTGCTGACCAAAGTGATGGGCATCCTGCTCGCCGCCATCGCCACCGGGATGGTGCTCGGCGGCCTTCAGCACGCCTTCCCTGCCCTCGTCCACTGACGAGGCCTCGTCCACTGACGAGTCATCGTCTACTGACCTTCTCATGGCCGGAAAATGGCCGCATTACCATTTTATTTTATGATATTAATATAAATATAGCAACGAGATAATACACTGGCGTTCTCATGAGGCTAAAGATCGTTGCCATGGTGATCGCGATCGTTATTTCCCTGTCAGTCCTGACTGTGGCAGTACAGGCTTTTAGCTTTCCGCAGCCTGTGCCTCCGGCGGCGGGAGACTTCGCCGGGAGGCAGCGGGGGTACCATGATAGCCCGGGCCCGTACTTCAGGCAGACTGACGATCACACGTTCTATGGCCTGACCGGGGTGGACTACCTCGGTAAAGCCCGGGACCTTCCGGATACCGGCCGTTTCAGCAGCGTGTTCCCGGGGACGTGGCTGGCGGGCAGGGCGTCGGGCGAGCGGGATGACAGGGCGACATACCTCGGCTTCGCCTACGTCCGTTCCGGAGCGCCGGCGATTGCCGGAGACGTGCTTTTTACGGGCGAGCGGTCCGGCGGCAGGCGCGTCTACGTATCGGCTGACGACTATAGCCCGCCCGGGATGCCCGGCCGGATATTCCTGCGGGACGGCGACCGATACACGGCCTACACGCTGGCCGATCCGCCGCCGGTGTACGCCTACGTGGCCTGCGGCGCGTTCAACGTGAACGAGAGCGTCCGGTTCGGCATGGTCAACAACGGCGGCGACACGCTTGAGCTGATGAACGCCGCGCCCTTCGAGATACAGCGCAAGGAAGGCGGCACGTGGCGGACGGTCTTCACCCCCGTGGCCGCGCAGGTGATCACGCCCGTCCGGAACGGCACCGCGAAGGAGTGGCAGTGGGACCAGCAGCTCGACGACCTCACGGCCGCCTCGACTGGCGACTACCGGGTGCTGATCGCCGGCGAATACGCCGCCGCGTTCCGGCTGGCGCCGGACACGCCGGCAGTCTGGCGATCGAACGCGGACTTCGACCGGCCCGCCGTCACGTCCCTGGCCGTCGACAGCCCCGTGCCGGCCGCGTTCGGGAAAGCGTACCCGTCGCCGTCCGCGGAGGGGAGAGAGGACGTCGCCAGCATCATGCAGTTCAAGGCGAAGGCGCTGGGCCTGGACCCGGCGAGCCTTCGCAAAGCCATCGAGGCAGCCGGCGGGGGAGGGCTTCCATGCCTGGCCGTCCACGCGAGATACGAAGGCCGGCCGGCGTGGGTCATCGTCTACAGCCCGGGCGCCGGCACATCCGTCGTCCCTGAACCGTACGTTTATGTCACAGGCGACGCCCCCGGAAACGCCGTTGACAGACCGTGACATGCCGTTGCCACTTTTTACTCAGGTCGTAGCCGGGTAGTATATAAAGTATATATACCCCATGCGTGCTTATTTTATTTAAATACCACCGTGACTATCATTTGTCTCCCCGGTTGCACCGGATCGGGAATACCGGCAACGCAAGGCATTATTGAACGGCGGCGGCAAGCCGTAACCGCTCATGAGTAGTTCGCTGGTACTGCGAATACGTTAAATAGTATAAATACTCGTAATAAACGAGCTATAAAGAGGCTGTAATATGAGCAAAGCTGATGAAGCGAAGAAGACCATCACGATCGAGAATGTCGTGGCATCGACGGCCATCGGGCAGGAGATCGATCTCAAGTCCGTCACGCTGGCGCTGGACGGCGCGGACTACGATCCCGAGCAGTTCCCCGGCCTGGTCTACCGGACCAAGGACCCGAAGACCGCGGCGCTCATCTTCAGGAGCGGCAAGATCGTCTGCACCGGCGCCAAGAGCATCGAGGACGTGGACCGCGGCCTGAAAAAGGTGTTTAAAAAGATGGACAGCGTGGGCATCAAGGTCATCAACAACCCCGAGATCACCGTACAGAACATCGTCGCTTCGGCCGATTTAGGCAGCGTCCTGAACCTGAACGCCATCGCCATCGGGCTGGGGCTGGAGAACATCGAGTACGAGCCGGAGCAGTTCCCGGGCCTAGTCTATCGGATCGACAAGCCCAAGGTCGTCGTGCTGCTCTTCGGCAGCGGCAAGCTCGTCGTCACCGGCGGCAAGAAGCCGAAGGACGCCGAGGAAGCGGTCGACCGGATCGTCCGCGAGCTGGAAGGCCTGGCCTTAATTTAGGCCGGCCTCAATCTATTTTTCATTTTATATTGCCCGGCCGTGAGCGGTGCGTGTCGCTGGCAGGCAGAACGTATCGCCGACCGGGCGGCCGCTCGCGCGCGCGAAATGTATGGTTAGAGCCGTCGCGGTCACTTCAATCGTCAATCGAGTCATGGCGCAGCGTGCCCGGGGCGGGAGGGCGGGCAGCGCATGTATCTGCCGGAGGCGGCATGCGACACGATCCCGGCGCGCAAATTGTGCAGCAGGCCGGTTAAGCGATCGGTCAATGGTAGTAATGCTATATAACGATTAAGATAATTAGTTAAGCTGTTGTGATTTCATGGTTTCCAGTAAAATGGAGAGCAATGTCATACATTATCGCCAGTCACAGGACGTGATCGATGCTGTCTGGCGTGACCGGCGGATAGGTATCGCCGCTGCCGCCGGCATCGCTGTGCTGGCCGGGCTGATCATCGGCCTCACCATGCCCCGGGGCCCGGCTACCGCGTCGCAGGCGCTGTTCGTCATGGCCGTCTGCCTGGCGGGAGGCCTGGCCGCGGGCTTCGTCTCGCGTTCCCGGTGGGCCATCCTGGTGGCCCCTGTCGCTCATCTCATCGTCATCGAGCTATTCCACCTCGGCCTGCAGGGGCCCACCGTAGGCGCAATCCGCCTAGACGAGACGTTCGGGATCATCGCGCTGGTCGTCGGCCGCGGCGTCTACTTCCTGTTCGGCCTCCTGCCAATGGCGCTGGGTGCCAGCCTCGGCGCGACGCTGGCCCGGCGGATGTCGGGCGCCTCCGCCCCGGCGAAAGATACGGCCGCCCGCCTGGCTAAATACGGGTCGGCCGCAGTGGTCGTGGCCGTGTCCGCCTTCCTGGTACTGCTGGCTGTAATGGTCCTGCTGCCCCCGGGCACCCCGGCGATCGTCGGGGCCGACGGTAAGCCGGTGCCCGGCAGCATCGCCGAGGTGACGATGATCGACGTCAACGGCGACCGGCAGGGCATGCTTATCCGGGGCCACAGCACGGACAACCCGGTGCTCCTGTACCTGGCCGGCGGGCCGGGCCAGAGCGACCTGGCGTTCCCCCGGGCGCTGTTCTCCGGGCTGGAGGAGAACTTCACGGTGGTGTGCTGGGACCAGCCGGGGGAGGGCAAGTCGTACGCGGGGTTCGAGCCCGCGGCAGAGCTGACGTTCGAAAGGGCGATCAACGACACGATCGCGGTGACGGAGTACCTGTGCGAGCGGTTCGACGAGGATAAGATCTACGTCATGGGCGAGTCGTACGGGAGCATCCTGGGCGTGAAGACAGTCCAGAAGCGCCCGGACCTGTACTACGCCTACATCGGCAGCGGCCAGATGGTAAACCCGAAGGAGACCGACCGCAGGCTGTACTACGACATGCTCGACCTGGCCAGCCGGACGGGCAACGAAGCGATGGCCGCGAAGATGCGCAACTACGGCGAGCCGCCGTATGACGATTTGTACGCGTACACCTATGTCGCCGCCTATTACACCGACCTCGCGGGCGAGTACTCTCCGCCGGCCGAGTACGAGGAGCGGGGGGCCGCGTCGGGCGTCGGGCCCTTCGGTGTCATGGCCTCCGAGTACGGCCTGATCGAGAAGGTGAACGTGCTGCGCGGCCTGTTCGACGTGTTCGTCGTCATGTACCCGCAGCTGCAGGACATCGACTTCCGCGAGGATGCGAGCAGGCTCGAGGTGCCGGTCTACTTGATGGACGGGGACCATGAGCTGGCCGCACGTCACGACCTGGCCGTGGAGTGGTACGAAGGGCTGGAAGCCCCGAAAAAGGGAATATTCCCGATCGCGAACGCGGGGCACGGGGCTGCGTTCGAGGGGTTCCGGGAGTTTACCCGGATCATGAACGAGGTCGTGCTGCCGGAGACGTACCCCGGGCACTGAGAGCCTCTACCCTCTGGCAGATACAGATCGGGCAGGGATAAAGATCAATTCTTGCCCTGCCCCGTCATTTTTCATCTTTTTCTGACAACGTATGCTGCGCCGCCCAGGCATGCTAAGGCCATGACAGCCCCGAAGCCCGGGGCGGCCGTGGGTGCAGGCGTGGCGGAGGGTGACGGGGTTTGCGTGACAGTCGGCTCCGGGGCGGCCGTAGGCTCGGGAGTCGGGGTCACGGTCGATGCAGGGCCCGGTGCCGGTGCAGGTGTGACGGTGGCCGCTGAAGTCGGCTCGGCCGTGGGCGTCGGTGACGGCTGATACGGGATGAGGGTGACCGGGATCGGCCTGATGAGGAACGACTGTGGGACCTTGCAGATAGCCAGTTCATTCAGGTATTGGCCGGCGATGGCGATGAACGTGACCGAGTAGTCGGAGGCGTTGATCACGGAGATGCCGCCTGTGTCTCCGCTGTGCGAGACGTACACTTTTTTGCCGTCAGTCGTGACGGCGACTTTGTTGGGGCGGGCCCTGCCCAGGCTGACCGTCCTCGCCACGGACCGGGTGGCAGTGTCGATGACAGAGAGCGTATCGCCATAGCCGTTCGTGACGTATGCCTTCGTCCCGTCCGGGCTGAAGGCCACGCCGCGGGGTCCGTTCAGCGTGTCGATCTGGTGCTTGATCGCGTAGCTGGACCCGTCGATCACGTAAACACGGCTGAGGAAGTGCTCGCCATCGGCGCAGGCCACGTAGACCTCCTTCCCGTCGGGGCTGACGGCCATGTCGTCCGGGAGGAGGATGCTTTTCGTCGACAGGTAGGCCCGGGAGGACAGGTCGTAGACGGTGAAGTTGGCCCAGAGCCCGCTCTGGAAGCACACGTACAGCTTATCGCCGTCGGGCGACACGGCCAGGTCCACCGCTGTGCCGTCGCCGCTCGTGTTGAAACGCATGACCTCGGCGTCCGTGTTGGCGTTGACGACCAGGATGTAGGGCCGGTAATTATCCGCAGAGGTGCCGTGGACGCCGACGTAGTACTCGTTCAGGACCGGGTTCACCGCGACGTCGAAGTAAGAGCCGAAGCCGGATATCTTCCTGACCGCGGTGTTGGTCGAAGTGTTGATGACGTAGACACCGTTATCCCCGCACGCGTAGACCTTTTTACCGTCGGGGCTCGCGGCCAGGCTCCCGAAAAAGGAAGCGATGTCGACCCTTGACTTGATCGCATCGTCAGTGGCGCTGATCACCGTCACGTTCCCGGAGCCTGCCACGTAGAGGTAGTCCTCCGTAAAGGAGAGCGCCCCTCCTTCGAAGCCTGAAAGACTGATGCCCGCAAATACGACCACGACCGCTACGATCGAAAGTAACGAATATTTCAATACCTGCCCTCGTCCCATAAAACCCACCCCGGGGCTTCCCACCCTGACGCTACGTCTGGCAGGCCCGGCCCGGCTAATTATAACCGTTCGCTACCAAACTTAAAAAGCTTGTGCAAAGTGACGGAGAGAAAATGTTTTTATGGCTGACGCGGGTATCTCGTCTGCAGGCATGATCATCCCGGAGCGCGAGCGGTCGAAGGAGCCCATGAAGGGCGAGCGGGTGCTGACCCACCCGGACATGCAGCGGGCCAACGAGTGGATACTCCGCGAGTACCGGGCCCCGGTACGGGACTATTGCGTGTTCGTGCCCTGCGCCAAGGCCAAGCCGTACCACCTGAGCCCGTCCCACAGGATGTACGACCGGGTCATCTTTTCGATCTTAAAGCCAGAGGAGACGCACGTCGTGGTATTCGGGACGTGCGGCGTCACCCCCCGGGAGCTGGACGAGGAGTACCCGTTCATGGACTACGAGTTCATGCTCGGCCGGTGCGACGTAGTTTCGGTCAAGGACGAGTTCGTCCGCAACGAGAGCAGGAAGCTGGCCGCCTACCTCGAGAAGACACGGGACACCTATAAGCACCGGATCGCCTATTGCACGGGGGACTTCCGCAAGGCCATGCAGAAGGCGCTGACGCTGACCGACATTCCCGTGACCGTCGCGCCGCGGGACGAGACGCTGGAGGCGAACGTGCAGGAAGGCAAGCACTTCCGGTACGGAAGCCTGTCGCGCCGGCCCTACTTACAGGACTTCTCGGATGCGCTGTGCGACATGAAAGGGGTGCAGCGCCGGACCGTGGGCATCACGGAGCAGTCCGTCAACGACGTGGACTGGTACCTGATATAAACGTGCCTGTCGACGATTTCTTTCACATAGCTCACTCTATAAGCTCAAATCGTCCAGACTAAGTTACCATTATATGAAAAAATGTGACCGACCGCCAGGAATTGACGAGATTACCTATATATCCGAAAAGTCAAATCCATCTGGTGTGGATAAGACACTCGAAGTCAAGCTTAGGGTATTCAGGGGCAAGAAAATGTTGTGCGCCAGCAATGAAGAGCTGGGCATTTTTACGCAAGGCAGAAGCTGGAACTCGCTCATGAAGAACATCCGCGAGGTCATCGAGTGCTATTTCGACATACCTTCGGCAGATGCGGTCAGGATAACGCTGGACATTGATCCGGCCGTGACCGGGAATGCCGAAACTGCCAGTTGTTAGCGGCATCAGATATGCCGCAATGCTCAGAATGTTGGGATATCGCTACATACGGCAGCGTGGCAGCCATATGATCTTCCGTTCTACCGCCGGAGTAATCTCGGTGCCCAAACACCGTGAGCTTGATCCGGGCCTTCTGCGCAGTATGTTGAGGACGACGTCCTCGCAAACCGGGTTATCGATAGACGAACTGATTGAGATGCTTTCGTGATACTCGATTATATCGACATTGCCGGACAGCGGGCATCACGGAGCAGTCGGCCGGCGACGTGGACTGGTATCTCATTTAGTGGCCTTGCGCGCTTTCGCTTCGTGATAGAGCAGGTCCGCCTGGCGCTCCACCTTCGCGATGATGCCGAACAGCGCCTTCATCTCGTCGTCGGTCAGGTTCTCGAACATGCGGGCGATGGTCTTCTTGTCCTCCTCCTCCCGCCGCTGGAACAGGGCGGCACAGCGGTCGGTGATCTTCAGCCGGATGATCCGCCTGTTATCAGGGTCCCGCTCGAGGGCCATGAGGCCCCGCCGCTCCATGCTGGCGGCGACCTGCTTGACGTTCTGGTGCGTCGTGCTCATCGCATCAGCCACCTCCTGAATGGAAGGGGGAGACCTGAAGCCGGCGGCGATGACGATGAGCATGAGCCACTGCGTCGTGGTGATGTTGTCCGGCTCCAGGTCCTTGTCGATGAAGTACCGCCACCGCTGCTCGACCATGAACAGCATGACGAGCGCGAACTTCGCCATGTCGATGCGGCTGGAGGCAAAGTCGGCCTGGACCTCGGACGGATCAACCATTCTGCGTCACCATCTCGCGGGCGAACCTGCGGGCGCCGTCCAGCTCGTCTTTGTTGGGGTGACCCAGGTTGACGATGACGAAAGCCTTGCCTTTGCTGTGGTAGCTGCCGACGACGACTGCACCTTTGCTTTTCAGCGTTGCCGCCATGCTCTCGACCTCTTTTCCCGCGCCGGCCCCGGAGGTGCCGAACAGCGCCACCTTCCGGCCCGCGAGATCGTTATTCGCGAGGAACTTCGCCAGGTCCTCGCCGGGCTTGTCGCCATAGCAGCCCGAGCCGATGAACAGAAGCCCGTCCTGCGGCAGCCCGGTCGCTTTCCGGACGTCCCGTGCCTCGACCCCGAGCTCGGCGGCGATGGCGGCGGCCATTTTCTTCGTGTTTCCGGTCATGGAATAGTACAGCACGTGGTTCATTCTGATTGCCTCCGTTTCACGCGGCGGCCGCTTTTACGGCAGCGGCCGGGGCCTTCATCTTCCCGAGGAACGCCAGGGCCATCGCCAGGGCGCCCAGGGTGAGCACGGCGAAGATGATGGCCTGCGGGATCACGATCTCTATGCCGTCCATCGCCATGAAGGCTGCCATCGAGAGCACGCCGGTGCCCAGCGTGATGCCCTTGATGAAGATGAGCGAGGCCAGCGCGTAGCCCCACGCTTCCCTCTTGAGCAGCAGGTACCCGGTGAGCAGGGCCATCGGCGCGATCACGCCCATGTCCAGCGCCTGGATGACCAGCGTGGTGTAGGTCTCCAGCGCGGCCGGGGGCTCGCCGTTCATCAGGGGCGGGACGATCAGGGCCAGCCACATCAGCAGCACGATGCCGCCGATGAAGAACATGAAGGCTGCGGCGACATTTGCCGGCGCGCCGGCGAGGCTCGCTTTTATGCGGCCGACGTCGAGCGTCAGGACGCTGGCGGCGAACGTGTACAGCGACAGCGAGAACGCGGCCACGTACACGAGGAACAGGTGGTTATAGGCGGTCAGGAACGACTGGGACGCGTAGGTGTACAGGAAGAAGAACACCGTGCCGGTCCAGACGAGCCGGCCGCGCAGCGAGCCCTTCGCGGCAAAGAAGGCCGAGACGAGCAGCAGCGGCACGCAGAGCACGAGCACGATTAAGTCGTTGCCCCTCTGCTGGGCGGCGCCGGACGCGGTGTCGTTCATGTACGTGTCTTTCAGGAGCAGGCCGCTGCCGGCCGCCACGATGGCGAGGACGGCGATGAGCAGCGATGCGATGAGTATGAGCTTTCCGTTCATTTCAGGTCAATCCTTAACAGGTAACATATTACCTGTGTGATTGGTAACATATTACCTGTTAGTATTTATACCTTTGCATCAGGTAATATATTACCTATTAAAACGGAGCCCGGTCATGATAAGCAAGCGATAAAAAAGTTACAGGTCCTTGGCCCAGACCACGACGTGCTTCCCGGGGCCGTTATAGTCCTTGATCGCCGTGACGCCGTCGACCTCGATCGTGCCTCCGGCCTGTACCGGCTTCAGGCCCATGCGCCGGTAGAAAGCGACGGCCAGCCTGTTCTGGGGCCGGGAGGTGGTGACGATCTTCTTGCAGCCCATCGCCCGGACCGCGTCCTCGAACTGGCGGAACATGCGCCGCCCGATGCCGTTGCCCCGCATGGCCGGGTCCACCTGAACCAGGTGCATGTACGCCTCGTCGGGGCATGCCTGGGAACGGAAGCCGAGCAAATACCCGATCATGCGCTGGCGGTCTTCCGCGACGAAGCAGGTCTGGCGGAAATGCTTCGTCATCAGGTGGTATATCGTCTCGCGCTCGATGACGATGTCGCCCCAGTCCCGGGCCCGGTCGCCGATCGCGATGAAATCGTTCTCGAATACGTTCCTTACCAGCATGCAGCTTCTCCGAAATGACAAAGTATACGTCTTTCGTAATAACATTAACGTACATGGTCAAGGACTGGATGTATGCGGAGCCCGTCGGGCTGTATGTCGTCGCTGATGTTGATGGCAGGACTGTCCGGTCGGTCGAGATGACAAGCAGGAAACCCGGCTTCGAGCCGGCGGGCACCGGCTTCGTCAGGGCGCTGGAACGGTACTTCCGCACGGGAAAGGATGTGTTCGGGGACTACAGCCCTGACTATACCGGCATGACGCCGTTCAAGAAGAAGGTCATGCAGGAGCTCCGCAAGGTCCCGGCCGGAGAGACGATCACATACGGCGAGCTGGCCGCCGCCGCGGGAAGCCCGGGCGCCGCGCGCGCCGTGGGCAACGTCATGGCCACGCACCCCGTGCCGCTGCTGGTGCCCTGCCACCGGGTCGTCGCGACGCAGGGGCTGGGCGGGTTCACCGGCGGCCTCGAGATCAAACGCGCGCTACTGAAGCTGGAGTCCGCAAAGATTTAATATTTAAGGTTCTTCTGCGTTTTTCGGATCTGCCGATTCAATGAAATGGGCTTCGTTTCTGGGGCCTGTCATACCAGTTCTCGCGACGATCGCAACGAAACACTACGGGCGCGACGACGGTTAACCGATAACCCGCAATATCATCATTCTTAGAAACGTCGCGCCCGTCGCGTTTCGTTGCGATCGTCGCGAGAACTTAGAGAAACGTCGCGATCGTCGCGAGTACGCAGTCCCGCGCTCTTGCGTTCTCATCACAGGACGCCTGAACGGCAAACCATCAGAGACATCCGGCCACCGCCCTTCGATCCCAACAATGCAGAAGAGTCATATTTAATATTCCGGGGGAAAATGCCCGGAACAGTAAAGGCCGCAGAGAACGCGGTTTTTTATTAGTTTTACGCTATACGATATCTAAAAAGGGAGCTGCGGCCTCTGCGCTCTTATGAAACGCCGATATGCCTGCTGCATAGGCATATACGATGAAAATCCTGAAAGTCTTTCATACTAAAAACTATT
>MVRA01000061.1 GCA_002067315.1 Methanocella sp. PtaU1.Bin125 | reverse complement strand
TTCCAGGCCATGACCTCGGCATTTACCGGGTTCATGACTGGCAGCGCGAACGAGGACCGGACGGACACGGCGAACGTGAAGCAGGTGAGGGGCGCCGGCGACCAGCCGGGCAGCTACAGCATCGAGCTGACCTTCACGGGAGCGTTCGTCTGAGGGCTCGCATATTGAATAGCTAAGAATAAGGAGGGGGCTTTGCCTCCTCTTTATTATTTCTAATAACTGGCATGTGAAAACGATATCATTGCAGCAATTACTGCAATAGGACGATGGAAAGGAGAATTACCATATGGGCAACTTAAAAATACTGGCTGTAATCGCGGTCATTCTACTAATAGTAATTCCTGGAGTGGTATCGGCAGCCGATATTACGGTTTCCGGGAGCATCCTCCCGGCCGCGCCGGACATCGACTTCACCGGCACGCCGACCAGCGGCGCCCGACCGCTCACTGTCGCCTTCACCGCCACTAATACCGGCGGCGCTGCGGACACCTGGGCCTGGGACTTTAACAATGACGGGACCATCGACAGCACGCTCCAGAACCCGAGCTACACTTATAGCGCAGGCGGCACCTACACCGTGAAGCTCACCGCCACCAATGCCGGCGGGAGCGACACCGAAACTAAGGATAACTACATCACCGTGCTCGCCAACCTGGACTTCACCATTGCCGGCTCCGTGGACAGCGTCCCGGCGACGGCCATCTTCGCCAAGGAGCCGAACGCGATCACGGTCACGAACGTCAAGAACATGGGGACCGACCCGGCGAGCAACATCGTGGTATCGCTCTACGCAAGTGACGTGGGCGGCGGGGAAACCCCCGTAGTTTCGACTACCATCGCGTCGCTGGCTGCGGGAGCCCAGACGACGCTCAACCTCGTCGACCCGACCGTCAGGAGCCTTGCAGGCGGTACGGTCACCTACACTGCGAAGGTAGATCCGGACAACCTGATTGCCGAGACAAACGAAGCGAACAACAACGCTGCGAGTTCGGCCAAGTCACTGGTTTATAACGGGTACAAAGGTAAGCGCTACTGGGAAGGCGGGAGCGACCTCACCACGAAGAAGACCTACGACCTGAACGGCGACTTGCTGTATTATACCCAGCCGGCGAGTGCCTACAAGGGCGTAGGGTGGACAACGCGGACAGAGACCTGGGACGCGGCGAACCTGCCGGTACCCTCCGGTGCAACTATCGAGAACGTGTACCTCTACGTCTCCTATAACTGGGACACGACCCCGGGCGGCGTCCCGAGCATTGCGACCACCTTCAACGGCAATACTATCGCGCTGGGCACCCCCTATACGGACCAGAGCAATTTCGGCACCTATGCAAGTTACAAGTACGGCCTGTATCCCGCGATCGACGTGACCTCGCTCTTTGTCAATGGCGGCACGAACACGCTCGTTATGACCCCGAACACCGGGAACAGCAACGCACTCTACCCGAGCACGCTCGTCGTGGTCTACAGCGATCCCACGAAGACGCGGAAGCAAATTTTCATCAACGAGGAGTTCGATTACCTTGCCTATTCGCTGTCCTCCTACGGGACAACGATGGATGAGGCGACGGCCTACGTGCCATTCTCCGGCATGACGATTGACACCGGGGGCGTTCAGACTGCCACCCTGTACAGCTTTGCCGCAAGTGCCGGGCCGAACGAGGGCAACCTGCTCTTCAACGGTGCCACGGTTGCGACCAATGCCTGGCAGGGAACAGCCAGCACCGCATCAGCGCAGACCTTTAATGTGAAGGCCTACCTCACTGCTACCGGCAACGAGGCCGGCATCCAGGAGACCCAGAGCGGAGGAATGGGCGCGATCCAGCAGATCCTTGTCGTGGAGTATACGGCAGCTCCCCCGGTCGCAGGGTTCAGTGCAACCCCGACCTCGGGCGATGCTCCGCTTACCGTGGCATTCACGGACGCATCAACAGGAATCATCGCCAGCTACGCGTGGGACTTCAACAACGACGGAACCACGGACAGCACCCTGCAGAACCCGGGCTACAGCTACGACACACCGGGAATTTACACGGTGAAGCTCGCCGTAACCGGGCCGGGCGGATCGGATGACGAGGTCAAGACCAGCTACATTATGGTCAAGACACCGGCCCCGGTCGCTGACTTCACCTACGCGCCCGCCTCTGGCGCAGCCCCGCTCACCGTCGCGTTCACGTCCACGTCCAGTGGCGTGATCAACAGCTACGCGTGGGACTTCAACAACGACGGGACCACGGACAGCACCCTGCAGAACCCGAGCTGGACCTACAACGCGGCCGGCACTTACTCCGTGAAGCTCACGGTGACGGGCCCGGACTACAGCGATGAGGAGTTCAAGACCAATATCATCACGGTCGGCACCTCGTCCATCTCAGTCGAGGTCACTCCGGCAAGCGTCGACTTCGGCACTATGTCCGCCGGCATCGAAGAGACCGGGTCCGCTCAGGTCGCGGTCACCACCGACGGCGGCACCGCCTGGTCGGTCGACGCGGCCGCGAACAACGGCGGGTACATGAAGTCCGGCGCGAACCAGCTTGCCAGCCCGTTCCAGCTCGCGAACGGCGGCGGCGCGTTCCAGGCCATGACCTCGGCATTTACCGGGTTCATGACTGGCAGCGCGAACGAGGACCGGACGGACACGGCGAACCTGAAGCAGGCGATCTCCGCAGGCGACCAGCCCGGCGACTACAGCATCACGCTGACCTTCACGGGGGCGTTCGGCTGAGCAGCCCGCCGGGGTAATCTCCCCGAAAGCCAGAATTCCCATAAAAATGGAATAAAAAATCGATGGAGCAAACCCAAGCATGAAAAGGAACACCTGCCGTAACATCGTCGTGATCGGACTGGGGCTCATCATAGCAGTAGCCATGATCGCGGCGCCCTCTCACGCCCTCCGGGTCGAGGGGGCGCGGATCTCGCTCGACGTCGAGCCCGGAAAGACATACACGTACCCGATCGGCATCTCGATTAACGCGAACGATTCCGAAACGACCCTGGCCATCGACGTCCTGGGCTTCGGGCAGATGCCCGCCGACGGGACGTACAAGGGCCTGGACGCTTCGGCCGACACGAGCCCCTACACCGCGCGCCCCTTCATCACGGTCGACAAGCCGACCGTACACCTGAAGCCCGGCGAGCGGGCGGACGTCACCGCGACCATCGCGGTGCCGGCGGGGACGAAGGACGGCGGCCGGTACGCGATCATCCTGATCCACCCGGCCACATCGGCCTCCGGGGCGCCGGCGGCGTTCGCGACCGCGGTCGCGATCCCGGTGTTCCTGACCGTGAAGGGCGGCCAGCTCACCGAGGCCGGCGAGATCACGGCGATCGGGCCCGCCAGCGTCGACCCGGGGCAGGCGTTCGAGGTCTTCGCGACCTTCAAGAACACCGGCAACTACCACTACTACGGCGCGATGATCAACACGACGATCACTGACGCCAGCGGAGCGGTGGTCGCCACTGCCGTCACGAAGCCCTTCGAGAAGGCGATCGTGCCCGGGCAGGCGGTGAACTTCACGAACGAGCTCGCAGTGGGGCTCCCCCGCGGCACTTATATCATCAAAGCGAAGGTGGGGCAGCAGGACGGGACGGTGTTCGCCGAGAAGACGGCGGCCCTGCAGGTGGGGAGCGTCGCCACGGCCCGGCCGACTCCGGCTCCGTCTCCGAAGACTCCGGGCTTCGGCCTGCCGATGGCAATCCTGGGAATTCTTGCCGTGTTCATCGGAACACTATGGCAAAGGAAGGGTGGCAAGCCGTGAATGCAGGGTTGGGTAGGAAGCCTCACTGTGAAGGTTCTTCACCCCCTTACCTTCGCAGGGCTGTGGGACCTTTAAGTGCCGTGGCACCAGTGCAGCGGCACCGCCTTGACATGAATTGGCCAACGGGAAGTGAACCTCATTCCTGTACTGATGGATGATGATAACCTATGGATAGAATCGCGAAAATATCCTTAATTAGTTTCACCGCAATAATCGTACTGCTCCTATGTAATATTCCGGGAGCTCTCGCGGACACCTATATCGGAGGCCAGCCGCTCACCACGGTGCAGACCGGCACCGTCTCGGGTGGACTGTGGTATGACGCGGTCCCGCCCACGTTTGATACGAGCGTGACCAAGGACTTCGCCCTCCCCGCGGAGGTGGTAAGTGGCGCCACATGGGCCCGGCTCTATGTATCTACGTATAACGGTCACATGCAGGACCAGCGCCACGGGTCGATCGCGATCACGTGGGACAATGACGCAGACTCCGTAATAGAAGAGACCTGGACCGAGGACCTAGATGTCCCCTTCGTCTATAAAGTGAACGGAGGCAACGACAACACTGGAGAGGGCGGGGGGTTGCACGATCCGTATAAAATCGTCAACGACCACTGCAACCGGGTCACGAGCGACTACTTCATGTGGTACGATGTAAAGGACCTGGGCCTGCTCACCTCGGGGACCGTCCGGGTCAATGCAGTGGCAACGGCTGTCGGGGGCTCCAGCTTCGACGGCCGGATCAAGGAGGTCGCGCTGGTTGTCGCTTACGACGACGGGGATTCCGACTATATCCGGTACTGGGTGAACCAGGGCCACGATGTCTGCTCTTACTACCCGGAGGATAACTATCACGTGGCTGCTGTCGGCAGCACGACCTTTGCCACGACCGGGTTCGACAGTGTCGACTCCGCCACCCTGACCTCGATCTACATGGCGAGCAACAACGGGTACTACGGGTTCCCGACAAAGGACAACACCTTCATCTGGACCGGTGGCACCCCCCCGGTGACGGGGACATTTACCAATTTCGCGCTTGACAATACTCCTGACGTACAGGGCTCCTACTCCGGTGTCGACTCGTGGGACGTGACCTCTTCGGTCACCGGCAGCGCCGCGACGACGCTCGGGTACGCCAGGTACTTCCCGGCAACAGGGACAGCGGCGTTCTACAAGATCCCGCTTGCGCTCCTCACGGTTAAGGGGACGGAACTCGAGATTACCGACCCGCCGGACGCGGAGTTCTCGGCGGACCCGACCTCCGGCGATCCCCCGCTCACGGTCCAGTTCACCGACCTGTCGACCAATCTCCCCAACCAGTGGTTCTGGGAATTCGGCGATGAAGAGAACAGCGAAGACCAGAACCCGAGCCATGAGTATGTGCGCCCGGGCACCTACACGGTGAGCCTCACCGCATACAACATCATCGGGGATGACACAGAAACCAAGACTGATTATATTACTGTCTCCTCAATATGGGGGGCTGAATCCGCATGGGGCGCACCGGATGCCGGAGTCCGTTCACGGGCTGCCCTCGCCGATCTTGATAACGACGGGGACTATGATTTGATGGTCGGCGAATCGGCGGGTGTTTCGAAAGCCTACGAGAACACCGGGTCAGTATCCAGCCCTGTGTGGACAGCCCGGTCCGGATGGAATATACCGGACGTCGGAACATACTCGTCACCGGCATTCGCCGATCTTGATAACGACGGGGACTTCGATGTCCTTGTCGGTGTTCCGGGAGGAACGTGCATTGCCTATGAGAACACCGGCTCAGCAACCAGCCCCGCATGGACGGCCCGGCCTGGATGGAATGCCCCAGACGCCGGATCGAATTCGGCACCGGCTTTCGCCGATCTTGATAACGACGGGGACTATGACCTGATGGTCGGCGAATCGGCGGGTGTTACGAAAGCCTACGAGAACACCGGGTCGGCAACCAGCCCCACGTGGACGGCGAGGACCGGGTGGAATACACCGGATGCAGGCGCGAACTCGGTACCGGCATTTGCCGACATTGACTGGGACGGCGACTTTGACCTGCTGATCGGCGAATCAGGCAGCGGGGAAGTGTTTGCCTACGAGAACACGGGCTCGGCTTCCAGCCCGGTATGGGGCGCGAAACCCGCGTGGGATATGGTTGTTTCCGTCGGGACCTATGCGGCACCCTGCGCGGCTGACCTTGATAACGACGGGAACTATGACCTTCTCGTGGGTTCTAATGCCGGGACATCCTCAGCGTTCAAGAACATCGCACCCCCGCCGACTGCCTGCGACCTGACCATCTCGGGCATCGTGAACGTCAAATCCCCCTCGGTCCTCTTCGCCCGCGAGCCTAACAGCATTGTTATCAACTCCATCAAGAACAACGGCCCGGGCACCTCGGCGGCAACTGAGGTGCTTCTTACATCGAGTGACGGTTTTAGCGCACGGGCGGCCGTCCCCTCGCTGGCAAAAGACGGTGTAACAACCATCACCATCACCGACACCACCATCCGGGACACTGCGGGAGGCTCAGTAACCTATACGGCAACGCTCGACCCGGACAATACGGTTATCGAGACGGACGAGGCGAACAACGTCAAGACAAGCGCGGCAAAGACGGTGACCTACAACGGGTACAAGGGCAAGCGCTATTGGGCCGGACAGAGCGATGTCACCACGAGGGACTCGTTCGACCTCCATGGCGGGCTCGTCTACTCCTTCGGTGACAGCGTGTACCGCTCAGGCAGTTTCGGCTCAGGCTGGACAACCTTCACCGTGACCTGGACTGCAGCGGATCTCCCGATCCCTGCCGGTGCCACGGTCCGGGAAGCCCGGCTCTACGTGCCCTACACCTGGGACAACTCGAACGAGGCGCCGGACGATATCCAGATCGACTTCAATACGGCAATAGATCTGCCATACCGGGACTGGTACCACGACGTGAGCAACTTCGGCGCATACTATGACCACGTGTACGGCCTCCTCACTTACGACGTTACTACACAGTTCCAGAAGAACGGCGTGAATACGGCTGTCTTCACCCGGCAGGGATCCCTGGACAAGATCTCGCCCTACGGCTTCACGCTGGCGGTGGTGTACGAAGATGCCACGGCCACCCGTAAACAGATCTTCCTGAACGAAGAGTTCGACCTGCTCGGCGCAAGCGAGGGCGACTATGCCACCTCCGAGGAGGAGGCGACGGCGTACATCCCCTTCAGCGGACAAACCATTGTCCCCGCGGATGTCGCAAGCGCAACGCTGATCACCTTTGTGCCTTCGGGTGAAAGCAACGAGGGAGACCTGCTCTTCAATGGCGAGACCATTGCCTCGGATGTCTGGGACTATGGTTCTACAGAGGGAACGCAGGTTGCCGTTGATACCCGGGAAGTTAAAAACTACCTGACTGCAGGTACCAATGAAGCCGGTATCCGGGCAACGGCCCGTCCATCGCCGTGCCTGGCTGCAGCCCAGCAGTTCCTCGTCGTGGAATACTCTGCCTTGCCGGTAATCGAGGTGACCCTTGGCAGTAGTTCAGCGACCCTCACGAACATGATCGCCGGCCAGGATGCCACGGGCTCGACCACGGTGAACGTGGTCGCGAGTGACGGCAGCAGCTGGTCGGTCTCGGCCTCGGACGGGAAGACGACGAACAAGGGGTACATGGTGAGCGGTAGCACTCCGCTCGCGAACCCGTTCCAGCTCGGGAAGGACGGATCCGGCTACCAGGCACTCACTTCCGACTATACGGGGTTCATGTCAGGGACAACGATGGGGGTCTTCTCCGCGACGGCCAGCTTTAAACAGCCGATCGTGACAGGGGACGCTGTCGGTGACTATAGCATCACCGTAACCTTCACGGGGTCGATCTCATGAGAAAGCTTATTGCCCCGGTAGCGGTCGTGGTCATGCTAGCCGTGCTGGCCGCCCCGGCCTTAGCCGGGAACATGGCGACGTTCCTGGGCGAGATATCCGCGGTGCCGGCCCCGGTGGCCCAGTTTAGCGGCAACCCGCTCTCGGGCATGGCGCCGCTCTCTGTAGCGTTCACGGACCAGTCGACCGGCTCGATCACCGCATGGGCCTGGGACTTCGACAACAACGGGGCCACGGACAGCACGCTTCAGAACCCGGTATGGACCTACTCCGCTGCCGGCACCTATACCGTGAAGCTCACGGTCACCGGGCCGGGCGGGACTGACGATGAGGTCAAGCCCGGCTACATCACCGTAACCGCACTGCAGAAGCCGGTCGCCGCGTTTACCGGGACCCCGACATCCGGTTACGCGCCGCTGACGGTCCAGTTCACGGACCAGTCGACGAACAGCCCTACCTCGTGGAAGTGGGAATACAAGAAGGGCTCGGGCAGCTGGACGCAGTTCTCGACGGACCAGAGCCCGTCATATACCTTCACTGCGACGGGCACGTACAGCATCCGGCTGACAGCGACGAACGCGGCGGGGAGCAACACCCTGACAAAGACGAACTATATCACGGTCAGCACTCCGCCGAAGCCGGTCGCCGCGTTCACGGCCACGCCGACCAGCGGCCTGCCGCCGCTGGCGGTCCAGTTCACGGACCAGTCGACGAACAATCCGACGTCGTGGAAGTGGGAATATCAGAAATCGGGGACCAGCAGTTGGACTCAGTTCTCCACGGCTAAGAACCCGTCCTACACGTTCACCTCAGTGGGAGTCTACAGTATCCGCCTGACGGCGACTAACGCCGGCGGTAGCAGCACCACGACGAAAACCGGCCACATCACCGTCGGCCATACCGGAATCGTGATCGCGTACTTCACCGGCTCGCCGACCAGCGGCAACAAGCCGCTGACGGTCCAGTTCACGGACGGTAGTCTGGGGGGCATCGACGTCTGGGAATGGGACTTCAACAACGACGGAATCTACGACAGCACCCTCCAGAACCCGTCATACACGTACACGGCTAAAGGCAAGTACTCGGTCAAGCTGCGGGTCTCGAACGCCAACAGCGTGAGCACGATGATCCGGTACAGCTACATCAACGTGAAGTAGGGGAGGGTTCGAAGCGGGAAGAAAAATTACATCGGAGCAATATGATGAGCGCTTTGATATTGGCTGAAGGCTGTGCATGGCCGGCCTGTACCATCGAGGAGCGGAGCAGCGGACTCCGGTATACCGTCGCCTGTGCGGGAGGGATCTCGTGAGGTCTGCTGCGTGGAGCCGGGGAATCGTATTCTTGGTGCTCGTGATTGTGACGATGGCCTCGGCCGCGGTCCCTGTTGAGGCAGGGAACTCTGTAACGGTGTCGGGCGAGATCAGCCCCCAGGCCGTGCCGGTTGTGGCCTTCGTCGGAGCCCCGACGTCGGGGATCGCGCCGCTGGCGGTCCAGTTCACGGACCAGTCGGCTAATGATCCGACGTCGTGGAAGTGGGAGTACAAGCAGGGCTCTGGCTGCTGGGTCCGGTTCTCGACGGCCCGGAACCCGTCGTATGTCTTCACGTCGGCGGGCACTTACAGTATCCGGCTGACGGCGACCAATGGCGCGGGAAGTAATACGCTGACAAAAGCCTGCTATATCCATGTCAATGCTGCTTTAAAGCCGGTCGCGAAATTCTCCGCCACACCGACCCATGGCTATCCGCCTCTCACCGTCTTCTTCACGGATAAGTCGAAGAACTCGCCGACCTCGTGGAAATGGGAGTACAAAAGGTTAGGTGCGGGCGACTGGACAACGTTTTCGTCTGCTCAGAACCCAGCGTACACCTTTACCGGGGTCGGCTACTATAGCATCCGGCTGACGGCGACCAACGAGGCTGGCAGCGATACCGAGACCAGGGTCGGCTATATCCGGGTGGGTCATATGGGCATTGTGATCGCGTATTTCTCCGGGTCGCCGACCAGCGGCAACAGGCCGCTCACGGTCCAGTTCAAGGACCAAAGCTACGGCAACGTCGATGTCCGGGAATGGGACTTCCAGAACGACGGGACGTACGATAGCATGCTCGAGAACCCTTCGTTCACGTACCCGGCGAAGGGCAAGTATTCCGTCAAGCTGCGGGTCTCGAATGCGCTTATGACGAGTACACAGATACGGTATAACTACATTAATGTGAAGTAGGGGGAAGACCGCTGGGGCAATAGATGTACATAGAAGTCAGGGTGGGGGCGATGAGAGTTTTTCGCTCCCGCCTTGCCATAGTGCAGTGCCGATCCAGCTCGGCCAAAAGATTGACACGTTGGAATCATATGACACTATTCATTATTTTAGAGGCATGAATCTCTCATGATCAAGATAACACTACTACACGCCTGTCTTTTTACGTTATTTACCACTGTTGTACTCATGGCTATATGTATACCACCGGCTTCGGCCGCCCGGTTCGAGAATGAGCAAATTTCTCTCGACGTTGAGCCCGGCAGGACGTATTTCGTACCGATCAATCTAACGGTTTCACAGGGGGAGCCCGGGGGAACATTTACCCTGAAAGTGGCCGGGTTCGGGCAGTCGCCCTTCGATGGGACATATATGGGCATCGCCCCCGAGGAAGACACAGGCCCGTACACTGCCCGGCCTTTCATATCGCTTGAAAAAGATGGCTGTACTTTGATGCCAGGTGGGAGAGCCACGATAACTGCCGAGATCGCGTTGCCGGCAGATGTCCGCGATGGAGGCCGATACGCGCTTATCATGGCCTACGATGCTGCGTCACCTTCGAGCACATCGACTGCACAACCCGTCGCGACGATTCCAGTCTTCCTGAGTATCAAGGGCGGGAACGTCAGCGAGACGGGGGTGATCACCGGACTCGAGTATACCACCTATACAGATGGGGAGTCGGCACGTATAGTGACCTGGTTCCAGAACACCGGGAACCACCATATTTACGGGGCGGTCAATAAAGTGACGCTCATCGATGCTCATGGTTCTATACTGAGCAGTCAAACGACTGTGCCATTAGTGGTGGCGCTCTTGCCCGGCCCGGAGGTACAGTTTAACGTGTCGATCGAGAACGGCATCCCTGACACGGCATATAAGCTGATCACCCGGGTTGAGCGAGGGGATGGCTCACTCCTCGCCGAGCAAGAGGAGATCCTGAAGGCAACGACGGCTATTCCAGAACCGACGAGATCTCCCGGATTTGGCATAGGCATAGCCTTGATAGCAATTAGTGTTGGATTATGGATAAGCCATCCCTCCAGAAGACGTTAATGAGAACCTCATTTATTTGATGCGTTAAAAAGTGTATTCAGCAGTCCGATAGCGTTTAGACCACCCGGGCGCATCTTCCGTATTGTGATGTTCATTGTAACGTCTTTTTATGGGCCATCCGTTTCACAGGTCGATTAACCCGCGGCGGCGCCGCAGCCGGCATCATCTCCGGCAGCTGCAACCGCAATGGCCACTTCGATGGTCACGACAGCACCGACTGCCCAGACTAGGCCCACGGCCGCTTCGGAGCAGACCCAGGCTGCCACGGCTGTGCAGCCGACGGCTCCCCCGACAGCCACGCCTGCTATAACCACCGAGGCTGCGACGACGCCGTACTGGGCCGTCGTTATCGGATTACTGGCGATCGCCGGAGTGGCCGCGATCTTCTACACGTGGTGGCGACGGCAGAGCTGATCCATCTCTTTTTCAAAAAACGCTATCATTTTTTATTGTCTTCTCGCCGAAGCTGACGTATAGCGAAATCGCACATGAACCGGAACAATGCGATAAAAGAGCGAATAAAAAAGGTAACTGATCCTTAGTTACTTGGGCTTCTTGGGGTTATGCTTGGCGCAGGTCGCACACATGTCAATTAACCTCCTTTAACATGTATCGATCAGGCACGGTCCTATAAATATTTTCGCTTATCAATAAAATTAAATTTCTTGTCACGCATGCCGATTTTCATCAGCTCTGCGACATAACTATTAGCATTTTTTATCATAGATCATATTCAGATGTAGCATGAATACAAATAAAGGTAACATTAAAGGCACCGTATCAAATTTGCTGTAAAACGCCATCGATGGTACCGATATAGATGGGTCGAGTGAAAATTTACAGAAAAATCGGGATAATGCTTATTACACCTTTCTCTGCAGTAATTGCTCATTCATAAAACAATGAAAATATGGGGCCACAGAGTACGTGATAGTTGTTTATGAGGCGGTGCTATCGTTATTGTTCTTTAGATACTATCGTTGTTCCCGTCTTAGGAGGAAGGAAAGACGATTAACCTGACATTGCCACGTACTCTAAACCCGCATATCGCACGTTTGTGTGCTACGTATTTTAATTATTGTATTACTAGATGATATATTTTTTCTTTTTCGTAACATTATACATTAAAATTTTAGTTTTAAAATAATATTAGTCAGTCTGACAATATATTACGATAATGAAAAAATTTATCAATTAGTAATACATAACAAAATAAAAGTAATAATATGCAGGGCAACGGAAGACCTCCCGATACTATTGTCTCACCGTTATCGTTCGCTAATAAATCCTTAATGATGTGAGCGATCTCTGCATATTATTACCAACGGGTAGAACAGTGATCGGAGGTGTAGTACTGGCAGTTAAGAAAACAATGGAACCCAAGGTTATGGAAAAGAAGGCGACTGAGCAGAAAGCTGTTGCGAAGAAGGCAGCAGAAAAGACCAGGTGCGGCCTGTGCGGCAAGGAGGTATCCCAGAACCCTTGTATTACAAAGGATGGCACTTGCAGCGTATGTGGAGCCAAGCTCGCTCCAGCGAAGCCTTGAAAGGCGAAAAACGTTTCCCTTTTTATTGCTAAATAGAATATATCAGTTTGTGGTCACAAAAGGAAAAACTTGTGTCATGGCCCATCAGGCATCTCGGCCGGGCAAGTTCCAGCGGATCATACTGTAGACGACCCCCCGCTGATAGTGCCATGGCCCCAGTATTTCGCCCTCGCGACATTGATCCGCTTCGGTTGCCGGTACCGGAGAACGTCGTATGTTTCCGGGATGGGGCGCCATCTATACCCGGAAGCGGATCTCGTGCCGCTCTTCCCTCTCTGCAGGGCCCGCCGATCAAGAGTGTGGCCCCGGGCTTCCCGTCCTCCCGGGCTTCTCCCACGCGGAGGCGTTCACATTTCCATCAGGACGTCTACTTCTGTCAGGCTGCCGTCCGTAAACCTGAATGCCCGTTCCCCCAGCGCCTTTGCGGCAGTTTCCTCGTGGGTCACTGTGATCACGGTGAGACTCTTCTCCAGGCTGTAACGCCGTAGCGCTTCAACCATCCTGATCAGGCTTTGCCGGTCCTGGCCAAGGGTAGGCTCGTCCAGCAACAGCACCCGCGGCCCCGACGCAACGACCGCAGCGAGCGCCGTGCGGCGCTTCTCCCCCTCGCTCAGCGAGTAGGGGTGCCGGTCCCGGATGCGGGACAGCCCGAACACCTCCAGCACCTCAGTAGCGGTCACCGGGTTCCCACAGCTCATGTAGACCTCGTTGTACACGCTGTCCATGAACAGCTGGTGGTTCGGGTTCTGGGTGACCAGGCCGACGTTGCGCCGGAAGAAGGAGGGTGGCTTGCGCCGGGCTGGCTCGCCCATGATGCTCACGTCGCCCTGCTGCACCGGCAGCAGCCCGGCGAGCACCTTCAGCAGCGTCGACTTGCCGCTGCCGTTCCTGCCGAGCAGGACGGCCATCTCGCCCTGCATGACCTCCATGCTCAGGCCATTGAACACCGGCTCGCCTTCGCGATAGGCGTACGACAGGCCTTTGACGCTCACCGCCCCTCTCCTGGGGCCATAATCGTGCGGTCTCCGCGCGCCATCCGGGACCGGCGTGGACGGCGGCACGGCCGCCGACAGCTTTCCCTCTTCCATCCAGAGCACCCGGTCGGCGCACCCTGACACGAGGTCCAGCCGGTGCTCGACGACGAGCACGGCCCTGCCTTCGCTCTTCACCCGCCGCAGGAACTCGACGAGCCCCCGCGCACTCTCCGCGTCCAGGTTCGAGAGCGGCTCGTCCAGGAGCACCAGGTCCGGCTCGCAGGCGAGCGCGCTTCCCACGCAGAGGCGCTGCTTCTGGCCGCCCGACAGCCGGCCCGTGTCCGCGTCCGGGGGCAGGCCGATCACGGGCAGCACCCGCGCGATGCGCTGGCCGATCACCTCCCGGTCCAGGGCCATGTTCTCCGGGCCGAAGGCCAGCTCGTCCTCGACGGTGAGGTGGACGATCTGGGCCTCGAAGTCCTGGAACACCGTGCCCATCCGGGCGCAGCGCTTTTCCGGCGGGTCCCGCGTGACCGGGACGCCGTCCAGCAGTACGTCGCCCGACAGCGAGCCGCCGCCCAGGTGGGGGTAGATGCCGTTGATGCACCGCAGCAGCGTGGACTTCCCGCAGCCGCTGGGCCCTGCGACGACCACGAGCTCCCCGCGGTCGCAGGAGAACGTGACGTCCTTCAGGCATTCCGCTCCCGTCGGGTGGGCGTACGACAGGCTACTGACCTCCAGCAGCGCCGTTCAGATCACCGCCAGCGCACATGATACGGACAGGAACAAGGCGAGGAACGCTATGTCTTCCACACGAAAGCTGAGGTGGCGGAGCGCCGTCCGCGGCCCGTCCGGCCGAAACCCCCGGGCGTGGAGGCTCAGCGCCAGAGTATCCGAGACCGTGAAGATCCTGTAGATCAGCGGCACCAGCAGCGCCCGGTAGTAGAAGTAGAGGTTCCGTCGGAACGCCCCGCCCCGCATCCGGACCGACTGCGAGATGCGGCCACATTCCTCGATGAAGACGGGGGTGAACCGCATGGCGATCAGGACGCCCAGCGTCAGCATCCGGGGGAACCGTGCCGACTCCAGCGCCCGCACCAGCTCGGCCGGGCTTGTCGTGAACGCGAACAGGGCCATACTCATCCCGAAAAACAGGATGCGCAGGCCTGCGATGATGCTGCCGTCCATGCCCGGCGCGATCAGGTAGTTGACCGCGACGATGAACAGCGCCAGGGGCGATAGCATCAGCAGTATCTTGACGGTGAGCCTGGTCATGCCCGAGGCCGCCATGACCACGAACACGAGCCCGAAGTAGGCGAGGGCAGCCGGCACGCTGTGGAGGGCCACGCTGACGATGAACACCGCGGCAGCGCAGGCGACCTTCACCAGCGGGTGTACCCGCCGGAGGAAGCCGCGCTCAGCCACCGTGAAGCCGGGCCAGGCCATCGGGCAGCCTCAGGCCACGCCAGCCTTCTTGAACTCCCCGCTCACCCGGGCGCCGATCAGCGCGCCGGCCGCGCCCAGCAGCAGCGACACGGCCGAGGCCGCCGCCACGATCAGCGGCTGCTCGACGAACCAGCCCAGGCTGAAGTCGCCCACCGCGAGCAGCGCCCCGAAGATGATGCCGAACCAGACGTTGACCAGCATGTACACAGCGCAGATCACGACCACAGGCACCGGCTTCGAGTACGCGCCCTTCCACAGCAGCCCCATGACGTCGGCCACGATGCCGCTGGCCAGCTCGAAGAGCAGGATCGAGGGCGAGATGAAGACGAGCAGCGCCCCGGTGAAGAACGACACGATGGTAGCGGTACCAACTTTCTTTATCTTCAGCAGCGCGATGGCCAGCAGCAGCCCGAAGAACGGCGCCACCACCACGTTGCGGATGCCCGGTATCGGCAACGCGACCACCAGCGGCACGGTCAGGAAGCTGGCCACGTTCATCGCCACGGCGATCAGCGCCATGAACACGACGTCCTTGACAGTAAAGTTGAGAAATGCCATAATATCACCATCACATAATTACGTATCATTTGCTACATTTTTTTGTATTTGTATTACTAACGATGAAAAATATAAAGATTGCTATGCTATGATCTATTATACATTTTTAAAGAAATGCTGTATTCAACTATGATAGTAAAAATGTCTATTAAGAAAAATGGAATTTTTTATTTAAAATTTGAAAAGTAACGTATAGTATTACACAAATTTAATATGTTATTATCGAATGATATACCATTGGTCTTCATGAGCTGCTTCAAGGATCACGTTTACCCGTTCACCGCCATCGTCGGCCAGGAGAAGATGAAAAAGGCCCTCGTCCTCAACGCCGTCAACCCGAAAATCGGGGGCGTGTTGATCCGCGGGGAGAAGGGCACCGCAAAATCCACCGTCGTCAGGGCGCTGGCGGACCTCCTCCCCGAGATCGAGGTAGTCGACGGCTGCCGGTACGGCTGTGACCCTCGCGATGAGGCGATGCTCTGCGTCGAATGCCGCGAGCGCATGTCCCGCGGCGAGGAACTGACATCGTCCCGCCGGAAGATGCGGGTGGTGAACCTGCCGATCAACGCGACGCAGGACCGGGTGGCGGGCACCATCGACATCGAGCACGCCATAAAAAAGGGGGAGAAGAAGTTCGATCCCGGCATCCTGGCCGAGGCCAACCGGGGCATCCTCTACGTCGACGAGGTGAACCTGCTGGGCGACCACATCGTCGACATCCTCCTGGACTCGGCGGCCATGGGCGTCAACGTGGTGGAGCGCGAGGGCGTCTCCTACTCCCACCAGGCCCACTTCATCCTGGTGGGCACCATGAACCCCGAGGAAGGCGAGATCCGCCCGCAGCTCCTCGACCGGTTCGCGCTGTGCGTGGACGTGGAGGGCATCAGGGATATCGAGGGCCGGGTGGCCATCATCCAGCGGCGCCTGGCCTACGAGGCCGACCCGCACGCGTTCTGCCACCGGTGGGCCGACGAGCAGCGCACGCTGGCGGAACAGATCGTCGCCTCGGAGAAGGCCCTGCCAGGCGTCGCCATGCCAGATGACGTGCTCCGGATGATCGCCCGCATTTCCGTTGATCTGGGCGTGGACGGCCACCGGGCGGACATCGTCATGATGAAGGCAGCGGCGACGATCGCGGCGTTCAGGGGCCGTGACGCGGTCACGGCGGACGACGTGAAAGAGGCGGCAGAGCTCGTCTACCCTCACCGGATGCGGAAGAAGCCTTTCGAGGAGTCCGCGGGCAGCGAGAAGATCAGCGATGCTATCGACCGCCACACGCAGCCCGACGAGGCCCCCGGCGAGGGGGAACGCCAGAACAGCCCGCCGCCGGGGGATGGCGACAGTGGCCAGGACCGCCAGTTCTCCATCGGCGGGCCCGCGGCCCTACCGGCGATCGCCCCCAAAAAGGACCGGATGCCGCGCAGCGTCGCCGGCCGCCGGGTGGACAGCCCCGCCAGCACGACCGCGGGCGCCTACGTGCGCAGCGAGCCGTTCCGGGATGGCGACACCGACGTCGCTTTCGACGCCACCCTCCGGGCCGCCGCCCCTTACCAGGCCCGGCGGGACCGTGATGCGGTCAGCATCGCCATCGAGAAGAGCGACCTCCGGCGTAAGGTCCGGCAGCGCAAGGTCGGGTCGACGATCCTGTTCGTGGTCGACGCCAGCGGCTCCATGGGTGCGCGGCAGCGCATGGAATCCGCCAAGGGTGCGGTGATGTCCCTGCTGGTGGACGCCTACCAGCACCGGGACCGGGTGGGCATGATCGCGTTCCGGGGAGACGGCGCGGAGGTGCTCCTGCAGCCGACGTCCAGCGTGGAGCTGGCGAAGAATGGACTGGAGTCCCTGCCCACCGGGGGCAAGACGCCGCTGGCCCGGGGCCTGTCGAAAGCGATAGAGGTGCTCCGGTCCGAGATGCGCACGAGCCCCGAGAGCAAGCCCGTGCTGGTGCTGGTGACCGACGGCAAGGCCAACGTGCCGCTGAACGGGGGAGACCCGGTCCGGGAAGCGCTGGGCATTGCCGGCGAGATTGCCGGCGAGGGGCTGCCCATGATGGTCATCGACACCGAGAGCGACTTCATCAACCTGGGCCTGGCGCGGTCCATTGCGGAGGCGGCGGGGGCGCAGTACTGCAAGCTCGACGAGGTCAGCGCGGAAGGCATCGTCGGCGTGGTCCGCGACTCCGGGGTGCTGTGCTGATGGCGGCCGTTACCATAGACCTCATCACAAACTCGCCGATGGGCGACCTTCCGGCCGTCATGGAAGAGATAAGGGAAAAGTACGGCGATATCGTCCGGGCCCGCGTGTTCCCCGTGGCACAGATCGACGCCGGCCGGCTCGACGAGGCGGACGTATCCGAGCAGCTCCGGGGCAGCAGCATCATCCTGTACGACATCCGGGGCAACGGCCGCACTTACCAGCTGCTAAAGCGGCTGTACGACTCGTCGGGCGTGGCCATGTGCAGCATCCACGGCGGCTCGCCGGAAATCCTGTCGCTGACCCGGCTGGGGGGCTTTTCCATCCAGGACCTGGCACGGCGCACGGGCGGCCAGGCGCAGGTGGACTACACGAAGATGCAGCAGCTCGACCTCACGGTGGACCGGCTGGCCGAAGCTGTGCCGGGGCTCTCCGTGCGGGACATGAGGAACTGGACTAAAGCGATCAAGTACTGGAACAACCCTCACCGCGATAACCTGAAGAACCTCATCCTGTTCATGGCCCGGGAGTACGGCGGCGACGGCCTCGCCGGCGTCGAGGTCAGCCCCCCGTTCGAGAAGCCCGAGTTCGGCGTCTACGACCCCTGGCAGGACGCGGTGTACGTGGACCTCGGCGCGTACATGACGGCGACGGGGTACGACCCGGAAAAGCCGACGATCGGCATCCTGTTCTACGGCAACGTGCACTACGACGTCTCGGTCGTGGGGGTGAGGGCGCTGGCAGAGCGGCTGAGGCCGCACGCGAACGTCGTGCCGGCCTTCACCGGCGGGGTGAAGAACCTGCCCGCTCTCGAGCGGTATTTTAACGATGAGCGGTTCCCGGTCGATGCGATCGTCTCGATCATCTGGTTCCGGCTCAACGGCGGGCCCATGGGCGGCGATCCGGCGAAGACCATGGCGCTGCTGTCGTCCGTGGACGTGCCGCTCTACACGCCGGTGACGCTCTACTCCACGGACCTCGGGGACTGGGAGGAGTCGCCCAACGGCGCCGGGGGAGTGGAGGTGCTGGCCACCGTGGTATTCCCGGAGATCGACGGCTCGGCCGAGCCGATCCCGATCTTCGGGCTCCAGCCGGTCCCCGGCTACGGCGAGGTCCGGCAGGCGGTCCCCATCGCCGACCGGGCCGACCGGATAGTGGCACGAGTCCTGCGCCGCGTCGCCCTCCGGCGGAAGCCCAACCGCGACAAGCGCGTGGCGCTCGTCATCTACGACTACCCGCCGGGCGAGGCCAGCATCGGTGGCGCCGCATACCTGGACACCTTCCGGAGCGTGGAGGCCATCATGGAGCGGCTGGCCGCTGAAGGATACCGTGTAGAGCCGTTCAGGGTGAAAGGGGCGCTCCTGTCCGCCGGGGCGGCCAACTCTCCCGAGTTCCTGCGCTCCAGCGGCGCGCTCAGGCTGCCTGTTTCCAGGTATTTGGATTGGTATGGCCGGCTGCCCGCCCCGGTCCGGGAGGACGTGGAGCGCAACTGGGGCCCGCCGCCCGGCAACGTGATGGTCGAGGGCAAAGATATCCTGCTGCCGGCCGTACGCTCTGGCAACGTGTTCCTCGGCATCCAGCCGTCCCGAGGTATCCACGAGCGGGGGAAAGCCTATCACGACAAGCACCTGCCGCCTCACCACCAGTACCTCGCCTTCTACCTGTGGCTGGAGCGTGAGTTCGGGGCGGACGCACTGGTGCACGTCGGCACCCACGGCACGCTGGAGTTCCTGCCCGGCAAGGAGGTGGCGCTCTCCTCCCGGTGCTACCCGGACCTGCTTACCGGCGACCTCCCCCACTTCTACTTTTACCACGTCACCAACCCGTCTGAGGCGGTGATCGCCAAGCGCCGGTCCTATGGCACCCTGATCAACTACGCCCCTCCGGCGTTCACCACGGCCGGCCTCTACGGCGATCTGCTGGCGCTGGAGGATCTGCTGGCCGAGCACGGCGACGCCGCTGCGTCGGACGGCAAGCGGGCGGCCGTCCTGGAGAAGGTCCGGGAGACGTGCGCCAGGCTCGGCCTGGACTTCCAAAGCGCGGAGCAGCTGCACGAGGAGCTGTCCTCGATGAAGGCGTCGGTCATCCCTAAGGGGCTCCATGTCCTGGGCCAGCCCTTAGAGGACCAGTCCCTGGAGAACCTGCTGTACTTCGTCCTGTGCCGGGATAACCCGGGGGCGCCCTCGCTCGTCCGGGCGGTGGGCAGCCGGGCGGACGCCGAAGAGGCAGCACGCGCGCTGATCAGGGATTGCGTGATGTCCGGCGATGACGCGGCCCTGCCTGAGGGCGTGGAGCCGACGCTCGAGTACGGCCGGGAGCTGAGGCGCCGCATCGCGGAGAGCGACGAGCTGGGCGCGCTCACCAGGGCACTGGACGGCCGCTTCGTCCTGCCCAACATCTCCGGCGACCCGATCCGCACGCCCGAGGTCTTCCCGACCGGCCGCAACTCCTACCAGTTCGACCCGCGGCTCGTCCCGAGCGAGGCCGCCTACGAGCGGGGCCGGGAGATCGCGGAGAACACCCTGCGCGAGTTCTACCGGGAGCACGGCCGGTACCCCGAGACGGTGGGCATGGTACTCTGGGGCTTCGAGACCGCCAAGACCCGCGGGGAGACCGTGGCGCAGGCGCTGGCGTACCTCGGGCTGAAGGTGGTGCAGGGCAAGAGCTGGTACCCATCGATCAAGGTCGTGCCCGTCGAGGAGCTCGGACGGCCGCGCATCGACGTGAACGTCAACATCTGCGGGTTCTTCCGTGACATGTTCCCCAACCTGATCCAGTCGCTGAGCCAGGGCGTCGCCAAAGTTGCCGCGCTGGACGAGGACGCGACGGTGAACTACGTCCGGAAGCACACGACCGCGATCCGGGCCGGGCTGGAGAGATCCGGCACGGGCAACGCGGCACGGCTCTCGACCGCCCGCATCTTCGGCCCGGCCTCTGGCGAGTACGGGACGAACCTGCCCTCGATCATCGAGACGTCCGACTGGCAGGAAGAGGCGCAGCTGGCCGGGCAGTACGTGGAGAACATGTGCCACGTCTACGGCGACGGTATGATGGGCGTGCGCAGCGACGGCCTCTTCAGGCAGGTGCTGGGCTCGACGGAGATGGTGTCCCAGGTACGCGACACGAACGAGTACGAGGTGTCGGACCTCGACCACTACTATGAGTTCCTGGGCGGGCTGTCGAAGTCGGTCCAGGTGGCGAGCGGCCGCCGTCCGGTGACGCTGGTGTCTGATACCACGAACGAGAGGATCCGTACCACGGACGCCTCGAAGGCGGTGGCCCGGGGCACGCACACCCGGCTGCTGAATCCGGAGTGGATCGACGGCCTGCTCGCCCACGACTTCCACGGGGCCCAGAAGGTGGCTGACCGGGTGGGTTACCTGATAGGCTTCGCCGCCACAGTGGGCGTAAGGAGCGAGGTGTTCCAGAACGTCTCGGAGCGGCTCATGTTCGACGACGAGACGCTACGGAGGCTCAGGGAGAACAACCCGTTCGCGACGCGCGAGGTGGCAAAGCGGCTGCTGGAGGCGGAGAGGCGCGGGTACTGGGCAGCCCGGCCGGAGGACGTCGAGCGGCTGAAATCCATCTATCTGCAGATCGAGCTAGAGCTGGAAAACATGGGGTAATGTCTCCATAAAAGAATGGCCTGAGGTGGTGCTATTTAAGTCCGGGTTATTATAACGGTGGCCAGAGCATCTTTTTCACCCGCGCGATCAGCTCGTCCGACTCGGCGTCTTTGCCGGTCAGCAGGGCGCCGATCAGCGAGGCCAGCAAAAAGATGAACGGCAGCACCCAGGCGATGAGGTAAGCGTAGCCGACGCCGTAGGGGAAGCCGGTGACCAGCCGGAGCAGGTTGGTGCTCTCCCGCCAGCCGAACAGCTGCGTGAACCCGTCGAGGGCGGTGGGCAGGAACAGGAGCACGACGAGGACGTAATTAATTTTAAACTCCTTCTCCCCGAAGCCCTTCAGCCGGAAGTAGACCAGCCCCAGCGCGGTGGCCACGTAGATCGAAAGGTCCCGCGCGCAGACCGGCATCTTGATGCCGTTGAAATAAATCGTCCGGAACGGGAGCTGGTGGCACAGGA
The DNA here is from genome assembly GCA_002067315.1 of Methanocella sp. PtaU1.Bin125. Classification (GTDB taxonomy): domain Archaea; phylum Halobacteriota; class Methanocellia; order Methanocellales; family Methanocellaceae; genus Methanocella_A. The sequence goes on along the minus strand of MVRA01000061.1, from coordinate 33,700 downwards.
ACGAGTAGAACCAGTGGAGGAAGTCGGTGATGCCCAGGAACAGGCCGTTCTCCGGAGCGATGGATAACAGCGCCCAGGGCAGGAAGATCGAGATTGCGATGACGATGTACGCGACGGTGATCGCGTCGTAGATGAACTGTTTCGCGCCGGGCATCCGACAGGGAATAGCGATGTCTTCCTATAAATGCCTTTACGGGCACGCGTGCCCCGCCGCGCGAGCCCTGTACCACACGGTCGTACTCTCCTTGCGCTTTTTAGCAAAATATAATATAAAGCCCGTAAATTATAATTTAAGAGGTATTCACATGGCTGATAAAATCAAAGTTGCGCTCAACGGGTACGGCACGATCGGGAAGAGAGTCGCCGACGCCGTCATGAGGCAGGATGATATGACCCTGGTAGGGATCGCCAAGACCAAGCCCGATTACGAGGCGTACGTCGCGGCAAAGAAGGGCTACCCTATCTACGCTGTGGACCCGGGCAAGGCGGAGTCCAAGTTCAAGGCCGCGGGGCTGTCGATCGCCGGTTCGAACAAGGAGATGATCAAGAAGGCCGACATCATCGTCGACTGCGCCCCGGAGGGCATCGGCGAGGAGAACAAGAAGCTGTACGAAGAGCTCAAGAAGCCCGCCATCTTCCAGGGCGGCGAGGAGCATGAAGTGGCAGGCACGTCGTTCAACGCGGCGGCTAACTACAATGAAGCCATCGGCAAACAGTTCGTACGCGTCGTATCATGTAACACCACCGGCCTGTGCCGGCTGCTGTATGCGGTAGACAAGGCTGTCGGCGTGAAGAAGGCGCGCGTGATCCTGATCCGCCGCGGCGGCGACCCGAACGACATCAAGCGCGGGCCCATGAACGCCATCGTGCCCGACCCGATCCACCTGCCGTCCCACCACGGCCCGGACGTGCAGACCGTGCTCCACAACCTGCCGATCGTGACTTCGGCGGTCAAGGTGCCGACCACGCTGATGCACATGCACTTCGTGAACATGACCCTGAACAAGGCCGTGAGCCGGGACGAGATCCTCGGAGCCATCAGGCAGTGGCCGCGCATGTGGCTCATCCCGTCGTGGATGAACATCAAGTCGACGGCCGACGTCATCGAGTTCGGCCGCGAGCTGGGCCGGCCCCGGAACGACATGATGGAGAACGCCATCTGGGAGGAGTCCGTGACCATGGACGGCGACGAGCTGAACCTCTTCCAGGGCATCCACCAGGAGTCGGACGTCGTCCCGGAGAACGTCGACTGCATCCGGGCCATGACCGGCATCGAGAAGGACAACATGAAGTCCATGGCGAAGACCAATAAGACGCTGAACATCGGCGTCGTCTCCCCGTGGAAGTGCTCGCCGTAAAAAATGGCGGTCGCGAAAGGGCTGTCATAGCCCTTTCACCTCTTTTTTGAGGCGCCATGAAGGCCGTCGACGTCATCGTTTCGGGCCGCGTCCAGCGGGTCGGGTTCCGGGCTTATACGAAGAAGAACGCCCTCATGCTGGGCGTAAAAGGCTACGTCGAGAACCTGGACGACGGCAGGGTCCATGCCGTGCTGGAGGGCGACGGGCACCAGGTCGACAAGATGCTGGAGCTGATCAGACAGGGCCCGATGATGGCCGAGGTGCGGGACTTCAAGGTGCAGGCGATCGGGCATTCCGGGTACCGGGGCTTCGAAGTGCGATAAACCGCCCGGCTTTAGCCTTTCTTTAACGCCGATGCGATTGCAGAGGCTATTTTTTCCGTCGCCGTCTCGAGCCCGGGCGTCATCCCTTCGCCGTCTGCGATCCGCTCCGGCTGGACGCCGATCATGAACACGTCGGCCCCCGTCTCAGCTTTCAAGTACTCCATGACCACGTCGAGCGAGAGCGTGTGCGTCGACTCACCCAGGTGCCTGATGTCCCCGGTTTCGACGATGGCGGGCGTTCCCGGCGGCAGGTCCCTGAAAAGCAAAGCGTCGATGAAGACCACGGCGGACGGCTTCAGTCTCTTTATTAATCCCGTGACGTTCTCCGGGGCAGGCCCCGCGTCGATGGCCTGCGGCACGCGATCGGCCAGCATGTCGATCACCGCCGGCCCGACGGCGTCGTCGCCGCGCGACCGGTTCCCCACGCCCACGAAGACCACCTTTTCCGGCGACAGATCGCCTACCCGAGCCTTAAGTTTAGCCTCGAGCCCCGAAAAACGGTCCATGGCTCAGACACCTATGTGCAACAGCGAGTCAGCGGCGAACCGGAGCACGCTCTCGACGGTGCCGGGGAACAGGCCGATGATGACGCACAGCGCCGCCATGAGCACGATGGGCAGCAGCATGTACAGGGGCGGCTCGGTGACCTTTTCCGACCCTTCCATGGGCTTGCCCATGAAGATGACGTAGAACGCATGGATCAGGCAGAGGAAGGTCAGGATGCTGCCCAGTACCTGCAGGTACCCCATCCATTCGAAGCCCCACCAGAGCGGTGTGGCTTCCACCGTCGCAGCGTGTACGGCTTCCTTGCTCACCGCGCCGTTCAGGAGCGGGAAGCCGGACATCGCGAGAGACATGACCAGGAAACAGATCGCGGTCACGGGCATCTGCTTCAGCAGCCCGCCCATTTTGTGCATGCGGCGGGTGTTGGCCCGGAGGATGAGCGCGCCCGAGATAAGGAAGAGGCCGCCCTTGAAAAGCATGTGGTTGGTGATATGGAAGACCGCCCCGAAGACGCCTTCGCCGGCGACGGCTTCCCAGTCGTTGCCGAGGGCGAACAGGCAGCCGATGCCCAGCCCGACCAGCACGTAGCCGATCTGGCTGACCGTATGGTAGGCCAGCAGGCGCTTCAGGTCTTCCTGCAGGATCGCCAGGATCACGCCGATCAGGATGCCGAGGACCCCGATGACGACGATGGCGATCGCAATCGTTTGCGCGCCCGCCGAAAAGACGAAGGGGTACAGCGATTTGGCCATCGCAATGGCGGCGGCCTTGACCAGGATGCCCGACATGGTGGCGCTGATCGGGGGCGGCGCCTCGGCGTGGGCCGGCGGCAGCCAGATCAGGCTCAGCGGTATGACGCCGGCCTTGGTGCCGAAGCCGAACAGGAACAGGAAGACGAGCAGCATCTTATCGCCTTCCGGTATCAGGTCGAGGCCGTCGGTCACGTTCAGCGAGCCCGTGTAGTTGTAGAGGATAAAAGCACCGTACAATACCAGCAGCACCTCGATGATGCTGATCAGCAGGTAGATCGTCGTCGCGTTGATGGCGCGCTTCGTACGGCCGAACAGGATGAGCACGCCGCTGAACACGGTCGCTGCTTCCAGCAGGACGAGCATCACGATCACGTTGTAGGTGTTGGCCAGTCCGGCCATGACGCCCATCAGCAACAGGTACAGAGCGAAGTAGGTGCTGTCGTACGTCGGGACCTTCTTGTAGGTAAAGGAGTAGAACAGCACGAGCATGCCCAGGAAACTCACCAGAGTGGTGATCAGCATGCCCGGGGCGTCCAGCACGATGAACCCGTAAGCCCACGGCTTCGCGATGGTCCCCGCCTCGAGCATCAGGAGGTAGGCCGCCTCTGCGACGAAGAGCAGCGCCGCATACCCGACGATGAACGGCTCGAACAGCGGCTTGAAGCGGTCGTAGATCACCAGGACGATCAGGGCCCCGACGAGGGGCAGTATGACCGGGCTAAGGGCAAGGAATTCGTACATCGCGCCTCTCTGTGGCGTCTGCCCCGCTCCCGGGCTGACGCCGTATATCAACTACTATCGGGCGCATAGAGTATAAACCTTGTCCGGCAGGCACTACGCGCCCGTGTCGTTCCTGTACGATAAAAATCTACGGCAACAGAAAGCGTGTCCGAGTTCAACCCCGTGCCGCCCGGCGCTGACCTAGTCATCTCACGGCCGCCCGTCACGCGCGCGGGCGGTTGCCCGTCCGGCTGCGTGAAGTGATATACTATGCCCTGACAATACCTGGAAAAAGAAAAAAACGGGCGCCTTACTTGATCGGCGTGCCCGTCGTCTGGGTGAGCTTCTTATAGGCGGCCATCAGCTTCTTCGTGATCGGCCCCGGCTTGCCGTCGCCGATGATGCGGCCGTCGATCTTCGTGATAGGCGCGATCTCCGCGGCCGTCCCCGTGACGAAGACCTCGTCGGCCGTGTACATGTCGAAGTAGCCGAGGTTCTGCTCGACGAAGGGGATCTTCAGCTTCGGGCACAGCTCGACCACGCAGGCCCGCGTGATGCCGTTCAGGTTCTGGAGGACCGGCGGGGTGAAGACCTTGCCGCCCTTGATGATGAAGATATTGTCGCCCGAGCCCTCGGCGATGTTCCCGCGGGTGTCGAAGATCACTGCCTCGTCGCCGCCTTTTTCGTTGGCCTCGATCTTGGCCAGGATGTTGTTGAGGTAGTTCAGCGACTTGATGTTCGTCGGCAGCGCCTCGGAAGCGTTCCTGCGCGTGCTGACCGAGACCGCTGTCAGGCCCTTCTCGTACAGGTCGCCGTACATGGCGCCCCAGTACACTGTAATGATGATGACGCTGGCCTTCGCGCACTTCCGCGGGTCCAGGCCCAGGTCGCCCACGCCCCGCGTGATGATCGGCCGTATGTAAGCGTCCGTGAGCTTGTTCTTCTTCAGCGTGTCGATGATCGCTTTCTTCATCTGCGCCTTGCTCAGGGGCGGCTGCAGCATAATCGCCTTTGCCCCGTCATACATCCGGTCGATATGCTCGTCCAGCCGGAACACCCGGCCGTTGTAGGCCCGGATCCCTTCGAACACGCCGTCACCGTATAATAAGCCATGATCAAAAACCGAAACTTTCGCGTCAGCCCTGTCATAGAACTTACCGTCGATATAGATGTATTCGGTCGTCGTAAACACCCATACGATATCGGCGCCCTATCATATAAGAGTTATCATCTAGCACGCTTCAGGGTGTCGTGGCTATCCTCAGGGAATCACAGAGGCCATAGAGCGCACAGAGGTACGTAGAGGTTTGTTTAAGAACGAAGCTCCACCGCAGCCCTCCCCGGAAAAGACCTCTGTGCCACCTCTGTGCCACCTTTGCGTCCTTGGTGCCTTCCGGGATTCCAGCCTGCCTGCGGAAACTGCTGAATCCCGGCATACAGGAAAGCCTTTAAACCATGCGCATGCAATATTATTTAAATTCGGGTATTGCAGATGACAGGTGAACGCCAGGACAACGAGGCCGTGGCGATGCAGATGCCGCGGCCGGGAGAGGTGCTCGGGGTAGGGCTGGAGGCGGTGAGCGCCGGCAGGCTGCAGGAGTCCGTCGAGTTCTTCGACTTCGCCATCCGCCTGGACCCGGAGTACGCGGAAGCCTACAACTGCAAGGGCCTGGTGCTCATGGAGACCGGCCGCCTCGAAGAGGCGTTCCAGTGCCTGGAGAAGGCTACAGGGCTGGCGCCCGGGAACCCCAAGTTCTGGTACAGCAAGAGCCTGCTCTTCCGGCGGCTGAACATGCACGAGGACGAGGCCCAGGCGTGCCTGAACGCCATCAAGATCGACAGCAGGTTCGCGATGGCCTGGTACGGCCGGGCGCGGGCGCTGTCGCAGCTGGGCGAGCTGGAAGAGGCGCTGCAGTGCCTCGAGAAGTGCATCGAGCTGGAGCCGTTCAACGCCGACATGTGGTACCACCGGGGTACATGCGAGTCCCTGCTGGGGGCGTACGAGCGGGCCGTCCGTTCCTTCGACCGGGCCATCGAGATCAACAACGAGCACGCCCGGGCCTGGTGCGGCAAGGGCGAAGCGCTGGCGGCCATGGGCGACCGGCAGGCGACGCTGCTCTGCTTCGAGCGGGCCTGTGCCATCGAGCCGTCACTGCCCGACCCGTGGTACGGGCGCGGCAGGGTGCTGCTGCTGGAAAGCCGGTACGAGGACGCGCTCCGCGCCTTCGACAAGGCTATCGAGATATACCCGGACTATGCCGACTTCTGGCTGTACCGCGGGTGGGCGCTGGAGATGCTGGCCCGTGTCGCGGACGCGGTGGAGAGTTACGGCAAAGCCCTCGAGGCCGACCCCCGCAACGCGGTCGCCTGGTACATGAAAGGCGTGCTGCTGGGCCGTACCGGCGAATGCGGGCCGGCGATCGACTGCTTCGATAAGGCGATCGCGCTCAAGCCGGACTATGCCGAAGCCTGGTACCGGAAAGGGCTGCTGCTCGGCATGATGGGCCGTAAGGAAGAGGCGGCGGCCTGCATCGACAAAGCCATCGGGCTCGACCCGAAAATTTTCGAGATGATCAAGGACGGCCTGGACGCCAGCACCTGACTGTTGAGGTGTTTATGTTGAGACCAGACGATGTGGCAGCGCTCATCGATCATACCCTTCTGCGGCCTGACGCGACTGCGGATAATATCCGGCGGCTGTGCGAGGAGACGGCTCAATACCGGTTCGCCTCGGCCTGCGTGGCCTCCTGCTGGGCGTCGTTCGCGCGCGAAGAGCTGGACCGTCTGGGGGCGACGGACATACCCGTCTGCTCGGTTGTGGGTTTCCCGTTCGGCTCCGCGTCGACATGGGCGAAAGTGCAGGAGACGAAGGCGGCCGTCGGAGACGGCGCCGGAGAGATCGACGCGGTCATCAACGTCGGCTTTTTACGCTCGGGGCTCGCAGACCTGGCCCGGCTGGACGTCGAGGGCGTCGTGGACGCCGCCGCGGGCGCGACGGTCAAGATCATCATCGAGACATGCTACCTGACGGACGCCCGGAAAGTCGAGGCCGGCCGGATCGTAAGGGACGCCGGCGCCGACTTCGTGAAGACGTCGACGGGCTACGGGCCTTCCGGTGCCCGGCTGGAGGACGTCGCCCTGCTGAAGCGGGAGGTGCCGGGGATTAAGATCAAAGCATCCGGCGGCATCCGCACCTTTGAGCAGGCATGGGCGCTGGTCGAGGCGGGCGCGTCCCGCATCGGCGCGAGCGCAGGGCCGTCGATCGTCCGGGGCGCTCGCGCGGACGGTAAACGCTAACTATATAAACTTTTCTCGGGCGATCGCATGGTGACGTAATCATCCGCCTTACAGGATGTGCCGTTCCGGTTGCTTACTGAGCGGTAATACCAAAAACCGATATTCTTTTATGTGATAAGTCTTATAAGATACTTACTTGGAGAAAAAACGTTTTTCCAATAAAGGTAAGAGAGGTATAATTATGGCTACATTCGGCATTGAATTCGTCCCGAACGAATCATTCAAGAAACTCGTGGACTATTGTAAATACGCAGAAGACAACGGTCTGGACTTCCTGTGGATCACTGACCACTACAACAACCGCAACGTCTTCGAGGCACTGGCCCTGATCGCGGACAAGACGTCCCGCATCAAGCTCGGTCCGGGCATCACCAACGCGTTCACCGCCAGCCCGGCAGTGACCGCATCCGCAATCTGCAGCATCGATGAGATCTCCGACGGCAGGGCGACCCTGGGCATCGGCCCCGGTGACCTGAGCACGCTGCCGAAGATCGGCATGGCCATGGAGACCCCGGTCGCCCGCCTCACTGAGGCCGTGACCGTGATCAAGAAGATGTGGGCCGGCGAGGCCGTCAGCACCCCCGAGAACAAGGTATTCAAGTTCGCGGGCGCACAGCTTGCCTACAAGCCCAAGCAGAAGGCCATCCCCGTCTACATCGGCGCCCAGGGCGAGAAGATGCTCGAGACCGCCGGCAAGATCGGTGACGGTGCCCTGATCAACGCGTCCAACCCGAAGGACTTCGCGTTCGCGGTGCCCATCATCAAGAAGGCCGCGGGCGAGAAGAAGTTCGACATCGCCGCATACACCTCCTTCGCGATCGACAAGGACGCAAAGAAGGCCAAGGGCGCAGTCAGGCCAGTCGTCGGGTTCATCACCGCCGGCGCACCGGTACCCGTCCTGCAGAGGCACGGCCTCGACCTGAACGCGGTCAACACCATCAAGGGCGGCCTCGCGAAGGGCGACTTCAAGACGGCGTTCGGCGCGGTCAGCGACGCGATGATCGACGCGTTCTCCATCTACGGCACCCCCGATGACATGAAGGCCAAGATCGCCGGCCTCGAGGCAGCGGGCTGCACGCAGATCGTCGCAGGCTCCCCGATCGGCGCGGACAAGAACAAGGCCATCCGCCTCATCGGCAAGTACATCGTATAAACCTGAAACTGTACAAGTGGAGGCAATCCTCCACTTTCCCTTCTTTTTTCTGCCGGTTTCCCGAATAGCGGCGGCTTTTTGTGCGTGAACTTAATAGCACGGAGAATGCTAATCCCATTAATGGACCACGCCGATCGGCAGAGGAAGAGGACATTTAACGGGCTGTCGGCCCGGGAATGGGCATCCATGAGCCGGAACGTCTGGGCCGACGTCAGCTCCCCCCGCCGGGAAAAACACATCGAGCACGGGGCTACCTACCCGGAAAAGCTGGCGGCCAGGCTGATCACGATCTATAGCGGGCCGGGTGACCTCATCCTGGACCCTTTCATGGGCACCGGGACCACCCTCGAAGCCTGCGCGAGGACGGGGAGACGTGGCGCCGGCATCGAGCTGAGCCCGGACTTTTGCGCCATCGCCAGAAAAGGGCTCCCGTCTGCCGGGCGTATCAAGGTCGTCAACGACGACTGCCGGAACCTTCTGGCGCACGTGCCAGAGGACACAGTCCAGCTCGTGATCACCTCGCCACCGTACGCCAATTTCATCCGGCGGTCCGTGGCTGACCGGACGAAGAGCCATAAAAAATCGATGATCGCCATTGACAACAACTCACAGGTGAAGCCGTACAGCGACGACCTCCGAGATTTCGGAAACCTGCCCTACCCCGATTTCCTCGGCGAGCTGGAAGCGTTGATCGCAAAGCTGTACAAGGTCACGAAGCCCGGCGGCTACAACGTCTGGGTGGTCAAAGATTACCGGGATACGCGGAACGGCGTGCCCTATGTATCCTTTCACACCGACCTGGCCCGGATCGGCGAAGCGTGCGGCTTCCGCTTCCACGACCTGATCGTCTGGGACCAGAACGACCAGCGTTCCCTGATCCTGCTGGGCTACCCGTCCGTGTTCTACACGAACCAGAACTGCTCGTTCCTGGTGGTCTTCCGGAAGCCGCAAAGGCACGAAGCTAAATGAAATCCAAAGCGTCTTTAATTAACCTGGCGCTCCTGGTTACCTGGCGCCCCTGGCGCTTTCGACAGGGGTCGCATTGACCTGACAGGGCTTTGGGTCGTTGTTGTTCAGGCTATGTGACTCCTGTCACGCTCGCCAGGGGCGCCAGGTAGCCAGGAGCGCCAAGACTATTATGATTACGAAATACTGCTGTAATGCAAATAAACCGTAGAGTTCTGCGTTTTGCCAGATAGGGATTATCTCCGTATAGTAAACCGTTTCGAGGCCTCCGCGAACCCCTTCATTTCCTCTGGAGCAGGGGCTCTTTTTCGCAACACGTCGACGCAAATTATATATATACGCGCCGGTAATTTCACTGCAGCATGTGCAGGCACTGTGACGTTTCCGGCCCGAAGGCAGCAGTTTTGACGTTAGCCGGGGCTGCGGACGTCGCCAGGCGCGATTAGCATATTCTCATTCGCGAGGCCAGCGCAGCCTGCGATTTTATCGTATTTTCGCACGGCAGCGGTCTCCATATAAAATCGACAGGTTCATCCTCATATGTCTGAAGAAGCAAGGCACAAGTACGAGTTCAAGCGCCAGCTCGAGGAGCTGCGAAGCAAGCAGGGCCAGGGCACGGAGCTGATCTCGCTATACATACCCCACGACAAGCGCATCTCCGACGTGGTCGCTTACCTGCGGGACGAGCACGGGTCGGCGGCGAACATCAAATCGAAGTCCACCCGGACGAATGTCCAGAGTGCGCTCGAGTCTATCATGTCCCGGCTCAAGTACTACAAGGAGCCCCCGGAGAACGGCATGATCATCTTCACCGGTGCCGTGTCCCTCGGAGGAGACAAGCAGGCCATGGAGTCCATCGTAGTCGTGCCCCCGCAGCCGATCTCCTCGTTCTCGTACCGGTGCGGCAGCAACTTCGAGCTGGAGAAGCTGGAAGAAATGCTGGTGGACAAGAAGACCTACGGCCTGATCGTCGTGGACCGGCGCGAGGCGAGCATCGGGACGCTGAAGGGCAAGCATATCACGCCTATGCGGCACCTGACCAGCATGGTCCCGGGCAAGCAGCGTAAGGGCGGCCAGTCGTCCCACCGTTTCCAGCAGCTCAGGCTCATCGCGATCAACGAGTTCAACAAGCGGATCGGCGACGCCGCGAACGACATTTTCCTGAACATCGACCGCAACGACTTCCAGGGCATCCTGATCGGCGGGCCGACGCCGACCAAGGAGGAGTTCGAAAAGGGCGAGTACCTGCACCACGAGCTCCAGCCGAAGATCCTGGGCCTGTTCGACACGGCCTACACCGACGAGTCCGGCCTCTACGAGCTCATGGACGCCGCCAGCGACCTGCTCTCGAACCTCGAGGTGGTCAAGGAGAAGAAGCTGATGGAGCGGTTCATGAAAGAGCTGGTCAGCGACAAGGGCCTCGCGGCCTACGGCGAGGACTCGGTCCGCGCCAACCTGAAGGCCGGCGCGGTCGAGACGCTGCTGCTCTCGGAGGACCTGCGGAAGACGCGCATCACCATCAAGTGCGCCAACTGCGACTACACCAGCACGAAGACGCTGAAGCACCGGGCCGGCGAGGAGCCGGCGATCGGCAGCGACAAGTGCCCGAAGTGCCAGTCGTCGCTGAGCATCGCCGAGAAGGTCGACGTGGTCGACGAGCTTTCCCTGATCGCCGAGCAGATGAACACCGACGTGCAGTTCATCTCGACGGACTACGAGGAAGGCGAGCAGCTGCTGAACGCGTTCGGCGGCATCGCCGCGATCCTCCGGTACAAGACCGGCATTTGAGGTGGATGTACATGTACCTGAAGCTCATCGAAGAGGCGGGCCGGCTGATGAAGCAGGCGGTGGCCGACGCTGGATTCGCGCCGGGCGAAGCGGGCTTGACGGCCGACGATACGGGCCTGACGGAATCTGCCCACGCCGACCTGAGCTCTTCGCTGCCGTTCAAGCTGGCCAAAGAGCTGAAAAAGAACCCGCGGGAGATCGCGCAGGCGATCGTCGCAAAAATGGGCCGGAGCGACTACATCGCGAAGGTCGAGGTCACCGGCGCCTACATCAACTTTTTTGCCAGCGAGAAATTCGTGACAGAATCGCTGACCGCAATCCGGGACACGAACACGCCGTTCTACCGGCTTAGGGATAACGGCATCCGGGTGATCCTGGAACACACGTCCGCGAACCCGACCGGGCCGCTCCACGTGGGCCGGGGACGGAACCCCATCATCGGCGACACGCTGGCCCGCATCCTGCGTAACGCCGGATACAACGTGGAGGTCCAGTACTACGTCGACGATATGGGCAAGCAGGAAGCGACCATCGTCTGGGGCTACGAAAACCTGGACGTCAGCCAGCTCAAGCCCGAGGTCGCGAAGCCCGACCACGAGATCGTCGAGGTCTACCGGGCGGCGACCGACCGGCGGAAAACCGACGAAAGTGTCGATAAGGCCGTGTCGGACATCCTGAACCGGTACGAGCACAAGGACCCGGCGATCGCGCCGAAGTTCAAACAGATGGTGGAGAAGTGCCTGGAAGGCCAGCGCATGACGCTGGACCGGATGAACGTCCGTTACGACCGGTTCGTCTGGGAGTCCGGCTTCGTGTTCGACGGCGAGGTCGACCGGATCGTCCGGCAGCTCGCGGAGACGCCCTACGCCCGGCGCAAGGACGGCGCGCTGGAGCTGGACCTGTCCTCCTTCGGTATGGAAAAAGCGTTCGTGCTGACCCGGGCGGACGGCACCTCGCTGTACACGACCCGGGACATCGCCTACCATGTCTGGAAGCTGGCGAACTGCGACATGGCGGTGAACGTGCTGGGCGAAGACCAGAAGCTCGCCATGGCCCGGCTCGAGGCGGCGCTGAAGATCATCGGCGAAACGAAGGTGCCCACCATCGTCTTCTACTCGTTCATCTCGCTCCCCGAGGGCCGGATGTCGACCCGCAAGGGCGTCGTGGTCAACATGGACGACCTGCTCGACGAGGCCATCGTCCGCGCCTACGCCGAGGTCGACAAGCGGCGTGCCGAGCTGCCCGATGACAGGAAAAAGCAGATCGCCGAAGCCGTGGGCATCGGCGCGGTACGCTTCGACATCATCCGTGTGGCCCCCGAGAAGTCGATCACCTTCAAGTGGGAGCAGGCGCTGGACTTCGAGAAGCAGGGCGCCCCGTTCATCCAGTACTCCCACGCCCGCGCGTGCAGCATCCTTGAGAACGCGCAACCCCCTGCCCGGGTCGATTACACGCTGCTGAAGGAGAAAGAGGAGATCGCGCTGGTCAAGAAGATGGCGATGCTGCCGTACGTGATCAAAAACGCGGCGACCGACCTGAAGCCGCACTTCATCGCCACGTACGCCCGCGAGCTGGCCGAGTCCTTCAACCAGTTCTACCGGTTCGTGCCCGTGCTCAAGGCGGAGCCCGGCATACGCGAGGCCCGGCTGGCGTTAGTCGACGGCGCCCGCATCGCGCTGGCGGCGTCGCTGGAGATGCTGGGCATCGAGGCTGTCGAAGAGATGTAACGTGTCCGGGTCAGGCGTAGCGGAATGCCGGACGTGGTGAAAGGCCGCAGAGAACCCAATGGATGAAAACGGGTATTATCATGTATAGGCATATGAAAATCAGGCCTTGTCAATGCATGCGACCCCGGTCACGCTCGCCAAGAGCGTGACAGGAGTCACATAGCCTATACAAGGAAAATTTTCGTGGAACGCAGAGGGGTGCTCTCTGCGGTTTTTAACTGTTCTCTGTATCAGGAGTCGCATGAATATTCGGCGGAAGCTGCTTGTGGCCGCCCGCCCTCGCGCGCGTGCGCGGGCCATGTCCGGGCTGTATCTTGCCATGGTGGCGGGCGGCTATTACCTGATTACCCATCATTTCTTCTCTTCGACAGACATTTTCTTCTTGCCCCACCGCCGGTACGCGTACAACGCGAGCCTGTAGAGCAGGTAGAGCACGGCGGCGATGAGCACGACGTACAATGCCAGAGGGATCAGGATGCCCGTCAGGACGATCAGCACGCCGATTACGGCGACGAACATGTGGACGCCCTCGCTAAACGCTTCGCCGATGCCCCAGTCGTAGGCGACGACGGGCTGCGGCTCGGTGACGGTGACCGTGATCGTCGAGAAGTCGATCTGGTTCTTCAGCGTGTTCATCTGGGCCTGGTACGACTCGATGTCGCCACGTACCCGGGAGAGCTCCTTTTCGACGGCGAGGATGTCCGATACGTTGTTAGCCTTATCCATGATGGCGACGAGCCGCGACTCAGTAGACTTCAGGTTGTTCAGCCGGGCCTCCAGGTCGACATACCTGCCGGTCACGTCCGTGCCGGTCGAGCGGTCGGACTTGACCGTGCCCAGCTTCTTGATCTCGGTGATCGTGCTCTCGTAGGCCGACGACGGGACCTTGATCGTGACCGTGGCCGTCCGGCGGTTGTTGCTGTACGTGTCGAGATACGACGACTGCACGTAGCCGCCGGCGTCCGAGCACAGCGTCCGGACCCTGCCGACCACCTGGTCCAGGTCGCCCGTCTCGATCTGGATGGTCGCCGTCATGATCACCTTCCGGTTGCTGACGTCCGAATAGGCATCCGGTGCCACCGTCGGCTGCGGGGTCGGGTACGGGTAAGCGTCTGTGCCGGGCCCGCCCGGGTACGTCGGCGACTCCGGCGCATACTGGCTGCCGCTGTCCCCGCCCTTAGAGGTGGAATCCCCCACGTTGGTACAGCCGGCGACCATCGCCGTGGCGACGACGATGGCACAGGCCATGATGATCAGCATGTGATTTGTCCTCATGATTATCACAATGATATGAATAACGTCTGTTTATTTAAAAATGGCTTAAGGTGCGATTTAAACTGTAGCTAACGGCTAAAAAATACAGAAAAAATACGTCGAAGAACAATATTTTCATCGATCGCCCGTATCTGTGTAAAAATTTCATCAGACATCCGTCAATTCGGATATAGCCGGCCGGGTAAAAAGGGAATATTTGCGCGCCGATAGCTGTCGTATGCCGCCTTCGGCGGTTCAACCGTACTGCCCGCCCTCCCGCCCGGGGCGCGCATGCGCGCCTGTATGTTCATTGACGATAGTCAGAATAAACCGTCTCAACTTTACCTGCTATACCTGGTGATAGCATGTCCGGAAGTTCGCACGCGCGCGAGGGCGCCGCCAGCCAGCGTTACAGCCCCGGCCCCGGCTGATGTATGACAGACCGACGAGTCCCGGGATCACCGGCAGAAAAAGGGGGAGAAGCTCAGGACCCGTTGACGTCGGTCGCGAAACTTTCGTTCATGGTATCTTTGGCCACGCTGATGCCCGAAGTGATCACCACTTCCGGCCAGATGCGCACGTCCGAGTGCACGGTCACGTCGTTGCCGATCATCGTCCGCGGCCCGATCACCGTGCCGTTCTCGAGGGTACAGTTCTTGCCGATGGAGACGTCGTTGTCCGTGATAGCACCCGAGACGGAACAGCCGGCCCCGATCTTCACGCCGTTGTACAGGTAGGACGACAGGATGCGGCAGTCGCTGCCGATGTGGCAGGAGTTGCCGATCGACGTATACGGGCCGATGAGCACGTTGTCGCCGATCACGGAGTTGTCGCCGATGACGACGGGGCCCACGATGACGGAGTTACGGCCCACGGTCACGTTGTTGCCGATGACCAGCGGCCCGTTCAGCTTGGCGTTCTCGATGAGCAGTCGCCCCTGCAGGGACGTGCCGGCCAGGTTGTCCAGCATCCACTTCTGCGCCTCCCGGAGCGCGTGGGGGCTGCCAACGTCGGTCCACTGCCCGCGCGCCAGCCAGCCTGTGATCTTCCGGTTCTCGGCCAGCAGCTTCGGGAACAGGTCTTTGGCGAAGTCGTACTTCTGCTTCGGGATGTAATCGAGGATCTCCGGGCTGAGCGCGTAGATGCCTGTCGAAGCGAGGTTCGAGAAGATCTGGCCCGGCCCGGGCTTTTCCCGGAAGCGGTGGATGATCATGTTGTTGTCCAGGTCGACGATGCCGAACTCCCGCGGGTCGTCGATGCTGAGCACCGAGATGGTGACCATGCTGTCCGTGCGGTTGTGGAAGTCGTACAGCTCTCGCAGGTTCAGGTTCAGCACGTGGTCGCCGCCGACCACCAGGAACGGCTGGCCTTCGAGGTACTTCTCGGCGTTCTTCACGCTGCCGGCAGTGCCGAGCTTTTCGCGCTCGTAGACGTACTTGATGTCGACCCCGAAGAGCGAGCCGTCGCCGAGGTAGTTCTCGATGCACTCGCCCATATACCCGAGGGTGATCACGATCTCGTTAAAGCCGTTCTTGGACAGGTGCTCCACGAGGTGCCCCACGGACGGCTTGTTCAGAATCGGGATGCTGGGCTTCGGCCTCTCGAACGTCAGCGGGCGCAGCCTGGTGCCCGTCCCCCCGCAGAGTATACATGCTTTCATCGATGATTACCTCCCTGTCAAAGTCATGGTGAGCGACGCAGTCTCTCGTTGCGACCGGTCCGCTCGTCCGGTCCGCTGTCATCGACCTGTTTTTCCTCTAGTCATTTCGTCTATATATCTGTATCACATGACCGGGAAAATACTTAACGATTGCTCCCCCGCCGTTTACCGTTCGAGGTACGGGTCGACCCACTGGGACCACCACTGTACCGGGTTCTTCACCGGGACGAGGTCGTGGTCGCAGCTGAACAGCTCCTGGTTGTAGAAGACGAAGCCCTCCTCCATCTGGTGCCGCAGGTTCGACGCCAGGAGCGCTTCGGCGGTCGCCGTATCGCCAGTCAGCCGCAGCAGCCGGACGAGGTACGGCGTGTCCCGGGGCCACACGACGGCCTCGTGGTATTCCGGGTCACCGAGGTACCGGCCGCGGGGCGAGTCTTTGACGATGATCCCGAACGGCATACCACGCCAGCTTCTCATGAGCCGGGACTTCGCGAACGCCACTATGTCCTCCAGCTCTCGCAGGCTGAAGACATCCCGTCCCAGCATGGCCGCCGCGACGATGCCGGGCGAGCCTGGCGTCTTATCGGTCTGCCGTCCCAGCGCAAAGTCGTCAGTCGTGACCAGGTTATTAATACAGCCACGGTCCGGGTTGAGGAACAATGCCTTATAACACCCGAGCGCGCGATTGTAGTACTTCTTGCACTCGTCGGCCATCACGAAATCGCGGTCATACCGTGCAAACAGCCAGCCCGCCTCCAGTGCCCGCATCCACTGGGCGCAGATCTCCGGCAGGAAAAATTTTTGCAGGCACAGGTCTTCCGTGGCGTTCCTTTCGATCAGCGCGCGCTCCCACGCCTCGTCCACCCGGATGGGCAGGCTGCGGCCGTCTACCGCGCGCATGCCGTCGGTCCACGAATGCCATGACGGGACACTGATGAGCCCGTTGGGCCGGATGCGGGGCGGCCCGTTCTCGGCCAGATCGCTCTGCTGGATGCCCTTCAGGTACTTACGGAAGGCCCCTGCCGCGCTGCGCCCGAGGTCGCCGTCGTCCGTGTCCCGGACCAGCCGGCCGGCCAGGACGAAGGCCAGCAGCGTGGCGTCGGCGCTGTTGTAGTCGGCCTTCCGGCCTTCGCCACCCGGAACGAGCCGGTTTGGTACGCGTCCGCAGTCGTCCTGCAGGTCGAACGCCTTCAGCAGCGCGGCTTTCATCCCGGCCGTCCCGCCCGTCGCGCGGATCGCCCGGTAGTTACTCAAAAGCCCTTCGAACTCGTCCCGGAACCACACGCTCCGGAACCAGAAGTCACCGGCCTCGCGGAAGCGTACGCCGTCCACCATGATGCCGAACCGGTCCATTCCCAGGGCCCGGAACAGCACGTCCCGGTCTACCGGCATATCGCCGGGGAAGAGCGCTTCTTTGATCTCAACGGCCCGGCTTTCGTCTTCCCGGCCGTAGTCCTTACCGATCAGTGCCACAGCCGCGGAAACGCTGTCGCCGCAGGCGAAATGGAGCGCGACTTCGGGCCCTTCGGCTTCGATCTCATAGAACGAGGAGACCACCCGGAACTCAGGCACGAACCGGGGCGTGTCGTCCTGCATCTGCCGGCTGCCGGAGCCCAGCTTGTACTCCCACGATATCTGCCTGCCGTTCCCGGTGAAACGGGCACGGTCTGCCCTGATGCAGGCGGTATGATCGCCTGCGCTCACATAGAGTTTGTTTTTATCGATACTGGCCCGGTGACGATCGGGAATGGAAGGGTCATACATGAACCGTATGTCGAAAAACGGCTCCAGGACGATCGTCGTCTTATCCGCTTTTCTGCCCTTCAGCGAGACGTCCATGACGCCGGCGCCGCCGTCTGCCTCGAAGAGATAGTACGCTGCGGTGGCGGAAATGCCGTCTGCCCCGTAGACGTATTCGCACTTCCACGGCCACGCCCTCACGGCTTCCGGTGACAGCGTCAGCCATTCTTCTCCCCTTCGCAGCCCCAGCGCGATCGTGTCGATGAATTTCCAGTTATCGCTGCCCGAAAGGCAGAACAGGCCTTCGTACGGGTAGTCCCTGTTCGGGGCGATCTTATCATGGATACGGCAGGAGAAGGCCGACTGTGCGAGGGACGCGTACCTGCGCTTCAGGATGACGTGGTGTGTCCTCGACCCACCTCCGTCCATATCCTCCACGGGCGCGAGCGTCACCGAAAAATCATCCGCAGGCATCGATCTGAGTCTCTGGTCGTTATGTATTTATGGCTATAGCCGACTTCTCGCGACGACAGGCACGTCGTCACTATGCTAGAGTATTAATGTCCCGGAGATAGCGGCAAGGCAACAGACATTCTTATACGGATGAACAGTACACCGGATCGCGTATTTTCCGATTCTTTAATTGCGTGACTGGACACACAGGGCGCGGTTAAAGGCCGCAGAGACCGCAGAGGTTCGCAGAGAACGCGGTTCTATAGCTTTACGCTGTGCCATTTCTAAAAGGGAAACTGCGATCTCTGCGAACCTCTGCGGTCTCTGCGGCCTTTTACTGTACCTTGCATTTCCTCGGTGTACAGTGCCATTGTCCGCTCTCCCTGCGCACGCGCGCGCATGCGCCAGTGGAGGGTATAGTCGCCGGTCCGTGCCGGCCGCCGAAAAGGCACGATTCTTTAAAAAGGACGTACACGAATCATCACCTGTAGTGGATTTATTATCACTCCCGACCTCATCGAGGCGGTGTATGAGTTAACTATATATACATAAAAGACTAACTAAACATTAGTTCATGTCAGGAGGGATACCGAATGCCATACACATGGGATCCAATTGACGAGTTAAGACGGATGCAATACCGGATGAGCCGCCTCTTCGAGGAGTTCCCGGAGTATATCGAGTCTTCGCAGATGCCCGCGCCGAGAGAGGCGCAGGTCCCCTATGTCGACGTCATCGACCGGGACAGCGACATCGTGATCACCGCCGATCTCCCGGGCGTGGACAAGAGCGACATCAACGTCAGCGTGAAGGACAATATACTGGAGATCAGCGCCGAGAAGAAGACGGCGAAAGAGCGCGAGGACGAAGGCTACCTGCGGCGGGAACGGGGCTATTCGCGGTTCTACCGGGCCATCCGGCTGCCGACGCCGGTCGACGAGAGCAAGTCCCACGCGAGCTTCAACAACGGCGTACTGGAGATCACCATGCCCAAGGCCGAGAAAAAGAAGGGCAGCAGCATACCGATCAATTGAAAAGACCCGCCATTGCCCGTTATCTCCCGTACAGGAGTATACCGCCTCTCCGACACTATTTTTTTTAAACCGTCAGAGATGCCGGGGATTAACTTTAAACGATATGTGCTGTATTTATGATCGTATCCGACCTTCATATTAAAAATTTCAGGTGGAATGACTATCACAGACATCGAACTTTCTGAGATCAGGCAGCGCATTACCGAAACGATCAAAGAAGGCGTAGACGACGAGTACCTCGACATCGTGAAGGCGCTCGAGGACTCGTTTTACGCGGAGGACATCGCCGCTGCCGCCATCATGCTGTATGCCGAACAGGGCGGCAGGCGGGAGGTCCGGCGGAGGACGCTGAACAAGGCGCCTTTCGTGCCGCTCCGCACCAAGGAGACGCTGGCACGCAGCCAGAAGAAGCTTCCTGCGGTGCGCTCGCCTTCCCGGCCTGTCGTACAGGAGACCCGGAGGGGCGCGTCTCCCGGGCCTGCCGCACAGAACGCCCGGAGGCGGACGCCACCCCGCCAGGGCGCGCCGAAGAACGCAGGCGGCAGACCGCAAGGGTTTAAAGGACAAAAAGGCCGCGGCGCTCCACAAGGAAAACGCCGCTGATAATAACCGCGAGCATCGACGGCGTCAGGTATCTTTTTAGCAGTCATCTCTAAACGGTTTTAAACCGGGCCATCGTCCCGCGTGGCACGCAGAGCCCCGTGGGACGCGTGACATGCCGGGCCTTCGATAAAGGGCTCTTCCGGCCCGGTCTCGCGTGCGCGCGCGAGGCAGCCGATAGCTCCGCGGACAGTTCCTGACCTTCAAGGAATGTTTATCCAGGAGATTCACCGAAGAGCTCTTTGATCCGGTCTACAGCGCGGCTCATCTCGACGATCACGTGCCCCAGGCCCGCCTGCGCTTCTGCCAGCGCGACCAGCATCATCCGCTCGCCGGCCCCTGACACGACCAGCCGGCCCTCGTCGGTCTCCACAATGATGCGATCGGGAGCCGGGGTGTTGATCTCCAGCGCCGCCGTTTCGGCCGCGCCCAGTATGATGGCGGACATTGCGGCGAAGGTCTCGGGATGGATTTCCGCGGGCATGTCCGAGGCGATCAGGATGCCGTCGCGGGACACGATGGCGATGGCCCGGATGCCACCGGCCCGCCTCATGTCGGCCAGCACCTGGTCCAGCTCAGTGACGGGCATCTAGCGCACCTCCACGATCTTCCGGACGATCTCTTCCAGTGTCTCCACCACGCTGGCCGGGTCGAGGGCACAGGTGCCGAGCACGGGTACGTCCCCGGGCATCTCGAGCTTTTTATGGACGGTCTCCGGGTCCATGGCGCCCTGGAGGTCCTGCTTGTTCGCGGCCACGACGTAGGGCGTCTTCTTCCCGCAGGTAATCTTGAGGATCTCCACGGCCCGGTCGAAGCTCCGGGCGTCCGTCGAGTCCACGACCAGCACGACGCCGATCGCGTCCCTGGCGAGCGTCTTCAGGATCGGGTTGAACCGCGCCTGTCCCGGGGTGCCGAAAATGTCGATGGTAAAGCCCTGCAGCGTGACGTTCGCGTAGTCGAGCGCCACCGTGGTCCCGGCCCGGTCGACGGAGACCGCCTTACCTGACGAGAGGAGTGACGCCGTCCGGACGAAGGTCGACTTGCCGGAGCCCTTCGGGCCCGTGACCAGAATTTTCGGGATGTATACCCTGACTCCGCCCGGCTTGATGACCTTGTAGGGCGTGGGCCATTCCGGGGGCCGGGCCCAGTCGCAGGTGTGCAGCTTGAAATAGTCTCCGTAGATGTGCCCGCCGCCCACGCCGCCGACCAGGATGGAAGCGTTGCACAAGCCGTTCTTGATCTGGTCAGTCAGCTCCCGGTCATAGCCCCGGTCAGCGAAGCTGTAGAGTACGACACCGCCGTTCAGCACGGCCATCTTGTTCCATTTCCTCACGTAGTCGAGGATGGACTGCCCGGTGCTCTCGTTCCGGCACTTGTCGAAGATCGTCGCCAGCGACGAGAAGACGATCATGTCTCCCGGCGACAGCGTCTCGATGATCGCCATGATCGTCCGGTCCACCGAAGCGATGCTCTCCGGGTCGTCGACCACGAAGGTCTCCTGCGAGGGGACACCGAGCTGCCCCGAATAGCCGTCCACGATGGCGAACCGGGCCGCGTGGGGCGTCAGGTCCCAGCCGTATTCCCGGAAACCGGTCCGCACGACGTCCGGGGCGCAGTTGCTGGTCACGTAATAGCAGACTCCGTTCTCGACCAGGTCCGAGTAGACCGCCTGGAGGGTAAACACGTCGCCGTTGACGCCGGGGGCGACGAAGTAGACGAGGGTCTTGCCGATCGGTATCCCGCCTTTCAGCTGCTCGTCCAGCGTGGCAATGCCCGTCTTGATCATGACGACTTCCTGATCGCGGCCGCCTGGCCGACGATCTCGTACTCCAGCCACGAGGTCGGGCGCGGCGTTAGCCCGACAGCCCTGATGTATGTGCGGTCGTCCTCGACCTTCACCTGTAGCACCGCGTTAAAAAGCTGTTTCAGCGTGGCGATGGTCTGACTGTCATGCATGCCTTCGTCCACCACGTATATGCCGAGGTCGCCCTGCAGGGCGACCCGGCCGGCCATGACGTGCAGGAAACGGAACACGACCTGGAGGTTCGAATACATCAGCATGGTCGAGACCGAGTCGACGCACAGCCGCGCCTCGCCGCCGTTCACCCGGCCGAAGTCCTCCATGAGCTGGCTCACCCGCACCCCGACGCCCGTCAGGTCGACGGGACTGGACACGTGCCTGATGCTGGGCGTGTCTTTCGCGTTGACGCCCAGCGTCCGGGCAACGCAGTCGACGACGCCGATGTGAGACGATCCGTGAAGATCGAGCTTCTCGAGCGCCTCGGCTCCCGGGACGCGTGTCTCGACCAGCACGATGGCCTCGCCGTTCTGCAGGCCACAGGACATGATGCTGTTGAGCACCGCATTCTTGCCGGACATGGCAGGGCCGATGAGCAAGATATTGGCCCCGCTTCTGATGCCGCCGATCTCCTCGTCAAGCTCTTTCAAGCCCAGATTATACCTGCGCATAGCATCCGTCGACCATACTGTAGGTAAGCAGCAATAGTGATATAACTTACTCAATTTTGTATAAAAATGATCGTTCGCCAGACGGTCGAACAACCTTATTTTATAAGACCGTGAGTGGGGATAGTAAGCCCCCTTGTGTTCATGGCCCGAAGGCCGACGGCATTCATCTATGCGCTATAACCGGGGCCGGGACTGGACTTCCCGAACAGGCCCGCTTCAGCTTGCACCCACAAGGATTGACCGTTTCATCGGCCTGCGCGCGACCTCATCGTCGCCGAATCATCGCATTGACGCGCGGCCGTAGCGTTTCTGTGACATTGCCACGACTCTCGCCGTATGCCCTTGCAGACATTTGTGTGTCCAGGCGGTGGGGGGACTTTCCTCACCATTGACCTGAGGCACCTTCGTGCCGGTCAACGGCGGCGGCCGTCCCTCCTCTCTCACGGTCTTAATTTCTGGTTATACATGTCCGGAGTTTATATATAAATATTGCTGCAGTCGCTCCCTGTCGGTGACACGCCAGCCTCCCCGGTACACGCGCGCGGGTAACTGTCCGACTGCTGTATGGTTAAAGGAGGCGGGCAATCAGTACATTTTTCACGCGGTAGCACGTACATGAGATCATGCTCAGCCTGGAGGAAGGAACCATCGCGGTAAAAACGGCCCGTAAGGTCATCGAGGCGTACCTGAAGACCAATAAGGTCCCTGATGTCGGCCTCCCTCCGGCCTTCGATGAGCCCGGCGGCGTATTCGTGACGCTGAAGATGATGGGCGACCTGCGGGGCTGCATCGGCTATCCTTATCCCGACCTGCCCTTAGGGAAAGCGGTCGTCGACGCGGCCGTCCAGGCGGCCACCCAGGACCCCCGGTTCCCGCGCGTCAGGACAGCGGAGATGGGTGACATCGAACTCGAGGTGACCGTGTTGTCCGAGCCTGAGCTGTTACGGGTGAAGCCCGCCGATCGCCCGAAGAGCATCAGGATCGGGCGCGACGGCCTGATCATCGAGCGCGGGCTGTACCGTGGCCTGTTGCTCCCCCAGGTGCCCGTCGAGCAGCGGTGGGGGCCGGAGGAGTTCCTGGAAGGCGCGTGCATGAAGGCCGGGCTGTTGCCCGACATGTGGGTCGACGACCGGACGAACGTGTATACCTTCACCGGCCAGATATTCGCAGAAAAAGAGCCCCGCGGCGACGTGATCGAGCTGCAGATCGACGCCGCCCTTGACCGGTGCGAAGTCCGCAAATAAGCCAGGCCGCCAAGGGTCCAAGATGAGCCGCCAAGACCACTGTAGAAACTAAGAGGCGCCAAGGGTCCAAGTGAATTTTTTGTTCAAGATGCCAGGGGTCCAAGCCTATTGTTATAAAGAGCATATGCTTTATCTTTGTAGCTTGGCGCCTTAAAATTAAAAAAAACACTTGGCGCCTTGGCGTCTCATATTTTCTACAGTGGCGTCTTGGCCTCTTCTCTTGGACCCTTGGCGCCCTGGATCAGCGCTTGGCGGTAATCATCCGCAGCCGGTCGGACGAGTTTTCGGCGTGGCCGGCGACCCAGGACAGCTCCTCGATCAGCTCGATCAGGATCATGATGTTGACCGCGCCCAGTTCGGCCTCGTGCTCGTAGACGGTTTTCATGGCCTTGCGCCGGATAATGTCGACCTCGTGCTTCCTGGTGTCCACCTTGCCGATGATCTCCTGCACCTCGCGTACACGCTTCGAGGAGAAGGACGAGTCGAGGAGGTCGACGATCTTGTCGACCGCCTGCAGGTGTTCGTTCACTGTCGCGATGACCGCGGCCTCCAGCTTTACGATCTGCTCTTTCACCAGGGGCGGCAGCCTTATCGGCCGGATAGTGAGGATCTCCGCGACCATCTCCGCGCTGTTGGCGACGTCGTCCTCCTGCTTCAGGAAGGTGAGGATGTCCGTCCGGTCCACCGGCATGAGCAACGTTGACGGGAGCTGCATGCGGATAGTATCCTTCACCGTGTCCGCGTCGTGCTCGAGCTGGCTGATCTGGAGGTAATACTCTTTGATCTTTGCCGGCTCCGCGCCTTCGATATACGCCTTCACCGCTTCGTCCATCTTCTCCACGGTGACCTTGACCTTTACGGCATGCTCCGTCAGCGGCTTGAAGGGGGACTTGGCGAAGAGATTCATTATCGATCGTAGAGGGTCTGTCATATTCCCACCAGCGTTAACGCGAGGTATGAGATGGCAGCTGCAACGGCGGAGACCGGTATGGTGAGCCCCCATGCCATGAGGATGTTCATCACGACATTCTTGTTGAGGACGCCGATACCACCGATCATTACAGTGCCGACTACGCTAGATGATAATACGTGGGTGGTACTTATAGGTGCTCCTACATGAGAGCCGATCGCAATGGTGATGGCTGTACCGGTTTCAGCGGCGAAGCCCTGCGACGGGGATAGCTCTTCCTTGCCGATCTTCTCGCCCAGCGTCCGGATGATGCGCCAGCCGCCCAGGGCCGTGCCGAGGCCGATGGCCAGCGCGCATGCGAGCACCATCCATGGCTCGATGACGATCTTGTCGTAGCCGTAGGTGACGGCCACGAACATGGCCACGATACCCATGGTCTTCTGCGCGTCGTTCGAGCCGTGCGTCAGGCTGACGCACGCGGACGAGAGGATCTGTATCTTCTTAAAAATGGAGTTGCTCCGGGCCGCGCCGAGCCTCGTAATCACGTACCGGCCGACCAGGAACATGACGACCATGCCGAGGATGATGCCCACGATCGGCGATATGAACAGCGCCAGGACCACGTTGGTCAGCCCCGACCACTTGATGCCGCTAAGCCCGACCGCGATGAGCCCGCTGCCGACGAGGCCGCCGATCAGCGCGTGGGAAGAGCTGACCGGGAGCCCGTACCACCAGGTGATCAGGTCCCAGATGATCGCGCCCATGAGGGCGGCCATGACAATTTCGATAGAAAGGACTTCGGTGGGGATGATGCTGGAAGCGATGACTTTGGCGACGGCCGTCCCGAGGAGGAACGGCCCGACGATGTTCATGATCGACGCGATGCCGATGGCCACCTGTGGCGGCAGCGCCTTGGTGTATATGACGGTGGCCACGGAATTGGCCGTGTCGTGGAAGCCGTTCATTACGTCGAACGCCAGCGCCACCAGAATCGCGATGATCATCAGAACGAACGGGTCCATCCACCAGCCTCCAGAAATCCTGTTTATCCGGGAATCTATGAACCCTTAATCCGGCATAACGCTTGCTATATATAACTATATATTCTATATAGTTAGTCTATAACGAACGATCATTTTAATATTTGCCGATCTGTCGAGGCATCTGTATTATTTTTATCTGTCGGCGGATGATTCTCAAATATATATAGAATCATAAGATGCCGTAAAAACCTATTTATCCCGGCAGGCAGTCTCTACCATTATGCACGGGCTGGTAGTGGAGAACGCAAGGGCGCTCCTGGACGGCGAGATCATTTCCTGTTCCATTGGCATCGACGAGGGAAAGATCAGCCGCATCGGGAAAATTTTGAAGGGCGAGGAGACGTTCGACGCCCGGGGCATGCTGGTCATGCCGGGCGCTATCGACACGCACGTCCACTTCCGCGACCTCCGACAGGAGGAGAAAGAGGACTGGCTGACCGGCTCGAGGGCGGCGATCTACGGGGGCGTCACCACGGTGGTCGACATGCCCAACACCGACCCGCCGACGGTCGACGAAGACTCCTTCGAGGTCAAGCGCACAGTGGCGCAGAACCGATGCATGATTGACTTCGCCATCAACGGCGGCGTGTCCGGTAACCTGAAGCGGCTGCCCCGGCTGTGGGAACTGGGCGTGCTGGCGTTCGGGGAGGTGTTCATGGCGCACAGCACCGGGGGCATGGGCCTGGACCCCGAAACGCTCCGGGAAGCGCTAAAAATGATCGCCCGGCTGGGGGCGATGGCCAGCATCCACGCCGAGGACGAGGCCCTGCATGAACGGCTCAAGAAAACGCTGAAGAACGATACGTCGGCGTCGGTCTACTCGCAGATGCGTCCCCCGGAATCCGAGGTCAACGCCGTGACGGAGGCCATCGAGCTGCAGCGGCTGACGAAGGTCCCCATGCATATCACCCACGTCAGCACCGCGAAGTCGATCGAGCTGATCAGCAAGGCCGGGATTACCTGTGACGTCACCCCACATCACCTGTTCCTGACCATGGGCCACTGGAAGCGGCTGGGCGCCCGGGCCAAGATGAACCCGCCCATCCGCGACGACCGGGACGTGAACGCGCTGTGGAAGGCGGTCAACGAGGGCACCGTCGAAGTACTGGCCTCGGACCACGCGCCCCACACAGCCGATGAGAAGAAGCTGCCCGTCAGGGAAGCGCCCGCCGGCGTCCCGGGGGTGGAGACCATGATGCCGCTGATGCTGAAAGCCGTGGCAGACGGGCGGCTCCCGCTCCAGCGGCTGATCGACATGACCTCGGCGAACCCGGCGATGGTCTTCGGCATCGGCGGGAAAGGACGATTGGCGCGCGGGTACGACGCGGACCTCATCTTCGTCGATATGGGCGCAAAGAGCGTGATTACTGCCGCGAACCTGCACAGCAAGGCCGGGTGGACCCCCTACGAGGGCTTCGAGGGCATCTTTCCCTCTGCCGTGATGCTGCGGGGCGAGCTGCTGCTCGACGGTAAAGAGTTCTACGCGAAGCGGGGCGCCGGGCGGCTCATCCGCGGTAAGGGCTATGCCCGTCGGCCGAAGTCTGCTCGTTAACAATTGCCTGTCGGCCATTATCCGGGCACCTTTCCTGCCATCGCGTGCGCGACCGCCCGCCAGCGTCCCGGTCGCCAGAATGGGCGATCATCGCCTCTTCCTTGCCGGTCTCTCGACTTTCCGCGATGATAAACTTTATAACCTCGCACCGTACACTATATCCTGCTCTCTACGAGGACGGGCGTGAATGCATCAGTCAATGATTTTGTGATCGTCCGTGCATAATGGGAGCAAAATCATACATCCGTGTTGTAAGGTCCTTGCCCGAGTTAATGGGTATTCCTGTCTGTGAGGGACAAGACAACCTCAACGCGGAATATTCAACCCCGGCTGCGAGGGTAACCGGGAAGGACAGCGAGATTACTCATACGAGGATGATCTCCCGGAGTTAGCGGCCAGGGGATAGTTCCCTGTTATTATTTTTCATCTCACAGCCGTAGCAAACCGCAACGCTTTTTATCAAAACTCGATAACAACACACTAATGTCGTTCGCAGAGGCCATCCGGGCCACGAAAGAAGGCGCTGTCATCGACCTGGAAGTATCCCCGGGCTCGCGGAGCACCGTGGTGCCGAGCGGCTATAACCCGTGGCGGAAGCGCATCGAGGTCAGGCTGATGGCCCCGCCGGAAAAGGGCAAGGCCAACGATGAGCTGATCAGGGCGCTCTCAGGCCTTTTTAGCATACCTTCGACCAGCATAGAGATCACTTCCGGCGCCACGAACAGCCGGAAGAGCGTTTTGATACGCGGCGTCGGCGTCGAAGCCGTCATAAAGCTCATGGGGGCCCGTCTGGATGGATGACTGCGAGCGGCTCGCCGCGATCGATCAGGCCATCGACGAGCTTAAAGATCGGGTCCTGTGCGGCGCGGTCGTCCTGGTCGAGGGCCGGCGCGATCGCGAAGCCCTGGAGAAACTGGGCGTCACCGGCGAGATCGTCATGACCTCGCAGCAATCGCTCTTGAACCTGTCCGAGCGCCTGGCCCGGTCAAAGAAAGACATTATCATACTGACCGACTGGGACGAGCGTGGCGAAGAGGTCGCCCTGCAGATCCGCCGGTTCATGGAAGCGGACGGCGCCCGGCCCGACGACAGCATCAGGTATTCTCTCAGAGACCTTCTGAAAAAGGAAATCAAGGACGTGGAGAGCCTGCACAGTTTCGTGGAAAAGATGCGCGTAGTTTGTTCCATGAAACCACAACATTATTAAACCTCTAGCGCACACAGTAGTACGCCAAT
Source organism: Methanocella sp. PtaU1.Bin125 (assembly GCA_002067315.1). Lineage (GTDB taxonomy): Archaea > Halobacteriota > Methanocellia > Methanocellales > Methanocellaceae > Methanocella_A. The sequence continues at coordinate 5,917 of MVRA01000061.1, read as the reverse complement.
AAGCCGGATCAACCATGCCTGATCGCTATAATGACGAAGGCCCGTTGACGGCGGCATTCCATTGAAAAGTAGAGACAACGGTTCCCTACACTTCAATAGTCAGGGTAATAATCATCCATTCATCATACTTCACGAAAACGGCGTGACACCTCCCACCATTTGTGCATTGCCGTTTAGCGGATATATATGAGCGTATGGCGTACAGCATACAGGTACGCCATAGGTCTGGTAAAGCGTCCTTAACATGCAAGGCATGTTCGACATGCGGGGCATGTTCGACATGCGGGGCATGTTCGACATGCGGGGCATGTTCGACATGCGGGGCATGTGCGACGTGCAAAGCACATTGACATGCATGGCATGTAAGGCCTGCGGACAGACCACTTTTATTACCCGGCTATTTTCGAGAGTGTCAGGGACCAGGGAAGTGTTAAAAATGGAAGAATCTGACACGACAAAATACGTAATTCACGCTCATATCAGCGCCGAGGGCGTCGTCGAACGCCCCGACGTGGTAGGGGCAGTTTTCGGCCAGACCGAGGGACTCCTCGGTGCGGACCTGGACCTTCGCGAGCTGCAGAAGACCGGCCGCATCGGCAGGATCGAAGTCAACATCACCTCTAAGTACGGCAAGTCGAGCGGCAACATCCTCATCCCGAGCAGCCTGGACAAGGTCGAGACCTCGATCCTGGCGGCGGCGCTGGAGACCATCGACCGCGTGGGCCCGTGCATCTCGAAGATCACGGTCACCAAGATCGAGGACGTGCGCTCGTCCAAGCGGAAGCAGATCATCGACCGCGCGAAGCACATCCTGACGGAGATGTTCGATAATACCGTGCCCGAGAGCCAGGAGATCACCGACGCCGTCAAGCAGGCGGTGCGGGTCGAGGAAGTCACCTTCATCGACAACCTGCCGGCCGGCCCGAACGTGCTCGACTCGGACGCGATCCTGGTCGTCGAGGGCCGGGCGGACGTGCTCAACCTGCTCAAGTTCGGCATCAAGAACGCGATCGCCGTCGAGGGCACCAACGTCCCGCAGCTCGTGGCCGAGCTCAGCAAGAAGAAGACCGTGACGGTATTCACCGACGGCGACCGGGGCGGAGAGCTCATTCTCAAGGAACTGCTCCAGGTGGCCGACGTGGACTTCGTCGCCCGCGCGCCGGACGGCAAGGGCGTGGAAGAGCTGACCCAGAAAGAGGTCATCAAGGCCCTCCGCAGCAAGGTCCCGGTCGAGCAGGTCGTCGACGTGCCGCAGCGCAGGCGCAACAAGCAGATCACCCCCTCGCCGCAGTCGGCCGAGCGGGCGAAGGAGCCCATGTCGGAGGCCGCGCAGGCACTCGCCGCCCGGCCCGAGCCCCAGCAGGCGCCGTCGCAGCGCGAAGCCCCGCAGCGCGAGTACCCGCAGCGCGAGGAACGCCGCGAGGAGCGCCGCGAGGAGCGCCGGGAACGCCCGGAGCGCGGAGAGACCCCGAGGCGCAAGAGCCTGAGGCGTGGCTCGGACGAGGAATCCGACCGCCGCGAGTCCCGCCGCGAGGACCGCAGGGAGTCCCGCCGGGATGACCGCCGCGAGGACCGCAGGGAGCGCGAGCAGCGCGAGCCCCGCGAGCCCCGCGAGCAGGCCGCACCCCGGAAGGAGAAGGAGCCCAGCGAGTTCGACGGCATCATGAAGGAGCTTTCGGGCACCCTGAGCGCCAGGCTGCTGGACGCGAACAAGAACGTGCTCCAGACGGTCGCGGTCCGCGACCTGGCCAACACGCTCAAGGAGACCAACGGCGACGTCAAGAGCGTCGTCTTCGACGGCGTGATCACCCAGCGCATGCTGGACATCGCGGCCGAGAAGAACCTCGAGTACCTCGTGGGCGTCAAGATGGGCAGCATTGTCAAGCAGCCCGCCAACGTGAAAGTGATTACCAGCGAGTAAAGGGGCATCGAGCCCCTTTCTATTTTTTAACGATTGCCTGGCAATTAGGCCTGCATCAGCCGATCTACCAACCAATAAGTATATACTCCATATGTAGCTACAATGTTCAGCCCGGCGGGGCTTATGGATGGTACGATGCAGAAAGAGGAGCTACTTTACATTCACAGCGTGCTGGCGCAGGTGAAACGCCACATCGAGGCCGGATGCCCGGACGCCGACTTCAGCGGCTACGAAGCACTGCGCATCAGCCCGGCGCATGTGCATCGCAGCAAAAACGACCACAAGCGGGCGATCTATGTCCTTGGCGAGGAAATCACCCGGGCCACCGGCCACTCCATCGTCCCCGCGGGAAAGCGGATCGAGATCTCCGGCATCAGAGAAAAAGCGTTAGCCGGTCTAAAGGCTTGACCATGATGTAGGCGCTGTCGCCGTTCTTATAATAGTTCTTCACGATCCCGATGAACCGGAAGCCCATCTTGAAATAGAACGTCTGGGCGGCCAGGTTGTTGCTCCGCACCTCGAGGCGCACCATGTTGGCCCGGCCCTGTATCGATTCGATGAACGTGTTCATCAGCTTCGTGCCGATCTTCCGGTTCCGGTAGCCTTCTTTGACCGCCAGCAGGAGCACCCGCGCCTCGTCCATGAAGATGGTCCCCACGAGGTAGCCGCAGACGGTCCCGTCGCATTCGGCGACCATGAAGCCTTCCGAAGGCAGGCTCTCCATCACCTGGTACAGCAGCGGGTTCGGCTCGTTAAAAATAGCTTCCTCTATCTCCAGGACATCCCGGGAATCGCTAAGCTCGAACGGCCTGATATTGATCAGCGGCATCACCCGTAAGTATTTACCGTTTTGATCATCATATGGAGGCTCATGGGCATTATAGGTTATGATGACCTCGCCGGCTACATTTTATCCCGCTATCCGCCCGGCGCCCGCATCGTAGAAGTGGGTGTGGGCAGACACCCGGACGTCGCCCGGCTGCTGCAGGAGCGCTTCGATCTCGTATGTACGGACGTCACGGATCCCGGGATATCCGGCATTCGCTTTGTACGGGACGACATCTTCCGCCCGGACTTCAGCCTCTACCGGGGCGCTGCGCTGGTCTACTCCATCCGGCCGCCGCCCGACATGATGGGCCCGATCGCCGAAGTGGCCGCGAAGGCGGGCGCCGATCTCATCATCCGCCCGTTCTCGTCCGAGCACGCCGACCTTGGCCGGTTCTACCGGCATTCGCGGTGTATTAATTTTAAGCAGGCCACATTCTATCTCTACCAGCCATAACGTTATACCGGGTCATTAAAATTAAACGGCCCATTTAAGATCAGACAAAATCACTTATATCTCGTTTCAGCCGCAACCCTCATTGCACGAACGCCCGACCTGTCGGGCATTGTATTGAGGGGTATGTATGATAAGCGAGAGCAGCGCCGGGATTAGCGAAGCGGAGGCCGTTGGCCCCTGTATGGCGGCCAGCCGGCAGCCGGGAATGTTCTTTCCCGTGGACCGCCGGGTCGAGACATCGATCGATCAGCTGACCGTAAGGGTATATGCGGCATACATCGTTGACCTGGCCGATATCGAGTCCGTCCGTTGCGCCGGATACGGCAGACACCATATATACGGCAACCGCCAGGCTGTCGTTCTCGAATCGGGCGACCGGCTTTACGTGACGCCCGGGGAAGACTGCATGCTGGAATTCACCCCCGGGAAAGCGAGATTGATCATGCAGGGCAAAGGCAGTAAAACAGTGTCTGTCGGGATCAGGCGAAAGCCCGTATGCACCGTGGCGACCGGTCCCGACACCGAATCCTTATTCCGGTGCATATCTGCGCTTTGCGCTGTCAGGGATAAGATATCGCCCTGGCGGAGCCACCCGTTCTTCCGCCCCGATCTCCCGGACATCAGTCTCCTGCCCGCAGGTACCAGCGTCAGGCACGAGCAGGCAGTCTCCCCCATCGCCTTTCGCCTTCCGCCAGACCTTCGATATTTGTATGCGATGGCTCCGTTATCCTGTTACCTTGGCGCATCGGTCGGCGTCGGCGACACCCCGTCCGTCAGCATTCGCGGCGAGATCATCGATTTACCGGCAGGCTATCGCCAGTTCGAGCGGTGGGCGGGCCGGATGTTGTCCCGTTCATTCCAGGCTGACTGTGCCGCACGGTATGCTTCAACCCCCGGAAGGCAGCTGGCAGGCATAGACCTGCAGGCTATCCTTGGCTATGCGCCGGAAGAGCTAATGCTCATGGGCATGCCGGACCGTTTCCGGCTCTACATGGAGAGGCTGCGGTCAGCCGGCCGGGCTTTTAACGCCCCGCACACTGCCGCCTATGTAGACCCGGTCCCGTCCAGCGTAGAGCTGATGCCATACCTGATGCGGTCGCTGTCTGCCGTGTATGCGCCCGCAGGCTCGCCGGTCACCGAGCGGGACGTCGTCTCGCTCTCCGTCAGGGATTACCGGGCGCGACGGACACCTGTAACGAGGGGCGGTACGGATACTGCGGAGACTGTCCTGCTCCCATCACTCTACGGCGCGCAGTCACAGCTCTGGTTCTCCGGGGGATGCCCGGTGGATGCGGCTCTCTCCAGCATCGGCGCATTGAAGAACGGCCGGAAGCATGGGCGGGACAGGACGAAGCCCGAGGTCTGTATCATATGTAACGAGCCGCCGATGCTGAAGGAATCCCTTCTCATCCAGCGACAGCTCGAAAGGATCGCAACCATCGAAGTCAGGGCGAACCTGGGCTGCCGCGACCTGTTGCATACGTTATCCGAAGGCTTCGACGTGCTGCACTATGCGGGCCACAGCGAGCGCGCGGGCCTGAAATGCCCGGACGGCTACGCGGACCTTTCCCGGGCCGAAGAGAACAACGTCCCGTTCTTTTTCCTCAACTGCTGCTCCAGCTACATCCAGGGCACCCGGCTCATCGAAAAAGGCTCCGTCTGCGGGATCGCCACCCTGTTCCGGGTGATCGACGAGGCCGCGCTCGACGTCTGTGCCGGCTTCTACCGGATGCTGGCCTACGGCTATCCGGTGATGACCTCGTACCTGGGCGCCAGGGAGTGCTCGGTGACCGGCAGGGAATACCTGATGATCGGCGACGGCTATCATAACGTCTTCAACGCCCGCGGCGTCGCCCTGCCGTTCTATCGCCTGCGCAGAAACGGGCGCCGGTTTACACTACATTGCCACATGTCAGGCAGTGAAAAAGGCCTGATCATCGGGACCGGGAGCGGCTGCGCGATACCGGATACCGGCTTCCAGCTTTCCGGGCTGCATGCCAGCGATCTTCCCGATGAATGCAACCGGATGGACGGTATGTGCCTTTATAGCGGCAGCCTGTACGACAGCGTCGCGGCCGCCGTCAATTCCGCGCTGAGCGATCTCCGGCGTATGGTTACGCAGCGCAGGTGTAAGACGAATGTGCCGTCATAGCAGGATCACATGCTGGCCGGCGAAAGCTTTAAGTACGAAAAAGGCCTTTTGATGACTCGCGCGTGGCGCGGTTGCAGGGCAAGGTTGATCGCTCAACATGGCCGTCGCTTCCTGCCATCTGCGTGGTCAGCCCGTCTGGTCACTGGCTGGCGTAAAAACTGACCATATATGATGTCTTTCGCGTCCATCAGCGAAAAACTTTAAATACGATGGAACGCTTAAGATGTAATCCCGCGCGGCATTGAGACAAAAGTCGGCAATGACGCGAACGGGCGAGCCATCAACGAAAAGATATAAGTATGATGGCGAGACAATATATCATTCCCGAGAAATTTCGGGAAAATGTTAGAAATCATAGCCGTGGTCTGCTCATACGGCCCAGACCCAGTGCGTCAGCACGGGATGAGTGGCTGTTCTAAGGCCGCGGCATATGACGACCCCTCCGGGGTCGTGGTGAGGATCCGAGGGACGCTCCCCTGTGGGGTGTGGTCGTGGATCTGATGTTTGGTTGGTTGTTCGATATTTCCTGGCCGATGATTCTCTGAATGAGAATACATCTGCT